>JAQTSK010000032.1 GCA_028711345.1 Candidatus Peribacteraceae bacterium
TGATAAAACACTCGTTGTTTTCACAGCGGGAGATTCCCGATCATGGACACATTTGTATGAGCTTCTTTCCTCTACTCGTAGTCACTAATCTCACCTCACGAGTCGCAAAAGTCACCAAAGGCGTAATAAGGTATCGCTGCCACGACCTCCGGTTCTCGCTATACTTCATCCATGGTCCGCCTCCCCGCCTCCCTCGAACGCAAACTCCAGACCATCTTCCCGAAAGCGAAAGACCGTGATCAGTTCATCGCGGAGCTGGTGACGAAGGAGTTGGAGAAGGGCATTCCCGGAGAGCAGCAGCCGCTGGCGGTCGGCGGCACACTCCACCTCTATACCGACGGCGGCTCGAGGGGCAATCCGGGGCGTGCGGCGGTCGGCTGCGTCCTCATCGATCCGCTGAAAGACGAAATTCTTCGAGAGTACGGTGAATCCATCGGGATCGCCACGAATAATATCGCCGAGTATCAGGCGCTCATCGCCGGATTGAAAATCGCCAAGGATTTCTGCCCGAACCACCTGATCTGCCATCTGGATTCGGAGCTGGTTGTGAAGCAGCTCAACGGAGAATACCGCGTCAAGATGGAGAGTTTCCGGCCGATTATCGAGGAAATACTGGAACTGAAAGCCCACTTCCCCCAACTCAGTTTTGTCTATATTCCCAGAGAACAGAACGTTCGCGCGGATGCGCTGGTCAACCGGGCGCTGGATGAAATGGACGTCGGACTGATGAAGAAAACGTAACTCTGGGGGTATTCACTTTGATCGTCCTCCTCCGCCCCGCCGTGAAAGCATCCTTTCGGGATGTACCGACACGGCAGGGATCATGAATCGCTGTCAGAGTGCTCCGTGCGCCACGCTCGCGGCAAGCAGACACATCGTCGTGATGGAGAGAATGGAAGATATCAGAAGTTTCTCGAGGAACGGGACGGGGTAGAAGTTGCGGGAATCCATGGGGTGGGGGGTGAGGGTGGATAGAAAGAGTCAAGCGGAGCATTCCGATGACATCATGATGCCGGTTGCAGCTACCCTCGAGAGAGGCCTCCTCAAGAGTCGGCGCTGAGCCTGATAGAGAATGATGAGAATCAAACCGGTGAGCATGATGATTGTACAAACGCCGGCACCCCCGCCGGCATTACAGAAAAAGAGAGGAAATCCTCTGAAGGCGCCTCAGTGCCGCAGCCGGAACCACACACACCCCGCTTATTTCTTGCCGTTCCGCTCGCCCGGAATAGTGCTCCGTGCGGGGGAAGAAGGAATGTCCGGTGATGCGGACACGCCGCTCTGCCGGAGCAGGGGGATCTTCAGAGAGAATGTCGTTTCTTCGGCCTCGGTACTGTCAAAACTGATGTTCGCACCGATCGTTTCCGCAGCAATGGATGAAATGTAGAGACCGAGACCGTTCCCGTCGGTGTCCAGTGACATTGCATTCGTTCCGCGGAACAGTTTCTTGCCGATGAAACGTTGCTGGGCGGAGGGAATCCCGATCCCGCGGTCGCGAACCGTCAGTATCGCGTACTGTCCATCCGCCGTCCGATCGATGTTGATCTGCACAGGCGACCCTCCGCCGGAGTACTTGATGGCATTGCTGATGAGATTTTCAATGATGAGCGTCAGAAGCGACGTATCGGAAGCGACCAGAAGAGGGATGTCGGGGGATGAGCATTCCACGCTCACATGCCTGTTGCTCTGCATCGCTCGCAACGTCTTCAGAACCTCGTCCGTCAGCTTCCTCAGGTCGATGGGGGTCGGGTGCAGGGTGAATGTTCCAAGTTCGATTTTGGACACCTCCAGCAGTGCATTCACCAGTTGAACCATGCGGGAGTTTGCGGCATCGACTTCCTTCACGTACGTTTCCTGATCGCCCTTCAGCGCTCCGGCTTCCCCGCCCAGCAGCATCTCCAGATACCACCGCATCGACGAGAGCGGCGTACGCAGTTGATGCGATACGAGCGTGATGAATTCAGACTTCATCCGATCGATGCGGCGCTCCTCCGTCATATCCCTGATCAGAGCCACCGATCCGATGCATCGTTGCTCCGAGAGTATGGGGGTCACCCGGAGTTGCAGCGGAACATTCTTTCCATCTTTGCGAACCAGCGTGATCTCCGGATCGATCCGGGGGCGCCAGCTTTTTTTAGCGTGCAGGACCGTCGTGATCGGGTGTGTGGATTCATCGAGAGTTTGGTCTTCTTTCGTCACGAGACGGAACATGTCCGTGGCCTTTCTGCCGTGCAAATCCTCCGCCGTGCATCCGGTGAGCATGGCGGCGGCGTTGTTGGCGTAGGAGATGATTCCGTGCGCATCGGTGACAACCAATCCGTCTTCCATGCTCTGCATGATCGCCGCATCTTCCGCGTGCTGTGATCGGAGCTCTTCCGTCCGCTCCTGCACGATGGATTCCAGATGATCGTGTGCATGGCGAAATCGTTCAGCCAGATCCGCTCCTGCCGTATCGACCGCTTCCAACTCGTTCCCCGTGAAGATCGAGCGACCGAACTTCCATCTCTTGGTTTCCAGCCCCTCAAATTTTACCGTCAGCTCTTCGAGAGGTCCGACAATCTTTTTGCTGAGGAAGTACATGCTGAGCGACAAGAATCCGACCAAGAACAATCCCGCGCTGGCGAGATTCATGGCGATCCTCATGGGCGGGCCGACGACTTCGAAGCGGTCGATTTTCACCACGACGGACCAGCCGATGGACAGGATATGTCTGTACGCGCCGATGACCTCGACTCCGGCATAGTCCGTTCCCTCGTACATTCCCTGCGATTGCCCCGTCACGTTGCCCATCTCCCACGGTACACGCAGGACCAATGGTGACAGTGTGTGATTGTTGCCGCGCAGCAGGATACGTTCGCCGTTCACGGTCGTCGTGAGCAGCACTTCCGCCGTTTCTCCCAGATAGTCGACGCGGAGAATCTGTGCGATGAGCGGCTCCGCGTCAAATATTGCGACCATCATTCCCTGCCGCCCGCTTTCGTCGTTCTTCGGAGCGGCGATGACGTACGATGTCCAACCCTGTTCGGAAATGACGGGGTGGAACATGCTCGTTTCAGGCTCAATAGCGGAGAGTGTTGCGCTGCCGACCTGTCCGCCGTCCTGCGCCTCGGCAATGATTTTCGTGTTTCCCTGAGGATCTATTTCCAGCAATTTCTTAAATCCCACAAGCCTCGTCACGGAGGGGAGTGTGGCAAGCCTCGGGTCCTGTGCGAGAATGGAGATCTGTTCGCGCTGCTTTGCAATCGTGTTCTCCAGCAGCAGCGCGCGGGACTGCGTGGCGGCACTGATCTGCGTGACGGTGCGGGACCTCAGTTCCTGTGACGCCAGAATAAAAGCCGTGATCGTTACGGCGGCGACGCTGATGATCAGTAATATGAAAACTTCCAGAAACAGCGATGCACGCAGCGATCGTTTCCGGATGGAGTGTGCCGCCGGTGTGCGGGGAGCAGCCTGCATCATCGTCACATTCTAGCATTTTTTTGCATGTTCGGCCAGCCTTTTCCCGCTCCCCGTCAACAAAAACCCTCCCCCGACTTCCGGAGGAGGGTGATGAAAACCGACCGAACTAGCGGGTGACCGAAATGGAGACGTCGTTCTCCTCCAATGTCGAAGGAACTGCGACGGTGATGCGGTTGTTTGCATCCTTATTGATGAGGTAACCGGCTCCGTTGGTCGTCGAGGCTTTGGGGTCGGTCGGGATGGAGACCAGATACTTGGCATCGGTTGTAAGTTCTCCGAGATAAATCAGAGAGGCGGTATCGCAGGTTGCTTCGACTGCATTGGTACAAACTTCCGTTGCCGTTGATGTGATGTTTGAAGGAATGGATCCGTCCGTCTGGTCGATGGAATACTGGTAGACGGCATTGAGGATGGTATTCACGTCCGCGCGGCGCTGCGCGTTGCGTGCGTCCGCCAACTGCTTGGTCGGGTTGATGGCCACGATGACGATGGCGGCCAGAATGGCGATGATGCCGATGACGAGGAGCAGCTCAATGAGCGTGAACCCCCGTCGAAGTGAACGGATAGACATAAAAGAGAGGGAAAGGGAAGGAATAGAGGCATGGAGGAATCTCCATGTCGTGTGGACACCAGTGTAGCAAGAATGGCATCATGTGGATCAAGAGCACTTGGATTCGCGAAGAAATATGATTCGGATGCAATTAGTAAAGTCATGCTGACGTGAGGTTGTATTAAGGGGATTCCGAAGAAACCGGCGAGTCCACGGTAACTTAGTCACTGACTCTGCAGCTTGTGCAGTGGCACGCGCATCGTGCGCGTGGTTCCATGGGCTTCGTGCCCATGCGAGGTCACGTCATCTGTTTACAGTTGATTTGCAGACTCAGTGACGAGTTACGAGGATAGTTCTTAACAAGTCCTCGGTTCCCTTCTGTTTTACGGATTCTTTCCTTTGACGATCCGCTCGACCGCAATCGTTCCAACCTGTTCGGCGAACGGTGCCGCAACAGTGATCCGCACTCCGTCCCACGTCAGCGTGTATGCGGTGCTGATCGCAGTGGCATCCTCCGGATCTGCAGGGATCGCCGTCAGGTAAGCGCCGGTGAGAAAATTGAGGTTGATGCGCTGTCCGCAATTCAGATTCACGCCGCTCCGGCAGATCGGCGTCGGTTCGACGGTCAGGGGGAAGGGCAATCGGTTATCATTATCACGGGCATAACCGACGATCGCATCAATGATCGTTTCGATGTCCGCCATCCGCTGTGCGTCGCGCGCTTCGCGGAATTGTCGTGCAGGATTAATCACGAAGACCATGATGCCGATCAATACCACTGCGACAACGATACCGAGGAGGACTTGCGTGACGAGAGAGCCGCGACGATGGAAGCAGAGCATAGATGCATTATAGCCGGATCAGAGAAGAATCGAAGGAAATGACAAAAGCGAGAGGGGCAAGCGAGGGCAAAAAGGCAACGGTACATTTTGCCCTCTTTCCTTTTTGCCCTTTTGCCTTTCTTGCATTCAGCACCCCACCTGCTTCGGCGTCACCGTACACGCACCGTTGTCACAATAGTGCCACTCGTACCGTCCTCCGGTGCAGGTCGGAACCGGACACGACGGACATCCGCCATTGTTCTGCATTTTCGGCGTCAGTGTCGATGTTCCCGCAAAATGCTCGGTGTACATCCGCTGCGGCATGGTCGGGAGCAGCACATGCAGGTCGAATGACATCGTAATCGATGTGTTTTCAACGTTCTGAAAGCGCAAATCGGACACCGTGACTCGGGTACCCAGCAGTGCAGCCGTGCCCGTTCGTTCGATGAGGAGGAGGTTGCCTCCGTTCATGGGCATGAACACCGTCGGATTCAGATCGTTTTGGGGCATTTGTAGAACGAGCGTATCGGTCGGATTCCCGGGGACGGGGCTCACGATGACTTCGGCCGACCGGACAGCTTTCGTGATCGCACCGAGCAGGAGCGCTCCTCGCTGCCCGACTTCCGACATGTACTGCTGCCGGATCCGCGCTTCCTGCAGGGCAATGAAGGCGCCGACGAGCGATGAACTCATGATGGCGACGATCCCGAGAAATAGTGCCATCTCGATGAGCGTGGAGCCGTTTCTGGTACGGGAGTACGTCACAGGCACAGGGAGAAGGAAGACACCTCCTGCCAGGAGTCGATCACCATCCGGGGCGAGACCTGATTCACGATGATCTCCAGACGTCGGATCGTGTCTCCCGCCTGTCCCTCGCTGCAGAGCAACCGATGGTCATTACCCATCCCGCCGACGGGAAGAAGCGCGCACGCCGCCCCATTCAAAGACAACACCTCGTTCCCCGGGTAGTCGACCGTTTCCTTGAGGCGCAGGAGACCGTACTCGGCACAGGCCTGTGCCGCGGCCAACGCCTGCGCCGATTGCCCGATGGTCGCTCCGACCTGTCCGGAATTGATGCCGAGGAAGAGGAGTGAAGGAAGAACGACAGCCGCCACGGCACTGATGAGCAGCACCGAGAGAAGCAGGACGTAGCCGTCTCGCTTCGCGTTCGCTCGGTAAAGCCGGAGATGGGAAATGGGATACGTCATCCGGGGCCGAAGATGAGGAGGTCCTTGTCGGTGATGACATAGAGGAGATCGTCGTAAAGAGGATCGTCGTCGGTGGCGTACGCCACGCCGCGCGCGGGTCGGACGAGATCATTGTAGGAAAAAAGCACCGGATTCTGATTTCGCATCATGGCAACCAGATCGAGCACCGTGAACCTGTAGATTTCCTCTTCGTCGAGGATTTGTTTTTCTGCTCCGAACGCGTACTGCGTTCCGGGAAGAATGGCCAGACTGTTCACATCTGCTCCACGCTCAACTGATTTGTCCGATAATGGCGGCGGAACGGGGGAGCTTTCAAGGTCGTAGAGCGAGAGCTCTTCGAAGGTCGCGCCGGACAATCGTCCAATCAGTGCGGAGGTACCCGATACGGCAATCGTCTGAGCGCCGACCCCAATCCCTACCCCAGGCTCATAGACCATCCCGATGCCGGGGGCTTTGGACAGCTGTGTCGGGTCAAACAAGTCCACGACCTGCACTTCGAGGAAGTTCGATGACGTTGCGAGGTATCCGTACCCGTCGCGGAGGCTCATATCGACGACACTCCCTTCGATGCGGAGGGAATCGAGTAACGTCATCGGTCCCGATTCGCTCATGCGAAGGGCGTAGAACTGCGGATCCACGGTATTGTCGTTCGTGCCGACGAACACCGTGGTGCCGTAGACCGCGATGGCAACGGCACGGAGATCGGCGTTTGGTAAGCCGTAGCTCGCAACCAGATTGGTTTCATTCAGCGTCGACGGCGACGAGATGTCGTACACCTGCACCTGTCGTCCTGGTTCATCCGTCGCAAGGTACAGCCGGTTGCCGGCAATGGCGATTCCCTCGGCGGACGCGGCGATGTTGAAGCCGGTTGCCGCTTCCGTCGGCGGGTTGGACGAGCAATCGAACACGTACAGTGCTTTCCTCCCTCCGTCCTGCACACTGCCCGTGATGAATGCGTACTGTCCGCTGACTGCGATCTTCCGGAAGTTCGGCGTGCCGCCGTCCGTCACGACCTTCAGAGGTTGCGGCTGCGACCAATCCCCGATCTCCTTCGGCCTGTCCCAATGCGTCAGGTAGGTACTGAGCACCACGGAACCGGAGCGGGTTCTATCGATCTGCCAATGCACGTTCGAACGGACACCCAACCAGTCCGTGCCGAGCGCCGTGATCTCCACTGACGTCTGATACGGGCCGTCCGAGGCCGATGTGCCGGAGAGCATCCATCCGAGGCCGCCCTGGCCCAGGATGAGTCCGTGCGTACCCGGGGTGATGGCTGCGGATGTGTCGGGCGTGTGCATCTGCCGCAGTATTTCCAGCTGCTGCTCCGCCAGATACGTCCCGCGAACCTTGTATCCCGCCGCGAGAGTCTGGTGTTCGCCGACAACGAGGACAAGCCCGATGCTCGTGAGAACGATCGCGAAAATCGCCATCGCGATCACCGCCTCGAGAAGGAGGCTTCCCTGCCGAAGGCGTCTTGCCGGTGCGCTGGTGAAGAGATTCATGAACGGAAGAGGTCAATGTCCTGCGACGATCTTGAGAATCGCCTTCGTGCATCCGAATTTCCGGGACGTATCGACGTAGAACGGGAAGAGATTCTTGAGTTGACGCTCAATGACCGCTTCTCCGGAAAATCCGGTGGAGGAAGGCGAAGCGATTGCGTCGAGGATTTGCGTGCAACTGCACCCGCGGGTGTCCGCGATCGTGTACTCGCTCTGCGTATGCGAGGGACCCTTCCGGAACGCAGGAAGCGCTTCAGAACCGGTCGGCTCCGTCAGAGCGAACCGACCTAAGAGAAGGGACCTCGACGGTGTCGGCTCGGGAAGAACGGTCCCCGGACAGAGATCCACTTCGTCACGGATGCCGTCGATGTCCGTGTCGAAGACGGTGACCGAAGGGGAAGAGGACGATGACGAAGAAGTAGATGAGGAAGTCGAGCCGGTCGAATCTGCCTGCGTCAGACAGACATTGCCGTGCGAGGACTTCTCCACGGTGACGACCGCAACGACGTCCTGATACGTGCGCGGCAACGTGTCCCCCATGTCGATCAGGTAGGCGATATCCCGCGGACCGAGAAGCAGAGTCCCCTGTCGATCGACGAGGCCGCGGAGCGAGGCCTTGAGTGTGCCTCGCATCATCGCGATGCGCAGTTCTTCGCTCTCTCCGCCCGATCGCACGACGCGCAGTGCGTCAGTCGTGAAGCCGGCCGTGACGTCACGGTTGACCGTCCACGAGTAACGTCCGGTGAATCCGGGTGCAACGACGCTTCCCGCCGGCAGCTGCCGGAACACGGCGGTTTCATTCCCGGTCAGGACTCGATTGTCCCACAGCGAATCGAAATGGACGCCCCCGTCAGTGGACAACCGACCGCGAACGAGGAGACCGGGGCTTCCTTCCCCGCCGACAACGGCGTTCACTCCCAGTATCCGGATGGTGATGTCCGCCTCCGATGCGAGCGTGAGCATGCCGGTTGCGCCGACCTCGAAAGGAACGGCGCACGGATCGATCGTGGCGGCGTCCGGTGCTTCCGGCGCCGCCGCATTCAACGTGTCCGTTGCGGCAAGCATCGCGTCCGGCACCCAGCGGATGTAGATCGCATCGTTGTCGGCGATTACGCGGGTTTTGAAAAGAACGCTCCTATGGTCCGCCGCCGGAACCACCTCGTCGCCGCTGGACGTGTCATCCGACAGGCCGTCATCCGGAAACTCGACGGCGTCCGCACCCGTATCGTTCTGGATCTCGGTGATGGACGCGTTCTCCATGTGAATGACGGCATCAATGATCTCCTTGCCGGAGCTGTTCGCATGCGTGCCGCGGGACAGGATGCGCAGCCAGCCGTCTCCGCGTTCCAGCGCCAAACCAGGCACGTCTCTTCGAAGTCCACCGTCGACGATGACCGAGCCGTTGTCATCGATCAGGGGAATGGACTGATCCTCCGTGAACGGCAGTGCATCGGGGCCTGCGAAGAGCATGCGGGTCGCATCGCCCGTGCCCATGTTCGTAAGCCGGTTGAATGAGATGCTCACGGTCGGATTGGCTTCGTCCGTACAAGTACCGGCCTTCTCCGCGAATGTCACGAGGACGATGGCGTCACGGAAATCCGCTGTCCTCTTGTCGAGGAGATCGAACTCCGTCAGGAAGAGGAGACTCCTTGGTTCCAGGATGACTCTGCCGGCATCATCGATCAGTGCGCGAAGCGCGACCGGGAGAGTGACCCTGTTCGTGAATGCGTCATACGAAGGCAACGGATCGCCGCTCTGCAGTACGATCATCCGGCCGTTCCCTTCATCGGAGCGGACTGTTTTATTGAAAAGCCAGGAGTACCGCCCCTGCATTTTGAGGGTCAGCGCCGTCCCCTGAGCGACATTGGTGAGCGACATCTCCTCTCCTCCGCTGAGAAGAGCGCCGTTGCCGATGGCGGACCACGACGCGCCGTTGTCTAAGGAAACGGAACCGCGCACGCTGATCGCGGGACCTCCCGTACCGTAGGTTCCTTCCGCCGTCAGCACCCGCACCGTGATGTCGTTCGTTCCGACTGTCATGAGCGTTCCGCTGTCCTGATCGAGAACATGGCGGATATAGCAAGGAACCGTTCCCGCCCCCGTTTCCGCACCGTCCTGCGGAATCAATTCGTCTCCTGTGTCCCCGGAGACGTCTGCCATCGGATCAACCGGTTCCGTATCACCGGTTTCCGTTCCTCCTCCTTCCGACGAATCCGTTCCGGTGGAAGTGTCGTCCGCATCGACGGTGGTCGGATACGCCTCCCCCTCATTGTCATTGGTCACATCGGCATCTTGCGGTAGCTGCGAATCGGTCACCTCACTCACCGAATCGTCATCTGTCAGATTGACGGATTCGCCCTCTTCCACGGAACTGTCTGCATTGTCCGCAGAAATCTCCTCCGTTTCCTGCGCGGATGATTCCGTGAGCGGTAACCCATTCCCGTTCGAGGCAAGAAGTGTCCCGGTCGCGTCCCCGTCGCAAGCCCCGTCCGTCACCGGACCCGCCGTCACCAGACCGTACCGATCCATCGACAGCGTCCGATGGCCGTTCGACGCGACGGATTCGACGCAAAATTCCGCCGGTCGGTTCGGAAGCCCCGTGATCCGCGCGAACGTGAGCTCCGTCGGCCCATGAATCTCGATGCTCCGCGGAATCACGAAGACGGAATCGTGCTCGTCGCTGCGCAGTGCGTAAGAATCTCCGGCGAAGAGGACGCCGTCCGGCACATACACACCCCACGCAGCATCGAATTTCCCGCTCTGGGAAAGAAGCACAGCGCTTCGTATCGCCTGGACGATGTGCTGACTGGCGATCTCGATGTCCGCGTGCATCCGGTATTCCCGCACCATCGGAACGGCCAGACCGGCGGCCATGCTCATGAAGCCGATCGTCATGACCATTTCGATGGCGGTGAATCCGGCCCCGGTGTTGCGTCGCGCTTGTTTCAGAGCAATGAGCCAGGACATACAAAGGAAAGATGGCAACAGGGCAACAGGGCAAAAAGTTGTACATCTTGCCCTTTTGCCCTTTTGCCCTTTTGCCCTCCTCAACTCGGGTTTGTCCGGATATCTTGGAGACACCGGATTTCGAAGGGTCTTGAGTATCCATGCCGATCGCAGAATAGTGTGCTTCATGGAGAGAGGAATGCAGATTAAGCGTTCCCCATCGATCCGACGACGGAGTAGATGGGGACGATGATGGCGAAGGCGATGGTCCCGACCAGACCTCCGATAAAAATGAGCAGGATCGGCTCCAGTACGACCGGCAGCTTGGCGGCGGCTTCCTCGGCTTTTTTCTCGTAGATGTCGGCGATCCTAAGGAGCATGTCCGCCATACGCCCCGACCGTTCGCCGGTGATGATCAGCTGCTGGACGGATGCGGGGAGAACGCCTGTGGTTTCACGAATGGCTTTAAAGGCCGAACTGAAAGATTGCCCCACCTCCAGTTCACGGGCGAGGCGTCCGTAGAATTTCCGGTAGCGCACGGTGTCGGTCACATCGGCAAGGGATTGAACAGCATCGACGATGGGGACGCCCGCGCGCAGCAGGCTCCCGAGGATTACGCCGAAGCTGGCGATGGTCGCCGACCGCGCCATGGTTCCGATGCCCGGAGTCTTGAAAATCGTCTGCTGCACCGGTCCCTTCAGTGCCGTGTATTTCGTGAGGAGGGCGAAGACGACGAGTCCCGCGAAGATGGACGGCACGACGATCGCTCCGTGATCCCCGAAGAAATCGGCCACCCAGATGATGATGCGGGTCGGCAGCGGCAGCTTGGCGTTCAAGGACACCAGAACGCCGACGAGCTGCGGCAGCACGAACCATGCGAGTCCCAGCGTGACGATCATCGTCAGAACGATGACGATGGACGGGTAGATCATGGCCATTTTCACCTTCGATCGCAGCGACCGATCCTTCTCCTGCTGGACGGCGAGATACTCCATGTTCTTCGAGAGTGAGCCGGATTCCTCGCCGATCCGGATGAGTGCGAGCGCGTACGCCGAGAAAAGGCACTGATTATCCATCGCCCGCCAGAGGGCGATGCCGTTCTCCACTTCGTTGATCATCCGCTGCGCCACCTTCTTCATGGCGCGGTTCCGGAGTTCCGACGAAACGGTCCGGAGCGCATCGATGACCGAGAGGCCGGAATTGAGCAGGATCGCGAGATTTTCGATGAACTGCGATTTCTCCTTCCCCATTCCCATGTTGTTGAGCCCGGCAAGAAACCGCTTGAATCCGGTCACGGACGTTTGCCCTCCTTTGGCGAGAATGGCGCTCATCGCACTCTCTTTCTCCGGCGACGTGACAACTGCGGCCGGACCGGCTGTCGCGTCGGTCTTCCCTGCCGTGTTCTGCGCTGCTGCTGCGGACGATCCTGCTGTCGTCACGGACAACGAAGTGCTACGCGCCTGTGCTGGAATCGGTTCGATTGGCATGAGTTGCGTGTTTGAAGAACACCTCATCGGGCGGAGCCGCGATACGCATGAGCTCTTCGATGGTCGTCAGTCCCGCTCGCGCCTTGTCCAGCCCGTCCTCGAACAGGAAGCTCATGCCGTCCTCACGCGCTGCCATCAGAATGGCGGTGCTGTTCTTGCGCTGCGTGATGAGTTCCTCGATGTGTTTCGTTACCTCCAGAAGCTCGTAGATACCCACACGCCCGCGGTACCCCGTGTTGCCGCAGGCTTGGCAGCCCTTCCCGCGGTAGAGGTGAACGAGTTCGTCGCCGGTGAAGTAGTGCTCCGCCCCGCGGAAGAGGGAGCGCGCTTCCGTCGCCGTCACGGTGAAGCTGAAACGGCAGTTCGGACAGATTCGCCGCGCCAATCGCTGTGCGACGATGACTTCCAGCGTCGATGCGAGGAGGAACGGCTCCACCCCCATTTCGATCAGACGGGGGATGGCGGTGGCGGAATCATTCGCGTGCAACGTGGAGAAGAGCAGGTGTCCGGTCAATGCCGCATTGACGGCGATGGTCGCCGTTTCGGAATCGCGGATTTCACCGACGAGGACGATGTCGGGATCCTGGCGCACGAGGGAACGGAGCCCCTTCGAAAACGTCAGGCCCGTCCCGACGTTGACCTGAATGTGGTTGATCCCCGGAATTTTGTACTCGACCGGGTCTTCGATAGTCGAGATGTTCACGTCCGGCCGGTTCCGCATCTTGATGAGACCGTAGAGTGTCGTGGATTTTCCCGATCCCGTCGGTCCGGTGGTGATGATCATGCCGAACGGTTTGTGCGCGGCGCGTTCGAGGATGTCGCGGTAGTGATCCGAGAATCCGAGGTCTGCGAGCGTCAGGTTCCGGACATACTCGGACAGGAGACGCATGACGACTTTCTCGCCGTCGACGATGGGGATGATGGAGACGCGGACGTCCATCGTCCCGGTCTTGGATTTGTAACGGATCGCCCCGTCCTGCGCGGCGTAGTGCTCGTCGATGCGGAGGTTCGCCTCGATCTTGATGCGGTTCACGATGCCTTCGTAGAACTGCTTCGGAAGACGTCCCGCCTCGTGCATCACGCCGTCCACGCGGAACCGCACGATGACGTCCGTCTCCTGCGGCTCGAAATGGATGTCGGACGCCTTCAAGATCATGGCATCCTGGAAGATCTCCTCGAGTATTTCCGGCGCGACTTTCTTCTGCTCCCCGATGATGGCCTGGAATCGCGTCGCGAGCGGCTTGTGGTAGAGCGTGAACGCATTGCTGATGGAACCCTTCGGCGCGTAGCAGAACGTGACGCTTCCTGCGAACGGCTCCGGGAGATGCTCTGTTTTCGCCCAGAAGCTCTTCTTCGCCTTGGCTCCCTTCTCGGGTGCGCGGATCATGACGGGCTGGCCGACATTCAGTCGCACCGCTTCTTCCAGGCCGTCCTGCAGCGGATCAGCGGTTGCGACCGTGATGCTCTGCTTCGGAACGTAGTCCACAACGATGCAGGATCTGGTCCGTGCGAATTCTTCCGGAAGCGCGGCAACCGCGTCGCGGCTCGGCGGCTTTCCTCCGACGTCGTAGAACGGCAGTTTGTAGTACTCGCACAGTGCGTTCTCCAGCAGATCGGATGTAAGGAGTCTCCGCTCAAACAGAATTGACGGGATGTCGACGCGCCGCTCCCCGGCTTCGCGGAGGACGTCCTGCAGCTCCTCTTCCGAAAGGTAGCTCTGGGCGACCAAGATCTTGCCGAGTTCCTGATTGTTGAGTTGCATGGGATCAGCGGATGACGTCTTTGACGCGGGAAATGATGTCGGCGATGGGAGTGTTGGATTTGACGAAGTAGTCCACGGCACCCAGTTCCTTGGCTTTCGCCCGGTCTTCGTCCTGTCCCAGATTGGAGAGGATGATGACGGGGGTCTTCAGTTTGCGACTCCGGATCTCCTCCAGCACCCCGAAGCCGTCGACGACCGGCATGATGAGATCGAGGAGAACCATCGCGAACGATTGCTCCTTGAGCTTTTCGATGGCCTCCGCCCCGTTCGTCGCCAGATCCGTCTCGAAGCCGTCGTGCTTCAGCTTCATGGCAAGTGCGTGGCTCAACGGCTTTTCATCTTCAACGATCAGGATCCGACGTCCTGTAGGCTGCTGCACCCCCGCTTTATTTTGAGGGTTGATCGGGCCTGTTTGCGGCGTTGTCGGATCGACAATCATAATCTCAGTATTGTAGCAGAAAATCCCTCCGTTCACAACTCTCGTCCGGCACGCTACACTGCAATCCGGTGAGTCACCCCGTTCCAAATCCCAAGCGGCGCGCCCTCCTCTCGGTCTCGGACAAGTCCGGCTTGCTTCCTTTCGCCCGGATTTTGCATGATTGCGGATTTGAAATCGTCTCGACCGGCGGGACATTCAAGGCCCTCGAAGAGGCGGACATCCCCGCAGTTTACGTCGAGAAGATCACGCAGTTTCCGGAGTGCTTCGGCGGCCGCGTGAAGACCATGCACCCTCTCATTCTCGGCGGTGTACTCTTCAACCGCGAAGATCCCGCGCAGGTGCGGGAGGCTACGGAACTGGGTGTGACGCCCGTCGATATCGTGGTGGTGAATTTGTATCCATTTGAGAAAGTATTCAAGAGATCACAGGAGAATCCGGACTCAGGAATTACGAATCAGGAATTAGTCGAGCAGATTGATATCGGTGGCCCCACGATGCTCCGGAGTGCCGCGAAAAATTTTAGTTCCGTTACGGTCGTCTGCGATCCGGCCGACTACGATCGCGTTGCGAAAGAGTTGGCGTCTTCCGGAAATACAACACCCGAATTGCGGCGTGAGCTTGCCGGAAAAGTGTTTACGCATACGGCGCACTACGATTCGCTTGTGGCGGAATTCATGACCAACAGGACAACACAGGGCATCGTCCTCACAAATGGCCGTGAACTACGATATGGTGAGAATCCACACCAATGGGGAAAGTTCTTCGACATGAGCAGAAACCAGAAACCAGAAACCAGAAACCAGAAACCCGGCTGGTCCCAATTGCAGGGTAAACCTCTGAGCTACCTCAACATCCTCGACTCCGACGCCGCGTGGCGTATGTCGTCCGATTTTGCGGAACCGACGGCGGTGCTCGTGAAGCATGCGAATCCGAGCGGCATCGCATCGCACAAGAACATCGACGAAGCGTTTCAACGCGCCTACGACACGGACCGCCTCTCCGCATTCGGCGTCATCATTTCCTTGAACCGCGAGTGTACGGAAGTCATCGCGAAAAAAATTCTGGATCAGAAGATTTTCGTGGAGGTGATTCTCGCTCCGTCGTTCGAGGCGGGAGCATTGGAATTGCTCAAGCAGAAGCCGAATATCCGTCTTCTCGCGATGGACAATATTCAATTGAAAGAGAACATCATCTACCGCTCCGCGTTCGGCGGGATGCTCGTGCAGAATGATGACACGCGGGAGATCGTCGAAGCGGATCTGAAGTGCGTGACGAAGAAGAGGCCGACCAAAGCGCAGATCAACGATTTACTGTTCGCATGGAAGGTCGTGAAGCACGCCAAGTCGAACGCCATTGTTCTCGCGAAGAACGCAATGACCGCCGGCATCGGCTGCGGTCAGACGAGCAGAGTTGATTCAACATTCATTGCTCTGAAGCGTGCCGGAAAAAATGCGGAAGGATCGGTGCTGGCGAGTGACGCCTTCTTCCCGTTTCCGGATTCCATCATCGAAGCGGCGAAGCACGGCATCGGTGCGGTGATCCAGCCAGGTGGCTCTGTCAGAGACGAAGAGGTTATCAAGAAAGCCGATGAATTGGGTTTGGCGATGGTCGTGACGGGGGTGAGAGGGTTTAGGCATTGACAAATATCATAAAATAGTTTATAAGTGATTTGTGCCTATCCTTGCATCAGGTCATGGCAATCCTGGCGATAGTTGGAATACTCTTATCGCTGATGCAGAAAACAGAAACAGCCTCGTCCTTCCCCTGACAACCAGACTTGATGCTTCGGCGATGGCTTCTACTCGATCATTGATGAGGACAGGGCCGGGAGGAAAATTTATTGAAATTGAAAATCCTCTTGCTCTTGCGAAGCAATCGCTTCATTCAGGCACTTCCTCCATCGGAGATCCTGCGAAGCTCAATGTTGCTCTTTGCGTAGATTCACGCGGAGATAACGTAGCTGTTAAAGATTCTCTTGCGAGATATATTGAAAATCTTCGAATGAGAGGAGCCCGGATTTGTGCCTTCGTGGGCAAAGGACACTGCGCTGCCGGCTCACTGCTCACACAGGTCCCGCACTGGGTCGCCGCCTCAGATGTAACTTCTTTTCTTTGGCATCCGCCTGTGTTGACCGAGCACGTTCACGGTTCTCATGGCTGGCTTCAAAGCCTGTTTGAGAATTGGTTGTCGCGAAACACTCTTGCTCCTCATAGGCGACAAGCTATCGCTGATATTGCATCATTCTTCGAGAGTAATCTTCCAAGGAGGAGCAGGCTGGTCGTGAGTATGTTAGTCAATCGGTGGCGGCAATGGTAAGGGACCCTGATACCGCGCTCCGAGTTTCTGCAGGCACGTTGGCAGAATGGGGATTGGTGCCACTCCTGCGCGTCTGCAAAAACACTGATGAATTTGGTGAACGCCTGAGGAGATTCGTGTGTGGCAACGGCTCACCGCTTCCTTCCCGACTGGATGATTTCGTTCAGGAAGTTGATGTCGAAACAAGTCTTGCTCGCGAACTAGGTACAAGAGTTCGTGTTGAGCTTATCGGGGACGACGCTCTTCTTGCCGTCGGAGACCCTCTGACAGAACAAGAGATGGCGGAGATCCACAGTCGAGTTCAGGAGCTTTTGCCCGGGAGAGGCATCATTCAAACTCGTTTTTCTTCGTCGCGTCATTAATTCCGGCACATCAAAAACCGTTCATGTGCCCGGCTCAGCGCCGTCAGGTAGGTGATATCGTCAGCCGGTATCCCTGTGTGCTCTGGCAGCGTTTCCATCGTGAGTCGCCCAACTATTTCCTGAATGGTGAGAGTGAGGTCTTTGAATCTCCACCCATCCTTGATATTCGGCAGCTTCGGTTTCAGTGCAAACGTACTCCGCAATCGTTCTGCGATTCCGAGAGCCGATGCGCAAACTCGATTCGACAGTTCATTCGGGTACAACAGGACTGAGACTCTGCCGGCTAATCTCCGGAAATTTCTTTCCAGCTCTGTCTCTGAGAGTTCTCTCATGCTCACTATCCGACTCTATAACCATATTTATCTTTGTCCATTATCTGTCTGCCAATCTCCATCTGATCGTCTGCTGTAATGGGAAATCCACTGTGCTCAATAAAGACGACGAGCTGGGTTTGGCAATGGTCGTGACGGGGATACGGGGGGGTTAGACACTAAGGCGACTCCCGATTCTTCGCATCAGGAGGCATGGCCGGAACGTAAGAAATGGTGATGTTGATGTCACGATACGACTCTCGTCGGTGCTTCACCGTCAGAATGAAAATGATTTCCAGTGTTCGCCCTTCCAGTCTGAACACTGCCCGATAGTCGCCGATCCGGAAGCGGAAAAGCATCTGGGTGGGGTGCTGCACACGTTTGGAGAATGCAAGAGGGTTCTCCTGTGCAGCGAACCAGCGCAACTTCTTCTCGATGCGAACTGCCGTAGCAGTTGTTAATTGTTCCATGTCCCGGCGTGCCTTCTTTGAGAGGATGATCTGCATCACTTCTTCTTGCGCTGATGAATGGACTTCATGACTTCATCCAAAGTGTACACCCGACCGTGTTTCACATCGTCCAATCCCTCCTGAATCTCCGTCCAGAATTTCTCAATGATGAGCTCATCTTCATCAATCGGTTCGAATCGCCCCATCGGCTCTTGATGGTTCATCACGATGTAACAGATTTTCTCCTTCTTCGCCTTCTTACTCAGTTTCGTGAGGTTCTGCCTGAACTCCTTGATGCCGATTGTGCGGGTTGTCATGGGTGGAGAAGAAAAAGTATAACAATAGTGTACACAAAAGAATACCTTTCATGCAAACGTTCCTGTTCCGACCTTCCAATAATGCCGAGACTTGCAAGTTTGCGGATGAGCCGGAATCGAAGGTGGTTTGAAAGTGCGAGAGAGTTTGAAGATTGATTGCTTTCTAAATTTTGTTCCAAAGAGGAGAGAGGAAATTGACAAGATTTTATTGAAAAGTACCATTTGCTCATGATTGATCATGCTGACCGCACAGACCGAACGACTGCCCCTACCCAGAAGGATGGGGTTTCTGATTGGAAAACGGCTGGGGCAGCTGCCATTCAAGCTGCAGAAGGGCGTGTCGGGAAACCGATGAAGATCTTGAAAAGTGCGATTCTTACGCTGACCGAACAAGAAAGACCATTTGCTCTCCCTTCTCCTGGCGGAGAT
Source organism: Candidatus Peribacteraceae bacterium (assembly GCA_028711345.1). GTDB lineage: Bacteria > Patescibacteriota > Gracilibacteria > Peribacterales > Peribacteraceae > CAINWJ01. The sequence continues at coordinate 18,356 of JAQTSK010000032.1, forward strand.
TGGGATTGTCCCTAGCAAAATAATTGTTGATGAAGGGGCGTTCTCGTTTTGCGCAGGCAAGGAACGCTCATGGCGAAACATGCTCTATCCTTGATCGTTGTGCCAGAAATTATGCTTACAAATGTCATTAGACAAGATGCAGTGTGGTATAAACTGAGTTCTCATGCAAAAAAGGACCATCTTCTCCGGCCTCTCCCGCTCCACCTTCGACTCCGGCAATCCGGCGCCGTACCTCAAGGGATTGGCTCGCGGCTTGAATGAAGAACTCGTGCGGAAGATTTCGGCGGACAAGAATGAGCCGAAGTGGATGCTGGAGCACCGGCTGGAATCGTTCAAAATATATCAATCAAAACCCCTTCCAACCTGGGGGCCGGATCTCTCGGAGCTGGATCTGAATCAGATCATCTACTACGCCAGTCCGGGAATCACGGAGACGGATTCGTGGGCCGAGGTGCCCGCAGAAGTGCGCAGAGTCTACGATCGGCTGGGGATTCCCAAGGCCGAGCGCAAGCTCCTCGCCGGTGTCGGCGCACAGTACGAAAGCGACATCATCTATCACAAGTTAAAGAAGGAGTGGTCGAAGCTCGGGGTCATCTTCCTGAACATGGACGAGGCGCTCAGGGAACACCCCGATCTCGTGAAGGAATACTTCATGAAGGTCGTGCCGCCGACGGATCACGCATTTGCTGCGCTTCACGGCGCGGTGTGGAGCGGAGGAACCTTCCTCTATGTTCCGAAGAACTTGAATATACGCGATCCGCTGCAGGCGTATTTCCGCATGAACGCACCGAACATGGGCCAGTTCGAG
>JAQTSK010000033.1 GCA_028711345.1 Candidatus Peribacteraceae bacterium
CCCGTGCCGATGGTGGTGCCGTTGTCTTTGAATGTGACCGTGCCGGTCGCCGTCGCTGGTGTGATTGTTGCTGTGAGCGTGAGGCCGCTGCCGAATGCCGATGGATTGGCGCTGGAACCGAGGGTGAGTTCGCTCGACGACTGCGCGAACACGACCGTACCCCCCATGACGAGGAGGACGACGCTCCCAACGATCCCTGCGATGAGATGACGGAATTGCATAGGCAGAGTGGGGGAAAGGAAGTAGGACCATGGAAAGACCCACCATGGTAATTCCCTCTCATTAAGGGACGATTAACGACGTCTCCGAATCTTTGATACGGAATGAACCTGATTCAAATCTTTTATCTCCGTAGCGGCGATTCGAAAATCGCCGCCGCTGCGGTTTTCGCCCTTCGAATTCCTCAGGGCGACCTGAGCTTGTCGAAAGTCGAACCGCAGCTACGGTAACTTTCAAGCTAATCTCGTATAACTTGGCTCGGAATACAACACCCGAATCAGCATGTCACCCTGAACGATCATCAAAGCGCAACAGACGGGATTGTGGCACCTGTAAAGCGCAAAGAAATTCGACTTCTACCTCCACCTCCTCTGTCCCCCGCTCTGCCTTCCTCCCCCGCCCTGCTGCGGACGGCGCTGGAAGGATCTGCGCGGGCGGAATGATGAGGATTCCGGCACTGCATCGAACTGCGTCTGCGGCATCGTCGGGGACGTCTTGCGTCGGATGGGTGTGCGGATCAGACGCTCGATGTCGCGGATGTCCTTGGCCTGATCGGGCGTGGCGAACGAGATGGCGAGACCTTCCTTGCCGGCTCTGGCCGTCCGGCCGATGCGGTGCACGTAATCCGAAGGATCATCGGGCAGATCGAAGTTCAGCACCACCTCGATGTTCGAGACATCGATGCCCCGCGAGGCGATGTCGGTGGCGACCAGAATCCGGTAGCGACCGGACTTGAAGCCGTAGAGGGCTTCGCGACGTTGTGACAGAGATTTGTTGGAATGGATTTCCGCGGCGGTGTGACCCATCTGCTGAATGGCATGGGTGATCTTCTTCGCACCGTGCTTGGTGCGGGAAAAGATCAGAATCGTCCCTTTGTGCTCCGTCAGCAATGATGCGAGGAGGAATAATTTTTGCTCGCGACGAACGATGAAGAGCTCCTGCTCCACTTTCTCCGCGGCGGTGCCTGCAGGCGCCACTTCGATGCGGAGCGGCGAACGCATATGCACGGTCGCCAGGCGCATGATCTCCTGCGGCATGGTGGCGGAGAACAGCATCGTCTGCCGCTCCTTCGGGACGTGCTGGAGAATCCGTTCGATCTGCGGCTTGAACCCCATATCCAGCATCCGGTCAGCTTCATCCAGCACCAGAACGGTGACTTCCTTGAGCGTGACGGTCTTGTGTTCGAGGTGATCGTTCAAGCGCCCCGGAGTCGCGATGAGAATGCGCGGATTACGCTTCAGCATCTGGCGCTGGAGGTACATGGACGCGCCGCCGATGAACACCGCCGTGCGGATGCCCATGGTGGCGGCATAGGGTGCAAGCGATTCATCGACCTGCTGCGCCAGTTCACGCGTGGGCAGAATGATGAGCGCACGTCCTCCTTTCGCCAATCTCTGGAGAAGCGGAAGACCGAAGGCGAGCGTCTTGCCGGTGCCGGTCTGTGCGATGCCGACGACGTCACTGCCCTGCAGCGCGATGGGAATCGCACGCAATTGAATGGGGGTCGGAACCGTGATCTTCCGCTGTTCGAGCATCTTCAGGAATGTCGGCTGGATGCCGAGGGTCTGAAATGAGGGTAAGTCAGCTGGGACGGGCGCCGGAGTCGGAGCGGGTGTCGGTTGTGTGGTCGGAGTCGTATGGGGCATAAAAAGTGATTCAATGAGCGGTGAGCATACGCGTGGCTCTCGCAGAAAGCCATTGCTAAGTCATGTTCTGGCCAAGTATCGAGGGGAGGATCCCGAGGAATCCGAAGAATCCGACGCAACCGAAGAAATACAAAATTTCGTCGGACTCCCCGGTTTCTTCGGTTTCTTCGGGTTCCTCAAATTATTTCATTCCCGCCGCCAACTTCTCCGCCCATCTTGTGATCCGTTCCTCCTGTCCGTAGGGTTCGTTCACGACGATGAGCGGCGGCAGCATCTGCTTGCCGCCCGATTCACGCAGGAACCGGAGAAAAGCTTCCGTGCAGCGGGCAGTGTAGTAGTACCGATCATCGCCAAGACTGACGAATGCCATGGGTTTGCCCGGAAGCTTGATGTCCTTCGCCTTATCCGCGAGCAGTTCCAGCATATACGGATTGAGCTGGCCTTCGGCACCGCCCGTGTTCCACGTCGCGGACCCGAGCAGCAACGCTTCCGCTTTCTCCAGATCTTCCCGCTGAGCCTGCTCTCCCCGAATCCGACGGATCACGAGTGCGGGAAGCGTCTTCTTCAGGAAAGCCTCGATCGTATCGATCACAAATTCCGTGTGACCGCTGAACGACGAGTAGATGATGGTGAGGGAGGAGGCTGTCATGGGGAGGAGTATAGCAAAACTCAGCGGGATACAGCTATGACTCCTGCAGGAGCGATTAGCGGTCTGCGATCAGCGATCAGTGTGCAAATAATCAATCGGATATCGTGCTGTTCGCTGAACGCTGTACGCTGATCGCTTATCTCACCGCCATCACCGGTATCTTCACGGCATGACGGATGGCGTCGATGGTCTGGCCGAAAACTCTGTCTTTGATGAATCCGTGACCGTGGGCTCGCAGCACGATGGCATCGACCTGCTCTGCTTTGATCGCGGCGATGATTTCTACGGATGGTGTGCCATAGCGCAGAATCCCTTTCACGCGCAATCCGGTGGACCGGAGCTTCTCCGTCAGCTGCCGGATGTACGCTTGATCGAGACGCTCCTCCTCATCCCTCGTCTGATCGCCGTACCACTGCGCACCGACGCCGTCGACGACGTGGATGAGCACCAGTTCCGCACCGTGCGTCCGTGCAAGAGCCGCTGCGTGGCTCAACGCTTTCGCATCATCGGGGGAATGTTCCAGTGCAACGGCAATCTTTCTGAATGATGGCTCCGTGAGCGAGCCGACGATCGCATCCACGGACGCCGCCTCCGGCACCTCCCGTTCTCTGCGACGACCGATGAAAGGACTCGCTACCAGCCAGAAGAGAAAACCGAGCGCGACGATCAGGAGCGGCCAGAGCGTTATCTGAATCCCGATGGGTGAACGACCCGCTGCGATCAGATTTTCCGACCAATGCCGGATGGCTCCGGTGATCAGCACGACATTGAGAATCGTGATGAGCCCGGCAATGATCCATCCTGCGATGCGGACCCAGCGGGAACTGACGAAATCGCCCATTCTTCTCAGGTCATTCGTGTACTGCAGCAAAGGAATAATCGCAAACGGCAGCTGCAAACCAAGAATCACCTGACTGACCACAATGAGACTCATCAGTCCGCTGTCGCCGACGAGCAGAATCACGGCGGCGGCAGGCACGATGGCGATCATGCGCGTCAGGAGTCGCCGGAGCCATGGTCGCATCCTAAAGGAGAGGAATCCCTCCATCACGATCTGACCGGCGAGCGTTCCCGTCACCGTGGAACTCTGCCCCGCGCAGAGCAGTGCGACCGCGAAAAGCGTGGCCGCGACCGACGCACCGAGGAACTGCGGCAGCAGGCGATGCGCGTCTTCGATGGAGCTGACGATGATGCCGTTGGCACCGAAGGCCGCGGCGGCGAGAATCAGAATGGCCGCGTTCACGAAGAACGCCGCATTGAGCGCGAGGAAGGAATCCAGCAAATTCATTTTGCATGCCTCCTTCATTCCATCGGTCGTCTTCTCGATGGTGCGCGATTGCACGAGCGCGGAATGCAGATAGAGATTGTGGGGCATCACCGTCGCCCCGATGATGCCGACCGCAATGTACAGCGCATCGAGATGGGAGAAGATGAACGGTGACGTGGATGAGAATGTCGGAAGCAGATGCGGGAACACGTCACCCCAGGAAGGCTGCGCCAGGAACAGCTCGATCACGAAGCACGCGCCGATGGTGAAGACGAGTGTCACGATGATCGCTTCAATCTTGCGGATGCCAAAACGCTGGAGTCCGAGCAAAAGAAACGTATCGAATAACGTGACGAGAATTCCCCACTCGGATGGTAATCCGAAGAGCAATTTGAGACCGATCACCGTGCCGATCACCTCCGCCAGATCGCACGCGGCGATGGCCAGTTCGGCAAGCAGCCAAAGAACGATTCTCACTCCCCTGCCGTACATGCCGCGGCACGCCTGCGCCAGATCCTCCCCGCCGACGATGCCCATGCGCGCCGCAAGCGTCTGCAGCAAAAGCGCCATGACATTGCTGAGAAGCAACACCCAGAGAAGTTCGTACCCGAACCGTGACCCGCCCTCGATGTCCGTCGCCCAGTTGCCGGGATCCATGTACCCGACACTCACCATGTACGCCGGACCCGCGAATGCGAAAATGCGCCGCCACAGGGAACCGTGACGGACGGAAACGGTGGAATGGGATTCGTGGAGAGAGCGCCGATCAGAGGGAGGAGAAAGTTCGCGGAGCATCGTTAATGTGCTTATCATATGACGAGATGAGGAAATTGTTGTTGATTGATTGGCACAATTCAATTGTTGAGCTACGCCGAATGATGTTCCTTGACTCAGAGTGAGAATTCAATACAATGTTCTTATGAGTGGTCCTACAACCATTGGCGAGGGGAAAGGAAGACCACAGTCCACAGATGCGGAAGTGCTCGCTGCATTAGAAGCTGCCAAAGGGTATGGTCTTCCTCTTCCTGAGACAGCTGCGGTTGATTTTCAGATATCAAACTTGAAGAGGCGAATGCAACGAAGTGCTGCTCACAGCGAAGGAGGGACTCCTGCTGACAAAGCTGATCAAGCTGTTTAACGATCATCTTTAAATATTCGGCATTTTTTTCCCAACAACAGAACTAAAAAACGTCCCCCTTTCGGAGGACGTTCTATCAGAGGAGTCGCAACGACTACCTCCTTGATTTCGATTTCTTCGCCTTCGACTTCGGAGCGCGACGGACCGGCTTCTTCGTCTTCTTGGTCTTTTTTGCCTTGGCCATAAAAATAAAAGGGAAATGAAGTAAGAGTATCTATTCGGTCATTCTACGGAGAAGATCGCGTGTGTGAAGAATTCCGCGTTGAATGTGTAGCGTGTTTTTGTCTTAGTATCGCCAAAAAATCGATCTCTGTATTTGTCACATTCAAAATATTCCGAGAGATTATTCACAGAATAGTGATCATGCGCATAGTGTTTTCATGGCTTATTGATAACAATTTCTCGCGTGAGCACAATCGAAGAAACGAAAGATCAATATGAAACTATTTTGATAATGCATCAGGCAATGTCATCGGGAATTGTCTGAGATATGCCGAACGCGCGTACCGACAAAGAATTACTGTTCCGACGTTAGTCCGCATCAATTCATCCATGGAAATATTTCAGTCCGTAAGATGAACCGCACTCAAAATATTCAGCTTTCGTGCAAACGCCGCATCGACCGACGTCTTTATTCTTCCGGAATCAACTAATCTGCCGTTGAATGAAAACTGTTAATGCATTACTTTTCGTCTAATTGTCAAACGCTGTTCGGCGGCATCGGCTTGCCCCTTCCGTCCCCTTCCCCCCAAGATACGTCAAACCCTTTCCTCTTCCCTCCTTTCTCCCATGGTCGCACTGTCCTTCTCCTCCGGTCTGAACATCGCCATCGGCGCGGGCGTCGTTTCTCTCATCGTCGCGCTCATCGCACGCGTCTCCATCGGCAAGCAGCCGACGGGCAATGAGGTTATGCAGAAGATCGCGGGAAAGATCCGTCGCGGAGCGATGGCATTCCTGCGTCAGGAGTACACGGTCATCGTTCCGTTCATCGTGATCGCGGCGATTCTGATTTACCTCTTCGTTGATACGGGAGCCGCCAACATCGGATCGGCATGGGCCGCACCGTTCACCGCGGTCAGCTTCATCGTCGGCGCTCTGTGCTCCGCACTCGCCGGATTCATCGGCATGCGGACGGCAACCATGGCCAACGTCCGCACGGCGGAAGCGGCGCGCACGAGCGTCATCAAAGCGCTGCGGGTTTCATTCTCCAGCGGAGCGACGATGGGCTTCTCCGTCACCGGTCTCGGCATCATCGGCTTCACGGCGACCCTCATGATTCTTCTCACGAAGACGGACATGGCGACGGCTCTGGAGGCGCTCACGGGCTTCGGCTTCGGCGCATCATGTGTCGCATTATTCGCACGTGTCGGCGGCGGCATCTATACGAAGGCGGCGGACGTCGGTGCGGACCTCGTCGGCAAAGTGGAGGCGGGCATTCCGGAAGATGATCCGCGTAATCCGGCCGTCATCGCGGACAACGTGGGTGATAACGTCGGCGACACCGCCGGCATGGGCGCGGATCTGTTTGAAAGTTACGTCGGATCAATTCTCGCCACCATGCTCGTCGGACTCACGGTGACATGGGGTTTTGAGAAAGCCATCCTCTTCCCGCTGCTAGTCGCAGCCATCGGCATCGTCACGTCCATCATTGCTACCTTCGTCGTACGGACAAATAATCCTGCGGGAGTGGAAGGTGCGCTGAAGCGCGGTCTCCTCGTCGCCTCCGTCCTCGGCATCCTGGGAACACTCTGGCTTGCGAAATCATTCCTGCCCGTTGAAGTCGCGATGGGCGTCTTCTGGGCAACGGTCGCAGGTCTCGTCGCAGGTGTGGCGGTCGGCCTCCTGACCGAGTACTTCACCTCCCATGCGTACAAGCCCGTCCGCAGATTGGCGGCCGCCTCGTCCACCGGTCCCGGCACCGTGCTGATCGAAGGACTGGCTCTGGGCTACATGTCGACCGCGCTCCCCACGCTCGTCATCGCAGCCGCCATGGGCATCGCATTCTCACAGGCCGGCATGTACGGCGTGGGTATCGGCGCCGTTGGAATGCTCATGACACTCGCAATGACACTCGCAATGGACGCCTTCGGACCGGTCGCGGATAACGCCGGCGGCATCGCGGAGATGAGCAAGCTCCCGCCGGAAGTGCGCAAGGCGACGGATGCATTGGATGCGGCGGGCAACACGACTGCGGCCATCGGCAAGGGCTTCGCCATCGGTGTGGGCGGCTTCATGGTCTTGGCACTCTTCGGCGCATTCAAGGAAGTAGCGCAGATCGAGGTCGTGGACGTAACCAAGACGACAACACTGATCGGTGTCCTCATCGGCGGCATGATCCCGTTCCTCTTCTCCTCGCTCACCATGCGGGCGGTGGGACGCGCCGCCATGGCGATCATTGAAGAAGTCCGCAGACAGTTCAAAGAAATCCCCGGCCTGATGCAGGGAACCGCCGACGGCGATCCGGAGACGTGCGTTGCCATCGCCACGTCCGCCGCCATCCGCGAGATGATCCTCCCCGGCTTGCTCGCAATCGGCTCCCCGATCGTCGCAGGATTTATTCTCGGCAAAGAAGGACTCGGAGGATTGCTGGCCGGCGCACTCGCCAGCTCCATGATGCTCGGCATGTCGATGAGTAACAGCGGCGGCGCATGGGACAACGCCAAGAAGTACATCGAGACGGGCGCTCTGGGCGGCAAAGGAAGTCCTGCGCACAAGGCGGCCGTCGTCGGCGACACGGTCGGCGATCCGTTCAAGGACACGTCGGGTCCGTCGCTCAACATCCTCGTGAAGCTGATGTCGATGGTGTCGGTGCTGACCGCGGGGTTGTATGGAGCGGGGTTGTTGGGATAAGGACTAGATCAATAACATAGAGCCGCAAGATCTTGCGGCTCTATTTTTTTGATGCCGCCTGACCCTGACCCTGACCCTCTCTGCTACACTCCGCGCATGAGAAGAAGCATCACCATCATCATACTTTCGCTTGCCGCCACGTTCGGCGTCGCACCCGTTCAGGCGGCTGTCACCTACGATGCGACGTACCTGACATCGCTCTTTCAGGCGCAACTCAAGAAGGAGAAACCCGATCCGTACGTCGAGAAACTCATCACGCAGGAACGTGCGCGCATGCGCAAACTGGCGGATCAGGAAGTACTGACACTCGTCGCGGGAAGCGAAAAGAGTGACGATGGACAGGCGGGATCGCTGAGCAAATCTCTGGATCTCCAGCATGCACTCATCGGAAGACTGCAAGAGGAAATCCGCGACAGGAGAGTCGATCTGGATCTCTTGAGCGGCGAGGAGGATCTCTACCTGAATCCGGAGAACGGGGCGACTGTGGACGAGGGGCTGCGACTCACCGCGACGCATCAGGAATTGCTCGCGAAGAAAGCCGTCCTCGAAGAACGGATCGCGGCGTTCAACGCAGGACTGTCACTCCAGCAGGACCGGCTGTCGAAGCTCAACGCACAGCAGCGGTTCGAACAGTTCGGCGCCTTGATCAACTCGCTCTACTACGTCCTCATCATTGTCGGTGCGGTGATCATCGACCGCCTCATCCGTCGGCGGCTGATCCACAAGATCGGGCAGAAGAGCAAGCGGTACTTCCTGTCAAAGCTCGCGAGCATCTCGATCTACGTCATCGCGATCCTGTGGATTCTGAGCAAGCTCTTCGCCGAGCATCCCGGTGCCGTCGCCTCCCTCGCCATCATCGGCGCGGGTCTCGCCGTCGCCATGCAGGACATCGTGAAGGACGTCGTCGCGTGGTTCATCATCATCCAGCGACGACTCTATAAACTCGGAAACCGCATCACCATCGGATCACACACCGGCGACATCATCGACATCGGGCTGCTCAGGACCACGATGCTGGAAGTCAGTACCGGAGGAATCTTCAATGCGCATGAGCGCTCGGGCAAGACGCTCTATTTCCCGAACTCCCTGCTGCTCCGCGAGCCGGTGATGAACTACAACACCACGTCGGACTTCATGAACGTGGAAATGAAGGTCACCGTCACGTACGAGAGTGACTGGCGGAAGGCGGAGGAACTGATCCGGATCATCCTGCACAAGGAGACGTTGCCGTTCGTCGAACATGCGCGGCATCAGGAGGATCGTCGTACCGCTCTCTTCTTCGGCAGCAATGATCCGGGGGAACCGGGCGTACACATCGACATCGCCGGCGATGGCATCCTCTTCACACTTTCATTCGTGGTGCCGATCGGCAAACGCCGGTCAGTCGTGACGCAGATCAGCCGCGACATTCTGGAACAGTTTGCGCTGGCAGGTATCGGCATCGCGTACTCGACGGTGCGGGTCATCGGGGGAAATGTGCAATTGTAGAATCGTTTATTGTCATCCTGTCGGTTTTGGATATCGAAGTCGAATCATTTTCCATTCGCAGCCGAAAGCCACCGCAGGCGAAAGCCATGGCTTTCGCCTGCGATTGGGAATCCGCTACACTCCCCCCATGCCATCCAAATACTCCTACAAATCCGCCGGTGTCGACATTCCGGCCGCCATTGAAACCAAGAAGAACATGGCGAAGAGTCTGAACACCGGCAATCCGCTGGTGCTCAACAAAATCGGCGCGTTCGCCTCCCTCTGCGACGGTGCGTTCCCCGGCTACAAACATCCCGTCCTCGTCTGCAAAACGGAGGAACCGGGCAGCAAGCAGCTCCTCGCATTCCGGTACAACCGGATTCCCGGCATCTGCGCGGACCTGATCAACCACCTGATCAACGACGTGATCGTCATGGGCGCCAAGCCGATGTTCGTGCAGGACATCATCGTCTGCGGAAAACTGGAGAAGGAGGTTGTCTCGTCACTGGTCGAGCACATCGCGGCGTGCTGCAAGGAACAGGGATGCGTGCTGACCGGCGGGGAAACGTCCGAACAGCCCGGCGTGCTGCAACCCGGCACGTACGTCCTCGGCGCCAGCTGCATCGGGGTGGTGGAGAAGTCGGAAATCGTCGACGGTTCGGCGATCCAAGCCGGTGACACGGTGCTGGCTCTGGAATCGAGCGGACTCCACACCAACGGCTACACGCTGGTCCGAGCTCTCATCCGCGAAGATCTCGCGATCCTCCACGAAACGGTGGATGGTAAGACGTTCCTCGATCAAATAATGACTCCGCACTGGTGCTACTACGGAGCACTGAAAGATGTATTCCCGAAGAAGATCCTCCGCGGCATGGCGCACATCACCGGCGGCGGCATCATCGAAAACCTCGATCGCATTCTGCCGAAAGGAACGGATGCGGTCATCGATGCCTCGGCGATCAAGATCCTCCCGATCTTCACGTTCATCAAAGAGAAAACAGGCAACGACGATGCGGAGATGACCCGCACATTCAACCTCGGCGTCGGCATGACCGTCGTCGTCCGTCCGGAGGATGCCGCTGCGGTAATCAAGGCAATCAAAAAACACAAGATCGACTGCTATCCGATCGGCAAGATCGTGAAGGGGGGAACGCAGACGGTGAGGATGAAGGGAAAATTGAAATGGTAAAGGAAACCGAAGAGTCCGACGAGTCCGAGGAAGAACGATTGTTCGTCGGAATCCTCCGTCACTGCACTCCGATCGGTTTCACATGCCCTCCGGACTGATGTTTGTTCGCTGTCTCCACATCTTCGTGTTCGCGAATACGCTTTTCCGGTTCCTCTGTCCGCTCCTGCATATGTCCTCCCGCTGCATCGGTCACAACCTTGCCGTCCTCCAGGCGAATCATGCGGACTCCAAGTGAATCAACGACGTGCCTGTTCTGTGATGCAAGAATGACCGTCGCGCCTTCCTCATTCACTTCCCGGAGCAGGCGGAGGATCTCTCCTGACTGATCCGCATCGAGATTCCCGGTCGGCTCATCGACCAATACGATACTCGGCTTGTGCACGAGTGCCCTTGCCAGTGCCGTCCGCCTCTTCTCCCCGCCGGAGAGCTCCGAAGGAAACGCGTCTGCGATCTGACCGATGCCCAGACGCTTGAGCATCGCCGTCACCTGTTTGCCGATCACCTCATCCGTTGCATCCGTCGCCTCCGGAGACAACGCCACATTCTCGCGCACCGTACGATCCTGCAGCAAGCGCTCATCCTGAAAGAGGATCCCCGTCCGCCGCCGGTACAGCTGCAGAACGGGCAGCGGCAAACGCCGGAGATCCGCACCGTCGACTTCGATGGCACCGCTCGTGGGATCAACCAGACGAATCAGGAGATGCAGTAACGTGGACTTCCCCGCTCCGCCGGGTCCGGTGATACACACGAACTCGCCCGGCTCGATCCGAAAACTGACATGTGAGAGCGCATGCTTCTTGCCGTAGGATTTGGAAACGTCGTTAAAGACAATCATGGCTGCAGATTACTGTAATTCATCGTACTATCGAAGAATTGTTAAATTGTTAAATTGTTAAATTGTTACATAAGCCACTGCAACATATGCCCGAAGTTAACAGCTCGGAACTCTGAATTCGCTTGCGAGCAATTTAGCCATTTAGCCATACAGCCATTTGGTTCGGTTCTATCATAACAATCTCTATCCTATGTTTACCGTGAGCAAACTACATACACCTCCCTGCTCCTGTCCCTGCTCGCTTTGACCGTCACGATCTTCAGAACCGGAAAGTGGACCCGGACGCGCTGGATGAACGCATCGAAGTCCCGCCCGCGGAAGATCTTCATAACGACCGTCCCGCGACGCTTCAGATACCGCTGCGCCAACGTCAGCACCGCTTCGCAGAGCTCCACCGATCTCCACTGATCGATGTCCTTGATGCCGCTGGTGTTCGGCGCCAGATCGGAGAGCACGAGATCGACGTCCTTCCACCCGAGTGCGTTCAATTCCTCCCCGACCTTCACGGGATTAAGAATGTCACACACGCGCGTCGTGACGTTGGGTGCTATCTTCGCGATTTCCTGCAGATCCAGCCCGAGCGCATGTCCATCGAATATTTTCTTCGACGTGTACTGCAGCCAGCTCCCCGGAGCCGCTCCCAGATCCAGAATGCGCATGCCCGGTTCGATCAGATGAAACCGCTCATCCAATTCCATCAGCTTGAACACCGAGCGGGCGCGGTAGCCCTCCTTGGCGGCGCGCTGGCTCCACTTGTCATTCGGAATATATGGTTTCGGCATAGTTGTAGAGTAGATATGAATGCCGTTTGGTTAAATGGCTAAATGGTTAAATTGTTATGCGCGAACCAAAACACTCAGTAGCAATAGAACAATTTAACAATTTAACAATTGCGCTCAGCTGATCAAAGCATAAACTTTTCCAGTTCCCGATTCCCCCCTGCCAACCTATGCGTTCCCGCACTTTGGGTTTGTCTCCGTTTGTGATTGTCTTTGTCGCGTGTCTGGTCGTCGTGATTTCCACAATGCAGCAGCAACTGTAGAAAGCGGTAAACGTATCGGAGCTCCATTTGTTACAGGGGCTCGCTTTTCGGCATCCCTGTCTTCCGCGGATACTCATTCGACGTGGCGGCATCCTTCCTGAAGAAGATGATCGCCCGCTTACCCCACGCTCCGCCGAGATCGTACTCGAAACTCCCGAGGAAGCGGCTGGAGAGGACCTTGAGAGCACCTGAGCATGCTGCCAATTCATCGGCGGTCTTCGTGGATTTCCAGAAAGCGCAGAGACCGCCGACTTTCAGCAAAGGAACTGCGTATTCGAGGAGAACATTCAGCGGCGCCAGTGCGCGTGCCGTCACGAGATCCGCTTTTTCGCGATAGCGTTCCTGATGCGCCAGTACTTCGATGCGGTCACTCTTCAGTTCCACATTCGGAATTTTCATAGTTGCGACGATCCGTCCGACCGCTTCGATCTTCTTGGTCGTGGAATCGATACCGAGGCAGTGCGCTTCGGGCAATGCGAGTGCGAGCGGCAGGAGCGGGAATCCTCCGCCGGTGCCGAGATCGACGATGGATCGAACTGCGGAGCAATCAATGAATCTCTGTTTGGGATCCAGAATGGAGACGGAATCCAGAATGTTACCCGTCCAACAGAGCTCATTCGTGCGGAATGCGGAGAGGTTCAGCCTGCTGTTCTCGAAGAGAAAGACATCAAGCAATTCTTTCAGCCGGACATCGAGCGATGGATCTGGCACCTGCGCATTGTGTGGGAAAGAGTGCGAATCGCCAAGGAGGAAATTGAGAGAGGATGAGAGGAACAAGAGGATGAGAAGATGAGAGGATCTGTCGACAAAGCTGCGTCGTGTTTCCTCTCCTCCTCTCTCACCTCTCAATCCTCTCATCCTCGTTTTCGAAATCTCTCTTTCTTCTCATCCTCTCATCTTCTAGACTTCACTCATGCCCCACGGAGACCGCATCGCAGAATACCTGCTCGCCATCCAGGCGGTGAGATTGGCCACCGATCCGCCGTTCACGTGGACCAGCGGGATCAAGGCTCCCATCTACTGCGACAACCGGATGATCTACAGCCATCCCGATGCGCGGGACTTCGTTGTTGCCGCACTGGCCAATCGCGTCAAAAATCTCCACATTGAAGCTGACGTGATCGCAGGAACCGCCACCGCCGCCATCGGCTGGGGCGCACTGGTCGCCGACCGCCTGAAGCTGCCGTTCGTCTACGTCCGTTCCAAGGCCAAGGAGCACGGCGCCAAGAAGATGATCGAGGGTGATCTGAAACCAGGAAAACACGTCGTGGTGATCGAAGATCTGATCTCCACCATGAAGAGCTCGGCCAACACCGTGCAGGCGCTGCGCGAGGAAGGAAAGTGCATCGTCACCGACGTCGTCGCCATCTTCAGCTACGAGCTTGCGGCGGCGGCGGAAAAGGCACGGGAAATAAACATCCGGCTGCATCCGCTGACGACGCTCAATGCCCTCCTGAAGATCGCAGAGGAAAGAGAAGACATCACCGGCGAGCAGGCGGAGATGATCGGGCAGTTCTCGGCTGATCCGGAGAATTGGGGGAAGAAGCACAACCTCTAAAAAACCGGAATCGTTTTTGAACCTCCTGTCCAGTTCACGATTCCGGGTTTAGTTACCTGTCCTGTGTCTCCACCCGCAAAGTCACGTGAGCGCGACCTTCCTGATGGAGCATCATCTTCTGTTTGTACTCTGCATCGGCGTCCAAGTACACGAATGTTTTCGCACCCGTACAACCGAGGCAAAGAACCGCCAGAAGAACGATCAAGCAATTGATTCCCTTCATTGCTTCCCCCCTAAAAGGAAAGAACAGGTTTGAGCTCTGCCACGGCTCCGCCGTGTAACCGCAGAACTCTTACACAATTATACAACTGTATTTATAGTTTGTCAATGTTGCCGAAATTCGCCACAGTGTGCATGAGGTAGCACGTGCATAGTGCACGTGGTCGCATGGGCATCGTGCCCATGAGCCACCACGTCGACTACGCCTGGCGACCGGCTCCAAGCCGATGCTACGCATCTCAAACCATCTTGATCAGAGTCAGTGACAAGTCACCTTAACTTTTACTTGCTTTTATTTCATTGTATTGTATAATAGTGTTATGCAACCAACATTCAAAATCAGAAAATTCGATGAAGATGAAGCAGATATCGGACATATGGGTCCAGCCGTTGCCGAAGCGCACGACAGACTAAAGGAGATTCTGCGTAAGGATGACCCGAAGGTCGTTGCAGAGGAATTATGCAGACTTTCTGAGGAGATCAGAGGAGAAGGTCAGGAACGCGGCTACATGAACGAAGACGGTGCTATCAATCTTCTGGAAGAAATTGCTGAAACCCTCAAGAAAATCCTGACTGAATATGGCGATGACCTCGGCCAAGATGCTGCAATTTACAATCACACTCTCATCGAAATACAAACACGAACGAGACGGGCGCGTGATACAGCGCAACGCGTTTTCTCTATCAGGAACGCAGTACAAAGAAAAAGAGGAGCTTTTGGGATAAGATACTAGTTAGCGCAATGCACCTTCAATTTGGAGAATTTCTAATTGCAAAGCTTCGAAGACGACTCGCTGAATGGTTTGGCGTGCAGCCCGGATTTGATCCTGAGAATCGTCAAATGTTGTCACTTCTTGCAAGCGTGCATTAAATGCAGTCGCAGACTGGCGCACACGTTCGAGCGTAGCCGTATCACCCAGCAATCGTTGTAAAATTTTGATTCGGCGCTCCCTGTCCTCTCCAGCCGCTCTGAGTACTTCCGGAAAATCATCGGTCAGCGCCTCGATGTTTCGGGGATCCGGACAATGCCAGACTTCAGTGTCACCGACAAAGATACCAACTGCATCCGAGCCCTCTTGCACTTCTGATGGATAGATTCGAACAGTCGCACCGTCCAATCCGATCTGTTCCTGAAGCGCCGCTTGATACTCTTCATGAGTATGCCTTGCCATAGATAAATATTATGTCTCTTTTATAACATTCTGTCAAAACTGCTTCAAAAACCGCAGATCACCATTAAAGAACAGCCGGATATCCGGAATCTGGTGGCGGATCATCAGCATGCGCTCCACACCGAAGCCGAAGGCGAAGCCCTGGAATTTCTTGGGATCGATCCCGACGTTTTTGAGCACATTCGGATGCACCATTCCGCAGCCGACCACCTCCAGCCAGCGACCTTCGCGGCTCTTGGATTCGTCCCCGCGCCAGCGCAGATCCATCTCCAGACCGGGCTCGACGAATGGGAAGTAGCCGGTCCGCCAGCGGAAATCCACATTCGGATCGACGAGGTTCTTCACGGCGGTCTCCATCACCGCCTTCATGTTCGCCAGCGTCACATCCTTGCTGATCATCAGTCCCTCGATCTGGTGGAACATGGGTGAGTGCGTCGCATCCGCGTCCTTGCGGAAGACTTTGCCGGAACAGATCATCCTGAATGGCGGCTTCCTGCCTGCCTGCCGCATGTACCGGATCTGGACGGTGGAAGTGTGACCGCGCAGAAGTTCACGATCCTCCGGATCCTTGGTTCCGTGAATGTAGAAAATATCCTGTGAGTCGCGAGCTGCGTGATGCTTGGGGAAATTCAGGAGATCGAACTGGAACTTCTCCGTCTCCAGCTCGGGGCCTTCCGCAACATCGAACCCCATGCGTCCGAAGACTTCCTCGGCCTTGCGGATGTACTCGTGAATCAGATGAGCGTGGCCGCGCTCCTTCTCCGGAAGATCGAGCGTGACGTCCAGCGTGTCATCCTTGGCAAGCGAATCCATTCCTTTGCACTTCAGTGCCTCTCGCTTCAGAGCGACGGCTTCCGTCAAAACGACTCTGGCGGCATTGCACTCCTGTCCGCGTGTTTTGCGCTCGGCCTCCGCCAAACCTCCGAGCTGCTTGAGTGCAGTCGTGAGGGCTCCGGCTTTACGACCGAACAATTCATGCTCAATGGCATCCAGATCGGCAACCGATGCACAGGCGGCGATCTTCGCGAGGAAGCCGTCCCAAGGAGAAGAAAGAGGCATAACGGAGATAGAGTAACGGTGCGTAGAGGATTCGGAAAGAGAACCGATGAGAGGAAACCGAAGAATCCGATGATACCGAAGAACTGCCACTGTTCGTCGGACTCCTCGGATTCATCGGAATCCTCTTACGAGTGCAACGCCCCCTCCACCAACACAAAAATCAGATACACCAGCACCCCGATCCACCACGTGTACACGTCCAGAATCTGCAGAAGGACAAGCAGTACCGATGCGACGGAAAGGAAAATTCCTTCCCGCAGCGACACCGAAAGCTTCTTGCCGACGTCCATCCCCTCAACGGGCAACCTGCTCCAGACGGAGAAAGCGATGAGCGAACCGAAGCTGGCAATAGCGAGGAACAGCGTCAGGAAGAAGAACGGCAGCGCGACCGATGAAGCGCTGAACGGACTCACCCGGAAGAGAATGATCATCAGTGACAGGATCGCGAGGATTCCGGCTGTGGCGATGCGGAGGAGGATGAGAGTCAAAAGCGGAATGTAAAATGTATAATGTAGAATGTATAATGGTTGATTAACCGCAAAAGGATGAGGAATACTGCAATTCTACATTCTACATTCTACATTCTCAATTTGCCTGTGTCTCCTGCAGTTTCAGATACTCTCCGAGTGCCCTGAAATCACTCATCAAACTCGATCGTAGATTCCCGTTATGCAGCGCGGCGGCGGGATGGTAGATGGGGAAAATCGTGATGGCATCCGTCAGCTTGAAGGGCTTCCCGTGCGCCTCGGTGATCGTCTTCGCGGGGAAGAAGTGCCCGAGCGAATGCCTGCCCAGCGGCACAATCACCTTGGGTTTCACCAATGCGATCTCCAGCATGAGCCACGGCATGCACTGCTCCTTCTCAATCGGCTCCGGATCGCGGTTGGCGGGCGGCCGGAACTTCACGACGTTGCTGATGTAGACGTCCTCACGCTTGAGTCCGATCGACGCAAGTAACTCATTCAGAAACTGTCCCGCAGCTCCCACGAACGGCCGCCTCAATTCATCCTCCTTCTGTCCCGGCGCCTCGCCGATGAACATGACGGTGGCTTTGGGATTACCCTCACCAAGAACTGCATTGGCGGTTTTGGCGAGCTCGCAGCCTTTCCAGACGGTGAGCTTTTCACGGAGCACATCAAGCGTGATTCCCATACGATCATACTGCCACCTCACCCCTGAACTTCCAACCCCTTCGCCCCCCGTATTCCCGTACTCTCGTATTCCCGTACTCCTCTCAATACCCGCCCTTCACCGCTTTAATCCTCTCCGCAACCTTCTTCTGAAGCTTTTTATCCGCCTCGGCGAGGATGCGGATGGCGGCGAGGGCGGCGTTCTTGGGGTGCAGGACGGTCATCACGGGAACATCTGACGGCATACGCAGTGAGGAATGGAGATCCACCAGATACTCGTCCAAACCCTTGAGCGGCGGGCAGGTGATCACCGGATGAATCGATGATCCTGCTGCGACTCCTCCAAGGCCGTTACTCATCCCCACCACTGTAATAATGACCGTCGGCTCGGTGGATTTGTTGAGCTTTTCGATAATCGAAACGACTTTCTCCGGCACCTTGTGCGCGGAAGCGACGAGGATTTCGGAGGAGACGCCGAATTCGTCCAGCACGGCGGTGATCTTCTTCGCGAAATCCGTATCGGACTTGGAGCCGAGGAGGAGGGTGACGGGCATGGACGGAATGTAGAATGTAAAATGGAGAATGTAAAATGAATCGCTGACGCTGAAATTACGTATTCAGAGATGAATGCTCATCAGAGGAAACCTATTTCAACTGCTTTGTCCCGAATTTGTGCGGCTCACTCAGAAGTATTCATTTCGTCACAGAAGTGGTTGATACCGAATGATTAACCAGCCAACCTTCGCTACGCGAAGAGTGGTGGAGCTGAGGGGACTCGAACCCCTTACCTCTTCCATGCCATGGAAGCGCTCTACCAGATGAGCTACAGCCCCGGATAACGATGTGAAGAAAGGAGCAACGGACTCCGAGTGCAATGCCTTGTGATTCTACGCCCCGCGAGCGGGCTAGGCAGATGAGCTACAGCCCCACGAGGCTCACAGAGTACGCAGATTCTTCGGAAGCTTCAACCCAAAGCAGAAAGATAGCCGGAAGTAGTGTTTTTGCTTATCCCATAAACACAAACCCGATTTACCCGTGCCTGACATAGCGTACCAATTTCGTGAGCTTTCAGGTCAGGTTTAAGTAATCCATGCCACCAATGCTGCTTCCTGCAATCTCAAGCGGCGCCTTTCCATTGAGATGTTTGAACGGTTTTTTGCAGTCGGTGA
>JAQTSK010000034.1 GCA_028711345.1 Candidatus Peribacteraceae bacterium
GCAAGCGTGGTGTGAAAGAAGCGAAGGAATATGCCATTCTGACGGCGGAGATTTCCAGAGCGGCATTCGGTCTGACGCCGTCTGAGTACAAGGAAAAGAAAGGGCTCAAGCGCGAGAACCTGCGAGATCATATGAACGACCTCGAACTGATCTTCTCCATGCTCGGGGAAGCATCAACAACGGAAATCGCGCGGAGCAAGGATGCTCAGGGATTTGTGAAGAACCGTGATGCGGCACACAAGGGAGGCAAGATTGCGGGAGATGCACGGAAGAATCTGGAAGTGGAGACGGGGAAACCGGTCGTGAGTGATGACAATTACCTTGGCCTTAAGCAGAAGGGATCACCGCTGTTGCCAGAGTGAAAACGCCGCATTCAAATCCTCGGGTCTAGGTTACCTGTAATAAAGAATGAGGTGATGTCGTCACAAAAGAGACAGCGTATTTTCCCCACAATTCCCATGCTGCAACACGCCAACGGACATGAATTCACCCGGGATTCGGAGCCGGATACGCAAAGAGGACTGACGCGACGGGATGCCATGTTTCTCGGTTTCTATGCAGTGGCGGCGAGCGCATTGCGTTGCCGTGTTGAGCGGAACAATGCAGTGGGCCAGGAACCGGACAGTCAACCGCAGAATGATGATGCGAAGCAACGGCAAATGACCCCATGACTCTTCACCCCACCCACCCCCGCACCCGCATCGTCTCGATAATCCGGCCGACCGCCACGTTGAATGCCGCCTCGCGGAGGCTGAGTCCCTTCCGCCGCGCCTCGGTGCGCACATCGTCGAACGCCTGCAGCATGATGCGCCGTAAATCGTGATCCACACGATCCGCCGTCCAGCGGTTACCTGATCTGCCCTGCACCCATTCGAAGTAGCTCACCGTAACGCCGCCGGCGTTGGCCAGTACATCGGGAACAACGGTCACGCCGCGCTTCGCCAGCATCTCATCGGCCTCCGGTGCAATCGGACCGTTCGCGAGCTCGAGGATGATCTTCGCTTTGATGTCCTTCGCATTCTTCGAAGTAATCACGTTATCCAATGCCGCCGGAATCAGGATGTCACAGTCGATCGTGAGCAGATCTTCGTTGCTGATGGTCTCCGTCTCGTCCAGCTTCATCCGCTCGATGTCGCAGACCGATCCTTTGCAGTACTGCCCGCGAACGGATCCCGTTTTCTGCTTGTACTTGTGAATCCTGATGGGATCCAAACCGTTCTTGCAGTAGATCCCTCCCTGCGAATCCGACACGGCGACGATCGTGGCACCCGCGTCATGCAGGAACGTCGCGATCTCCGAGCCGGCATTGCCGAAGCCCTGCACCGCCACTCTGGCATCCTCCAGATTGATCGCCTCGATCTTGGCCAGCTCCTGCAGCAGGAAGAATCCTCCGCGCGCCGTCGATTTGTCACGACCCAGTGATCCTCCGTACGCCAAAGGCTTGCCGGTAATCAATGCCGGTGCGTAGACCTTCTTTGTCTTCTCGAACTCATCACGCATCCACGCCATGATCTGCGGCGTCGTATTCACATCCGGCGCCGGCACATCGATATCCGGCCCGATGGAATCCGCGATCACCGTGACGTACGTGCGGCTCATGCGCTCCAGCTCACCCTTGCTCAGCTTCTTCGGATCCACCTGAATGCCGCCCTTGGCGCCGCCGAACGGGATTTTCACCACGGCGCACTTGATGGCCATGAGCGCCGCAAGCGCCTTCACCTCCTCGATGTCTGCTTCAGGGTGGTACCGGATACCGCCCTTGTACGGCCCGCGCGCATTGTTATATTGAACGCGGTATGCGGGAAAGGAAGCCTCTTTTCCGGTATCCAGCTTGAATCTCACCGTTGAGTTGATGATGTTCTGCGGCTTGCCAAGGAGATCCTTCTCCGTTTCCGAAAGATTCAACCGGTCAAAAGCCGAACGCATGAAGGTCATCGCGCGTTCATACGGAGTGACGGCTGGCATGGGAGGAGTGGGGAATGGATACATGAGAGCGTACAGTGACATTTTTATATTCTCAATTTCCATGTTCAGAGTATTTTCAACAACCGTTCGTTCACATTCAGATGTCCCGCATCCGAGAGATCCGCGCATCGTTGAAAAATTGAACAACACATTGATTTTCCGGCAATGGTGCAACAATCAAGCACGTACCGCCAGCGCAATAATGAAAAACTACTCACTGATGATGCACTCACCAAGCAATTCATCGTTCATTGAGACTGCCTCTTCCTCATGTCACCCCCACCCCTAGCCCCTCCCCCGGATCCCTGCGGGGATTGCCGGGGGAGGGGAACCGGCATTGAAGCATTTGCTCCTCCCCTCTCCCGGCTGCTCGCCGAAGCGAGCCCGGGAGAGGGGTCGGGGGAGAGGGCGCACGGCGCAGAGTCAGTGAGTTACCAATATTGTACTTGGGTATCGCAATATCACACCGCGTACTTTATCGCCACAAACCCCAACACAATCAGCAGGAACAACGCAAACGTGACGATTTCGAAGTACTTCTCGATGAATCCCTTCATCGCGGGACCGAAGAAGTACATGCAAGTGGCGACGAGGAAGAACCGTAGCGACCGACCGATGATCGACATAATGATCAGCGTTTGGAGTGACACGTACTCGGAGAACACTCCCGCGGCGATGGTGAAGACCTTGAACGGGATGGGTGTGAATGCGGCGCCGAAGAGCGCGAGTGCGGCATTATCGTGATACAGCTCCCCGACGTATGCCACGCTCTCGGGCGTGATGCCGGGGACGTATGTATAGAAAAATCCGCTTGCCGTTGCCCAGAGCGTATACCCTATGAACCAGCCGAAGACGGCGCCCGCAACGGACCCGACCGCACTGATAAGCGCATAGAAGAACGACCTTTTCGGTCGTGATGCGGACAACGCTATCTGCAACACGTCCGGCGGGATCGGGAAGAACGAGCTCTCGGCGAAGGAAATCAACGCCAGCGCGGGCGTTCCGTAGGGCGTATCGGCCCAGTGAAGAACCCAGTTGTACAGGCGGCGGAGGAGATGCATACAGGAGTAAATAATATGGAATGATCAGTTTCTGGTTAATGGTTTTTGGTTTCTAGTTTGGTGTTGAAACCATGAACCAACAAACCATAAACCAATAACCATCTCTATCCCATCGCAGCCGCCGCCGCGGAAAGCTCAGCCAATTCCGCTGTGATCCCCGCCTGCCGCGTCTGGTTATAGGTCAGCGTCAGGTCATCCAGAATGTCTGATGCATTATCGGAAGCGTTGCGCATGGCCACCATGCGGGCGGAGTGTTCGCTGGCGGCGGTCTCCAGCACCGCCTGGAAGATCTGCATTTCGGTAAGCTGCGGGAGGATGGAGTTCAGCACTTCTTCCGGTGACGGCTCGAAGAGAATGCCGGCGGACGATACCGTCAGATCGTCGCCGGTCTCACGGGCCGTCTTCCTGCTGCCGTGCAAATACGTCGTGGTAAGCTCGCGGAGGCTGCCGCGGGAGAGCGGGAGCAGTACCTTCACATCGACTTCCTGAATGAGCGGAGAGATGAAATCCGGATGAATGACGACCACGTGATCGTACTTCCCCTCCTTGAATTGTCCGAGGATGAAGCGGGTCAACGGCAGGATGTCCCGAAAGACCGGATGGTTGCTCATGGCGGGGAACGCCGCGACAACCGGATGCTTCATACGTGCGAGAAACTGCTGGCCTTTGCGACCGACGCCGACGAAATCAACTGCGCTGATTCCCGATTCGTGCAATGTCGTCACGTACCGTTCGGCGGCGCGACAGAGGTTCGCGTTCAGACTTCCGCAGAGACCGCGATCGGACGTCAGAAGGACGACGAGTACACGCTTCAGCGGGCGCTCCTTCAGGAACGGATGCTCTTCCACCGCCTGCAGCCCGATGCGCTGGAGGATCTTCCACGCGGCGAGCGCATAACTCCGCAGTAACTGTGCGTTCTGCACTGCCCGACGCATCTTGGAACCCGCGACCAGCTCCATGGCTTTGGTCACCTGCCGTGTCGATTTGACGGCCTTGATTTTACGCCGGATGTCGCGGAGGCTTCTCATGGTAGCGGGTAGCGGGTAGCGGGTAGCAGGTAGCAGGTAGCAGGTAGCAGGTAGCGGGTAGTGCGGGAAGAAACACCGGAGAAATGCTAGGAACTGTATTCAAAATTACCTTGCTACTCGCTACTTACTACTCGCTACTCCTCCGGAAGACATTTGCCAAACATCACGCTTGAAAAGTCCAATGGCATCCTTCAGCTTCGGCTCCACATCCTTCGTGATCTCGGACTCGAGTGTGGTGAGGATGGCTGCGTGGCGGGAGGAGAGGAACGTCGTGAACGCACGCTCGAACTCCTTCACGCGTTCGACTGCGACATCGTCGAGGAATCCGTTCACTGCGGCATAGAGAATGGCGACCTGTTCGCCCACGCCGAGCGGCTCGAACTGCTTCTGCTTCAGGACTTCATTCAGACGAACACCGCGATCGAGCTGTTTCTTCGTCGCGGAATCGAGATCGGACCCGAACTGCGCGAAGACCGCCAGCTCGCGGTACTGCGCCATGTCGAGGCGAAGCTTGCCTGCCACCTTCTTCATGGACTTCTTCTGTGCGGCAGACCCCACGCGGGAGACGGAGATACCGACGTTGAGCGCGGGGCGGATGCCTTTGTAGAACAAATCCGATTCCAGGTAGATCTGGCCGTCGGTGATGGAGATGACGTTCGTCGGGATGTACGCGGAAACGTCTCCGGCCTGCGTTTCGATGATCGGCAGAGCGGTCAATGTGCCGCCGCCGCGGGAGTCGTCCAGACAGACGGCGCGCTCGAGTAATCGGGAGTGGAGATAGAACACGTCACCCGGATACGCTTCGCGTCCTGGCGGACGGCGGAGGATCAACGAAATCTGGCGATAGGCCCACGCGTGACGGGAGAGATCATCGTAGATGCAGAGGACGTCCTTTCCCTGATCGACGAAGTACTCGCCCATCGCGCAACCGGCAAACGGTGCGATGTAGGACAATGCTGCGGACTCGGACGCGCCGGCGGTGACGACGATTGTGTAATCCATCGCGCCGCGCTTCTTGAGCTCTGCCACAATCTTGGCGACTTTCGATTCTTTCTGTCCGATGGCGACATAGATGCAGATGACGGGGCTTTCAGTACCTTGCGTGCGCTTCTGGTTGACGATGGCGTCCAGCGCCACGGCCGTCTTGCCGGTCTGACGGTCCCCGATGATGAGCTCGCGCTGTCCGCGACCGATGGGGATCATGGCGTCGATGGCGGTGATGCCGGTCTGCAGCGGCATGGTGACGGATTTGCGCTCGATGACGCGCGGGGCGATCTTCTCCACGGGATAGAGCTTCTCGGTCGTGATGGCCGGCCCGCCGTCCTTGGCTTCACCAAGCGGTGACACGACGCGTCCGATCAGCTGCTCGCCGACAGGGACGGAGAGGATCTTGCCGGTGGCCTTCACGGTGTCCCCTGCCTTGATCTTCGTGTAATCACCCAGAATAACCGCGCCGACGGTGTCGGTCGCGAGGTTCAAGGCACTGCCGAAGACGCCGTGACCGAAGTCGATCATTTCGGCTGAGCCGATGGATGACAGTCCTTCGATGGTCGCCACACCGTCACCGATCTCGGTGACCGTGCCGACGTGTTCACGGCGGACGTCCTTCTTGTAGGACTTGATGCGCTGCTCGAGTGAAGCGAGAAATGCGGAGGGAGTGGAAGACATAGACGAGCGGGGAGCGGGAGCGGTGGGTAGTGGGTAGTTGCTAATGGGTGAGAGCGGGGCTGCTGCCCCACAGTGCGATTGATCTAATCATCCTGATTGGGAGCGGAATGCTTTCCGCGGTCAACGCAGGATTCTTCCTGCGAAAGATCATGCAGCCACAATGGCCTGCAGATCACCGGATAAGGAAAGATCGTACAGATCATCGCCGACCGTCAATCGTGCGCCGCCAAGCAGCGAGGGATCTGCGGCTTCGCGGAGGACGACGGGTTTCTTGAGGCGTTTCTCGAGCGCTGAAATAATCGATGTTTTGCGCTCGGCACTCACCGTACCCGTGGGCGTGGCAAGCGTCGCGAACACCACCTGACCGCTGCGCTCCAGCGCCTTCTCGACGAGTGTGAGAAATCCGGTGAAATCGGCGGAACCGCTTGCGGCGATCAAATCCAGCGCACGGTCACAGACCGCGGTTAAATCCTTCTCCGGAATGACGCTCGCAAGAGCGGCCAGTGCCGTCGCAACGGCGTGTTGATCACTTCGTGGCATGGGCGGGTGTGGAAATGGATTTCTCGAGAGTCTTGAGCAATCGATCCTGATCGCCTGCCGTGAACTCACGCTCCAGGATGGTCTGCGTCAGACGGATGACGAGGGACGATGCCGCCTTCTCGACGTCGCTGACCATGCGTGTGCGCTCGGCGTCCAGCTGGCGCTTGCCGCGCTCCACGAAGTCATCGGCTTCTTTGCGTGCGGCGACTAGCATCTTGTCCTTCTCCTTCGCGACGTCACCCTTGGCCTGCTCCAGCATCTTCTTCGCCTCTTCCGCGATCTTGCGCACCTCCACCTTGCGGGCTTCCTCCATCTCCGTTTTCTGCTTCTCGATGCGGTCGACGTCCTCCATGGACTTGCGGATGCTCTCCCTGCGTGCGTCGATCAGGTTGAGGATGGGTCGGTAGACGAAGTACGTCAGTACGCCCGCGATGATCACGAAGTTGACGATCTGCGCGATCAGCAAGGGGCCGTTGATACCGAGAGTGGAAATGATTTCCATGGATGAGGAGAGGGAATGGTAGACGGATGATCGGATAAGATTTCACGGATGTTCCTCGGAATCCTCGGACTCGTCGGATTCCTCGGTTTCCTTACGACGATCACGTGAACTTAATGATCAGCGCGAACACGATGCAGTAGATGGCGATGGCTTCGGCGAAGGCCGCCATCAGAATCATAGCCGTCTGTATCTTGGCGGACGCCTCGGGATTGCGGCCGATGGCCTCTGCGGATCTGCCGCCGATGAGACCGATGCCGATGCCGGCGCCCATGGGGCCGAACGTCATGGCGAGCGCGGTCGCGATATTCTTGGAGCCGAGCAGGATGGCGGTCTCGTAGACGGCCTTCACTGTTCCGGCGGCTTCGTTTGCAACTTCAGTTGCCATAAGGAGAGGGGGGAGAGGATGAAGAGGAGGAGAGGATGAGAGGAAAAACTTGGGAATTCGCTCGAGCTTTCAATTTTAAAATAAAGGAGCGGGTATCTACCCGCGGCGACTCATGCAGGATGCGGCTGATCAAGCTCGCGGCTTGACCCTGAGCTTGTCGAAGGGTGCTCCCCATGATCATGCGCGGTCACCGCCATCTTGATGAAGACGAGCGTCAGCATGGCGAACACCAGTGCCTGAATGAGGCCGACGAAGATCTCCATACCGAGGAACGGGATCGGCATGATGTAAGGAACGAAGAAGAACGTGACGACCAGCAGCACTTCACCGGCGAAAATATTGCCGAAGAGACGGAAGGTGAAGGAGACCAAACGTGCGAACTCCCCGATGAATTCCAGAATGCCGACGAACGTGCCGATGAGATAGGGCTTCTTCCACGGCGCGACGAAGTACTTGCTTAAGTACGGCAGAATGCCGATGGAAACGACACCCAGCACTTGCGTGAAAATGACGGAGATAATGGAGAATGCGAGCGTGACGTTCACGTCGGCGTTCATGGAACGGAAGAGCGGGAAGCGCACGGCGTGTCCGTTATGGAGCGCTTCAACGGTGATGCTCCCGACACCGGGGAGGATCCCCATCCAGTTGCTGAGGAGAATGAATATGAAGAGCGTGGCAACGAGCGGGAACGCGATGCGCGTCACCCTCTTGTCCTGCAGGATGGAATCGCAGAAGTTGAAGAGCCCTTCAATGATCATTTCCGCGGCAGTCTGGAACCTTCCCGGCACGCGCTTGTACTTGGTCGCTCTGATGGAGAGAGCGGCGACAGCGAGAATCGCCATTGCAATCCACGCCATGAGCATGGTGTTGCGGAGTTCGAAGATACCGATGTGAGTGATCAGCTCGGAGGCCAGTGTGGGGGTTTCAAGTGTGGTCATGCGTGCAAGAGGAACATTTCAGAAAACAGAGGAAAAATCAATGGTCTTAGGGGGCGGTCTTCAAATACTCTTTGACCCGATGAATGGCTGCGGCAAGCGACAGAATGAATGCAATGGCGAATCCTGCGAGGAGCAGCCACGGTGCGGTCCCCCACTTCTTGTCGAGGTATGCGCCGCCGAAACCAAGGATGAGGACGGGCACGGCGATGATCCAGCCGAGTTCCCAGACGAGGCCGATACCCTGGAGAAGGTTCGAATTTTTTTGAGAGTTCTGAGGAGTAGCTGGTAGCCCGCTCTTGGCGAGGTCCGCCTCCGGCGACTGGTAGCTGGCTTGCCCCTCGAAGCCTTGGCGAAGTGGGGTAGCTGGAGCGTGCTTATCGCTTACCGCTTCCTGCTTGTCGCTCGCCTGTCCCTGTGATGGCGGGATCGTACTCATGGGCGTGTTCTGCGTGATGGACGGCGGCGAACGACACGGAGACGTGCGAGTTCCTTCTCCAGAATGGCAGTCGCCTCTGCGAATCCTTCGGCGTCGTGACGCTTCTCGGACACAAGCTTCTCCGCACGCTCCTTGGCCTGTTCGATGGCGGCTTCTTCCAAACCCTCCGCGCGGTCGGCAATGTCGGAGAGGACGCGAACCGACGTCGGACCGACTTCCACGACACCGCGTGCCACGGCAAATAACGATTCACCATCCTTGGAACGGACAATCATGGATCCGGGAGCGAGCGCGCTCACCAGCGGCACGTGACCCGTTAGCACCGTGATCTCGCCGTCGGCCGTCGGCAGTGTGACGGAGACTGCATCTCCGGTATACGCAACGCCCTCTGGAGTAATGAGTTCTACGAGCATGACGGGGTAGCTGGTAGTTGGTAGCTGGTAGTTGGTAGCTTGATGCTGCGAATAAGGCTATTGATCAGTTTCGCAACCAGAACGCTGCGATCCGCGATTTCTTTGAATTGCTCCTTGAGCAAATAGCCGATGTCCCGGGAAAGCAGACTCTGGTTCTGCACTTCATACACCGAAGATAGACTGATGTAGTAGAAATGAACTTTGTCAGCTTTGGATGGCCGTCCGAATCCCTCTGCCAGATTGGAGGTGATGGAAACGGCGGCTCTGCGAATTTGGGATGTCAATCCAAACAGCTCATGCTTCGGAAAACCTATGGTCATTTTGTAAATATACAATGCCAGTTGATGCGCCTCTTTCCACGCAATCAGATCCGTAAAAGATCGTGCTGGTGCCAATGATTTTTGAGAAGGGTTATCCATAGATTTCTACTGGCTACTAGATGCTAACTACCAACTACCTCTGCTACTTACTACTTGCTACCTCTTCGATCCCGCCTTTCATATAAAACGCCTGCTCCGGAATACTGTCATATTTTCCCTCCAATATTTCCTTGAATCCCTGCACCGTCTCCTTCATCGGAACGAACTTGCCGGGGAAGCCCGTGAAGACTTCGGCGACGAAGAACGGCTGGGAGAGGAAGCGCTGGATCTTGCGCGCGCGCTGAACGGAGAGACGGTCCTCTTCGGACAGTTCCTCCATGCCGAGGATGGCGATGATGTCCTGCAGTTCCTTGTACCGCTGCAGCACCTTCTGCACACCGCGCGCCGTGTCGTAATGCTCCTGTCCGACGACTTCCGGAGAAAGAATGGAGGAGGCGGAGTCGAGCGGATCGACGGCGGGGTAGATCCCGAGCTCGGCGAGCGAGCGGGTCAGAACGATGGTGGAGTCCAGGTGGCCGAACGTCGTGGCAGGTGCCGGATCGGTGAAGTCGTCGGCGGGAACGTACACAGCCTGCACGGACGTAATCGATCCTTTGCTGGTGGATGTGATGCGCTCCTGCAGCTGACCCATTTCGCTTGCGAGTGTCGGCTGGTAGCCGACGGCGGACGGGATGCGGCCGAGGAGGGCTGAGAGCTCGGACCCCGCCTGCGTGAAGCGGAAGATGTTGTCGATGAACAGCAGGACGTCGCGCTGCTCCTCGTCACGGAAGTATTCCGCAATTG
Source organism: Candidatus Peribacteraceae bacterium (assembly GCA_028711345.1). Classification (GTDB taxonomy): domain Bacteria; phylum Patescibacteriota; class Gracilibacteria; order Peribacterales; family Peribacteraceae; genus CAINWJ01. The sequence continues at coordinate 10,100 of JAQTSK010000034.1, forward strand.
CGAGGCCGGACAATGCAACGCGCAGACGCGGTCCCGGCGGCTCGTTCATCTGACCGAAGACGAGCGCGGTCTTGTCCAGCACTCCGGATTCCTTCATTTCATAATAAAGGTCATTTCCCTCGCGGCTGCGCTCCCCCACTCCGGCGAAAACGGAGAACCCTCCGTGCTCCTCGGCGATGTTACGGATGAGCTCCTTCACGACGACGGTCTTGCCGACTCCCGCTCCTCCGAAGAGTCCGACTTTGCCTCCCTTGAGAATGGGACAGATGAGATCGATGACTTTGATGCCTGTCTCCAGCACTTCCGTTTCCGTGGACTGATCCGTGAATGGCGGAGGATCGCGGTGGATGGGATACATCTTCTTGGATGCGATCGGGGGCATACCGTCGATCGGGTTGCCGAGCACGTCGATCATGCGGCCGAGCGACGTCGGACCCACGGGAACGGTAATCGGACTTCCGAGGCTCTTCACCTCAACACCGCGGCGCAGTCCTTCCGTCGCTCCCATGGCCACCGCGCGGACGATGCCGCCGTCCAAGTGCTGCTGCACCTCCAGTGTGAGCTGATTCTTGCCGATCATCGTCACGAGCGCCGTGTAGATGGGCGGCAGCGCGTCAGCCGGAAACCGGCAATCCACCACGGCGCCGATCACCTGCGCGACGGTACCGGAAGGAAGCGCGGAGGTCTTGGCTTGCGCTGTCTGCGGGAGGAGCGTCATCTGCGTCATAAGAAGAGGTGTGGAGAGTGAGAAATGATCGTTGCTGTTTTTCGATGAGGCATCCTAGGCGAAAGCAGAACGGAAGCCAAGGGGCTTAGACATCATTTTCTGCTGATCACGAAGCCAAGGGGAGTTGATTTTATTGAAAGAAGTTGTTGAAATATCCATGTTTATGCCCGCCATGGTCCGATGAAAACCCATTCCCCATGCGTATCCGAAGAAGGAAGCAGAGAAGTGCATCCCACAATCTGAAACGAACTGTGGTGGAGAACCTTCAGCGAATCGCTTTCGTTTGATATTGCCTCAGAAATTCCTCTGTTGTGATCCCAAGCAGTTGCACAATCAACCCCTCGACCTCCACAAGCAACGTCCTGTCCTTGTAACCATCCGCAAGATTTTTCGCGGCATCGCGAGCAAGAATAAGTAAATGCCCGAGTTCCGGATCAGAGGGATTTATCCCGAAAGCCGCCTCCGCCGCATTTATATGGTGCTTAACTTCAAGTCGTATTAGTTGGGCATGCATTGCATAGATTGAGTCGGGAAGAGGCTCGTCCATCTCTGCGATTGCCAGAGACTCTCCGATATCTTGGATATGCTTACTGAAGACATCGAAATTTCCACTCGGATTTCTGAGATACTCCATTGCGGCTGTCACTCGTTTCAAGTCGGTCGGATCTGTAATAATGCCAAGCGACAGAAGACCTTGGACAGACGAGGTAATCATCTGAGTATGCAACGGCAAAGAATCCAAATTGATTCTCGGAGTTCTCAGGTCAATGTTCGGAATATTCAAATCGATTCCTGAATCGTCCTGATCGGTATTTGCTCTTTTAATATTGGTCACGCGAACATTATATCATACTTTTGCAAAGGCGCTCAGTGCACCGCCTGCAAATAGCAATCCTTGCAGCAGAAATCTCGGCTCTCTCTGGCGTCGATACACCGCACGTTCAACAAAACGACATCCGCCTGCCGCATCCGGCATTCAGGATCATGTCCAAAAGATGTGATAAGTCCGGAAGCCGTTTTCAGAAATTGACTCTTAAGTTAAGGCACATTTCTCCGATATTCGTCAATTCAACCGTAGCAGCGGTTCGAAAACCGCTGCGATGCATGGCTCATTCTGCGGCGATTTTCGAATCGCCGCTGCGATGTTTGTGCTTAGCTTAATAGTCATTTTTCCGAAATTTCCCGCGCATCGTTCCATTCACAGATACTTCTCCGCAACCGTCCAGATCTGATCGTCATCCATATCGCTCTTGATGACGTATTCATTCACGCCCAGACCGTCGCATTTGACGATGTTTTTCTTGTCACTCAGGTTGGAGCAGACGACCACGGGGAACGTCAGTTTCTTCTTCTTCCGTAGCTCCAACACGGCGTACCCGTCCACGATCGGCATGAGCAGATCCAGCAGAAGGAGATCCGGCGGGTCTTTGAGAATCACGTCGATCGCCTCCTGTCCGTTGCGCGCGGTACTCACGCGGACTTCGTGTTTACTCAGGACGCGCCGGATCATGCCGAGGAGAAATGCGTCGTCCTCGGCGACGAGGATGTGTCGGATGTTCTTCTTCATGGACGGGGTGGGAGTGCGGAGATAAACAGTTTTTTGCAGTGATCCGGTTGATGTCGATACGGAGCGTGTCTATCGAAGATACTGCTCGATGGCAGGCCAGAGGTCATCGTCATCGATGTCGTTCTTGACGATGTAGTGCTTCACCTTCATGCGCTTGCACTCCTCTTTGGTCTGCCTGTCACTCAGATTGGACAGCACGATCACGGGAAACTCCAACTCCTTATCCTGAATGAATTTCAGGACCCCGTGACCGTCCAGCTTGGGCAGGAGAATGTCGAGCAGGAGCAGATCCGGCACCTCGTTTTCCAGAGCCTTGATCGCCTCTTTCCCGTCGTAGGCGATCGTCACGCGGACAGAGTACTTCTGCAGGAGTTTCCCCATCGTATCGGCGAGGAACGTTTCGTCTTCGGCAATGAGAACGTGTTTGCTCATAGAAAATCAGGAAGGAAATAGAAGCGTGAATGTGGAGCCGGTGTTCTCCTTCGAGACGAAGGAAATCGTCCCGCCGATCACCCGCGCGATGTTGTACACCATGTACAGTCCTATGCCCGTTCCTGCTTCGGCGGGACTTGCGACATTGGATGCGCGGAAGAACTTCTCGGGAATCCGCTTCTGCTCGGCGAGCGGGATGCCACAGCCCGTATCCGCCACTGAGATACGGATCATTCCTTCTTTTTTTCCGACACGCAGACGCACCGTTCCGCCTCTGGGCGTGTACTTGTAGGCATTGCTGATGAGATTGTCTAAAATCTCGACGAGCAGCTGTTCATCCGTCCGGACGAGCAGTGTGTGCGGACACTGGACGATGAGCGTGAGCCCGTTCCTCCGGCAGTGCGCATCGTGGAGTCGCGTTACTTTTTCGACGAGGTCATGCAGATCCACCTCGGCGAGTTCCGGTTCCGCGTCGTCCTCTTCCAGATGCGAGATCATCAGCATTCTCCGGATGGTCACCGCCATGTTCGTGGACGTCTCATGGGCGGTGACGACGAGCCTTTGCTGCTCATCCGTAAGTTTCTCCCGCTTAAGACTGGAGAGCGCCCACCGGATGGCCGTGAGCGGCGTACGCAGCTGATGGGACGCGATGGACATGAATTCCGATTTCGCTCTGTCGATCTCCTTCTCCTTCGTGCTGTCGCGGAACACTTCCACGGTACCGATGAGCCTGTTTCCTGCGGTGATGGGCGCGACGGTGATCGTCACGGGGAATGATGTTCCGTCCTTTCGCCGGTAGTACATTGTTGCGGCGGTGCTTCCGTTGGGAGTTTTGATCTTCAAGCGCTCGGAAGCCGAGAGCGTGTTGCCGATGGCGTCCGTCATCGGAATGACCTCGGACAGACGCTTTCCGATCACTTCCTCCCGCTTCCAACCGAGCGACCTCTCGAACGCTTTGTTGACCAGCAGGATGCGCCCGTCGGTGTCCGTCGCCACCAGACCGTCTCCGATGCTTGCGAGGATCGCTTCGTTCTTGGCTTTGACCTGCTCCAGATCTTTCGTCCGTTCCAGCACTTTCTTCTCCAACGTCGCGCGCGATATCCTCAGTTCGTCCGCCGTCACGACGAGCTTGCGACGCACGACCTCTTTCTGCTTCGCGGTCACGGCGAGTTGTTTGGCTTTGAGTTTCAATTTCTCCGCCGTCACCACAAGCTTCCGTCTGACATGCTCTTTCTGCTTGGCTGTCACGGCGAGCTGCTTTGCTTTCAGCTTCAATTTCTCCGCAGTCACGACCAGCTTCCGCCGGACATGCTCCTTCTCCTTCGCGAGAATCCTGAGCTTCGTTTCTGTGCCGTCAGATGTGACTTTGGCTATTCGCATGTTCATGGATTGATGGATATCTTACGGAGATAAAATTGCACTATACATGTTTCTTGCCTTCGAAAAGCCAATTTTACGAGGGTCTCGCCCCTTTCATTGTTCTCAATTTCGATTCGAGTGCGGTTGCCTGCTCCCCCAGCTTCTTCTCCGCCGCTTCATGCCGCCGCACCTCATCGATGAATCCTCTCTGGATTTCTTCGGACAGATGCACGACCTCACCGTCGCGTCGGAGGGTCTCCTGCGACGCGGCATTTCTCCGGCTGTTCGCACTGATCTCGGACGCTTCCTCCTTCTGCAGTGCCGCCAGTTTCTCCTCTTCCTTTCGCCGCTCCGCATCCCGACGATCCGTTTCGTCTTTTCTATCCTTGACCGATTTCTCGTTGAGAAGTTTCTCGTTTTCAACGATCTTCTTGATGCGGTCCTGCACGGGTTTCATGGTGTCGTCAGTCATAGAACGGGGGGAAGTGAGAGGAGTACCGTCGGAGCGGGTGGAGATGAATTGTTGAGCGAGAGCCGCAGATGCTTCAGCCCCTGAAACATGCGGACCGACACCGTATTCGCCGTCTCACCGTTTAGCAGTGCGATCTCGGAGGGACTGAGACCCAGCACGAAACGCTGATGCAATACTTTCCTGAAGGGCGCCCGCATGGCGCGGAGTGCCCTGACGGGTCGCAGGGCATCCAGACGACTGTGGACGTTCTGCCACGGATCGACCGTCGGCTCGTACCCCGTCTCCAAAAGCCGATCCAGTGACGCTTCTCTCTTCCTGCGGACATGGCTCACGAAAAGATTGTGCGCGATGCGGTAGAGGAACGCACGCGTGTGTGCGATTTCCCTCTTGCTTTTGAGACAGCTCCAGTACCGCAGAAAGGTCTCCTGCGTCAGGTCTTCACCCGTACCGCGGTCGCCGGACTTCCAGTGACAGTACCGGAAGATGGCATCCCTGTAGAGGTCGTAGATGGCGATGAAATCGTTGAACATCGGTGAAGGGGGGAAGAGAAGAAACGCGCGTACGTCAGTACGTTCAGAATGGAAATACAGAAGAAGTTCATGAGACCGGTGGAAAGAAATGAGGGAGAAGGATCGCGAGCCTCTACCGCTGCAATGCGCGTAACGCGTTCAATCGCTCGGCTTCGGCAACGATCGATCGACGACTCGGCCTGTCATAGGTGTTCGCTACGACGGTCGGCGGCGGGGCGGTGACAACGGGTGTCGCGACCGGTCTTTGATACAGAGAATTTGTCGCCCGATCGAATCCCATTGAATTTTTTCGGATCGCATCCGTTTTCAACCGATAGACGATTTCAGCCATGTCGCCCCGGGTCAGCGTCTGACCGATGCGCGTGATGCCGGTCGGGATGGCATGCAAATCGGAGAGGCTCTGCACGTACGGGCGATACCAATATCCCGCAGTTCCCTCCTGTTGGATCTGTATGGAGAAAACGTTGGAAATGATTTTGGCCGCCTCCGCGAAATTGATGGTGGCTCCGGGGCGGAAGGTGCCGTTCGGGTATCCGTCAACGATCTGTTTGGTTTTTGCGAAGCAGATGTTCTCGGCATACCAGGAGTCTTTCGACACATCGGTGAAGAATACGTTCGTCGCTGCTGCCGATATGTTCGTTTTCACGCATGCGCCCATGTCATTCGTGTCCAGAATGAGCGGATTGATGATGAACTCAACGAATTCCGCACGGTTGATGCTCGCGTCCGGTTTGTATCTGCCGTCCAGATAGCCTTTGACCACGTTCTGCGTGCGAAGGTATTCGATGGCCTGAAAGTCCGATCGGGTGGCGGAAACGTCGGTGAACGGCTTGTTGGAAAATGCCGTGTCCTGCCGGGCGAACGCCGTCGTGCTGAAGAATAATGAGCCGATGATGATGAATGGAAGATAGTTCATGGTTACGGGGGAAGAGATACGGAAAAGAGGGGCTTAGGAACGGTACGTTGTGCGTCGCACGGCGGAATGCAGAGCGGTTTCGGGGAACGTCTTCCAATGGATCGCGGGGAACCACGATTGCAGAGCACCGGAGAACCGCCTGTCGGTGCGCGCGGCGGGAAAACTGGATTGATAGGGACGCATACGACAGTGGGGGGAAGGAACCGTCACCATAGAAGCCTGCCGTTTTTGCGCAAGCCTCTGCGAATACTCTTGTTCGTCAGGTTCGGACACCTTCGTCACCGGTTTGGACTGATTCACTGCGGATCCTACTGATATCAATTCCAATTCAAAAGTATACAAAGGCATGTCACTCTGAGCGGAGTCGAAGGGCGACATGCCGATGTCATGGTTCGACTCCGCTCACCATGACATCTTGATTGAGTGTCGGATTGAAATGGAAATGGTATGAAGTGCCTCAAAGGTATCCGGACAGCGTATGACGGAAGGCCAAAGGGCAAGAGGGAAGGAAGGCAGCAAGCCCGTTACCACCTCTTTCCTTTTTGCCATTTCAGAATATGACGAATTTTTTAACCTGACAGACCACTATTTTCCTCTGTGCTCGATCAACGGCTCCTTCGCGCCAAGCGACCATCTGCTGAGGAAATCCGTCGGCATCAGCCCGATGATTTTCATCGCCTGCCGTTCAGGTTCGAGAGACCGCTCGTTGTACTTCCACTCCAGTTCTTTCAGGTAGTACCCCGTATTCCGTTTCCAGATGCCGTGATGACTGTTGATCCGCTCTCTGATCCACGTCCACAGCTGCTCTGCCCCCTGCTTCTTCCGCGTGTCCTCGGTGAAACGATGGAACTTCCCGCAACAGATGAATCCTGCGTACCCCTCACGGCGTTCCGGAGGCGCTTCTTCCGGCAATCCGGACATATGGAAATGCAAGACCGCTTCATCGTCTTTCAGGGGATCGATGTACACTTCCCCGTTGTCTTTGAGCTGCACGCCGAACACCGGCGGCTGATGCTCGGCGTCGCCGGACCGCAGCTTGCTCTGGCACCATCGGCAGCGGTTTTTGTTGTGCGGCACTTGGATGTCTCCTCTGTGATCGGTGAGGAGACTGATCTTTTCCTGCGGGAGACTCTGTTCGGTGAGGAGTATGCGGAAGTGACCGAAGTAGAGAGAGACGAGCCGGAACCCATGATGGGTGATCAGCGCCGTTCTGTGCGCCGAAAAATCGAGACAGAAGCACAGCAGGATTTCCGCGCACTGCCGCAGCCTGTTGTCAACGGTCACTTTGTGGATGCGGAACTTCCTGCCGCAGACGGTGCATTTCCTGCGTCCGTCAGCCAATGTATTGAGTCTCGTCCGCCTCCCGCAATGAGGGCAGAGCAGATGTCTGGAGGTATCGCTCTGGGTGGGACGCACTTTCTCCTTGAGGTGCGGCACGAGGGAGTCCGCATTGATAATCATTGTGGGAGCGGAAAATGAGAGCTTTAAACGTGAAGTGTAGTCCTTTCGCGGACGAAAGCCATCAGAAACAGCTTCCATGGACAATCAGCCGTGATGTTTCTCGGTAGTTGTTCCATGGGTTCGGAGGTCCTAGAAGATACCTGTAAACCGGAGGAGCATGACGACCGCAACGATGCCGATGATGATATACCCGATCCGTTTCAGCTGCCCGTCCATCGGGATGAAGTTGAAGATCAGAGCGACAACGAGGAGAACGATGAACGGTGAGATGGCATTCATACAAAGAGGGGGAAGGGTAGAAACATCTGATATGCACATACAGACGCTCCAACGGCGGATGTATGACGCCTGCCGACCGCAGATGCAGCAGGATTGTCAGGCGGGAGGGTGCTGCACGGCGTCGTCCCGGTCATTCTCCGTGGAAGAAACGGCATCTGCGTAATGCACCCCTCGCATTCTCCGTCTTACAAAACGGAAGATCATCCTGATGTCACTCGCTACCCCCTCCACCCATGTCCTACGTCGACGGATACGTGATCCCCATCCCCGAAAAGAATCTGAAAGCCTACCGCGCCATGGCCCGGAAAGGCGGGAAAATATGGCGCAAGCACGGCGCTCTGGATTACAAGGAATGCGTCGGCGAT
>JAQTSK010000035.1 GCA_028711345.1 Candidatus Peribacteraceae bacterium
CCATCTCCTCCGCCTCCTCCACGTCGGCGAGATCCTCCTCCAGCACGTCCATCACGATCTCCTCCGCCTCCTCCACCCCCGTCTCCCACACGCAGTGCACCCTGCAGGGTTGCGTCACCATTCCCGGTCCGGGCATCAACGACGCCCTCTGTCCCGACCACTGTCCTATCGGCGGGCACACCGTCTGTCCGTCCGACACCCAGATCTGCCTTGCCATCCCCGGTGCCGGTACCGATTCCTGCACTCCTCCGGGCTCCTCCTGCATCTCCATCTCCTCCGCTTCCTCCACCTCAGCCAAATCCTCGTCGAGCATCACCATCTCCTCCGCATCCTCCACTCCCGTCTCCCACACGCAGTGCACCCTGCAGGGTTGCGTCACCATTCCCGGTCCGGGCATCAACGACGCCCTTTGTCCGAACAATTGCCCCGTCGGCGGGCACACCGTCTGTCCCACCGACACGCAGATGTGCCTTGCCATCCCCGGCGCCGGTACCGATTCCTGCACTCCTCCGGGCTCTTCCTGCATCTCCATCTCATCCGCCTCCTCCACCTCAGCCAAATCCTCGTCGAGCATCACCATCTCCTCCGCCTCCTCCGTCTCGTGGCCCGTCTGTGATCCTGCTCTCACGAGGTGTTCGAAGGAGATGCTGGACGGAAGATGCGTGCAGACGAATCTCGTGTGCAACGTTGGTGAATCCTTGGTGTGTTCCGGGACGTGCGGTCCTTGTTCAGGCGAATGTTGTCGTTGCATCCGTTCTTCTTCCAGCACTTCCATTTCCGTCTCATCGGTGAGTTCATTCTCTTCTTCGAGTTCGTCGAGTATCAGTCGATGGAATTGTTGCACTGTTGATTATTGTTTCATCAGTACGACAGTTTGCCAGTATTCGTTCCCCTCAATGAGTGACTGTTTGAGTGTTTGTCGCAGCTCTTCTTCCTCGACATCCTCCTCTTCCTCCACCCCCGTCTCCCACACCGCCTGCACCCTGCAGGGTTGCGTCACCATTCCCGGCCCGGGCATCAACGATCCGCTCTGTCCGAACAACTGCCCCGTCGGCGGGCACACCGTCTGTCCACTCGACACCCAGATCTGCCTTGCCATCCCCGGTGCCGGTACCGACACCTGCACTCCTCCGGGCTCCTCCTGCATTTCCATCTCCTCCGCCTCCTCCACGTCGGCGAGATCCTCCTCCAGCACGTCCATCACGATCTCCTCCGCCTCCTCCACCCCCGTCTCCCACACGCAGTGCACCCTGCAGGGTTGCGTCACCATTCCCGGCCCGGGCACCAACGATCCGCTCTGTCCGAACAACTGCCCCGTCGGCGGGCACACCGTCTGTCCGACGAATACGCAGATCTGCACCGCCATTGCAGGCGCCGGCACCAATACCTGCAGTCCGACGGGTTCTTCCTGCCTCTCCATCTCATCCGCGTCATCCTCTTCGTACGGATATGATTTCTGCGGTGACGGCAAACGTCAATTGAACGAGGAGTGTGATGATGGAACGCGAAATGGCCGGCAGGATTCCAATTGCACCGTCACGTGTCAAATCGGGGTCATCGCGGGTTGCGGGAACGGTACGGTGGAAACCGGTGAGGAGTGTGATCCCGGCGGCAATTGTATCGTGCAGGGCAAGGTCGTGTCCGCCTGTCTCCTGAAGAAGGACAGTCTTTCATGCGTGTCAAAGGGTGGCGTCTGTTCCGGTGTCGACTCACAGACATGCACGGATCGTTGTCAGCGGAAGCAGGGCGTCTGCGGTGACGGGATTGTGCAGAACGCACTCGGTGAAGAGTGTGACGACGGTGAGAGGAGGAACGCCGCCGGATCGAACTGCGATACACGGTGTCGCTTCGTGAAGATCGATTCCTGCGGAGACGGCGTGATGAATCCTCTCACCGAGCAGTGCGATGCGGGTGCCGAAAACGGAAACGGTCCCGAGTTCACCTGCAGGAGCAACTGCATACTCCCTTGGTGCGGCGATGGTATTCTCGACTACAACGAAGAATGTGACGACGGCAACAAAATCAACGGGGATCGCTGTTCCTCCGTCTGCATGATCGAGAATCCAGCCGCCCCTTCCCTGACGGCGGATCTGACGACGTATGATGCGGTGTTGTCTTCGAATGCCAATCCCGCATCCAACGGTCAGTCCGTGACTCTCACCTACACCATGCAGCTCGGGAACCCCGCCCTGCGGGATGCCACCGGCGAGGTCCGGTTCACTGACGAGCGTACCGTTCCCCCGACTGTTCTCGGTACTGTTTCACTGGAGAACAACACCGCTTCGCTGACGATCGATTCCCTCACTCCCGGCATCCATACCATCCTCGGCACATACCTCGGGGACGCCACGCACGGAACCGTTTCCTCCAATTTCGTGCATCAGCGCATCATCAACGGAAACGTTCCTTCGCCCGCTCGAGCGCAGACCGGTCCCGGTCTCGTCATCTTCCTCGCCTCCGGCGCGGCTGCAGGGTACGGTCTCATGCGCAGATGGCGAAAGAATCTGAGGTAACACTTCTATCTTCGTAGCGGCGGTTCGACAATCGCTGCCGCTGCGGTTTTCGCCCTTCGAATTCCTCAGGGCGACCTGAGCTTGTCGAAGGTCGAACCGCAGCTACGGGAAATTGATACGATACTAATCATCGTAATTTCGTATTACATCTCGAATTACAGGATAACAGGAGGAGTTTCTCCTGAACGGGATTCTCCATTGTCTCTACTCAGACAGTGGGTGTTTCGGTACACTTCATTCCAATGAAACTAGCGCACGTCGGTAGGTTCCTCGTCAGGCATGGAGTCGAACTGGCGATGGGCGTCGCAGCGACGATGGCCGTCGGCTTGATAGCGTTGGAATTGGCTCCTCGGATGGAGATGCGTTTTCTGCGAGGGGATATCATGGGTACGTATTCCGCTGACGGATGTCATTTCGATCGTACGAATTCAGGGGGTCCGTGTCCTTCAGGCTTTATTTCGATCACCGATTACAGTTGCTACGCTCCGGAAGGACAGGTATGCAACAGCACGACGACAGGTCATCGGGGTGCCTGTGCCGCAGGAAGCTGCAGTAATCCTTCCCCGATTCTGACAGATTGTATGGGGCAGCCTGACGGGACAGCTTGCACTGCACCGAACGACTTGGAGGGTTTCTGTTCCGCTGGTGATTGTAATCCTGGGATCACTCCTTCATCCTCCTGCACTCCGGGCGCACCGTCCTCGCAAACCGTTGATGAGTGCACAGGCGATCCGAGCGTTGCAGATTGCTGTCACTCGCCGGGTTGTTCCGGAGAGGGATTTTGTACCTGCGATGATTTTACGAGTTGTACATCCTCCTGTACGGATAACGGCGGAGTCTGTTGCGCGACCGCATACACGGCGTGCGTTGCTCAGGGATGGGATCATCCGGGCATCGGCTGCATGGCATGTCTGTCTGATTTATGCGGCGATCATGCAGCGGAGGAAGCATGGACTCATTGCGTGATGGATGAATGCAGCGACGAGCCTCTGACGCCTTTTGCCGATTGTGCTTCGCAGGCAAAAGGGGCGACGGACATTTGGGAATGCGGCTCGTGTTTGTTCAATGCATGTTGGACGGGGAGTGCGGGTACGGCTGACCCCGACGCATGGAATGAGTGCGTCAGTGATGGCAGATGCGCTACACGGGATCCATCGGTACCGTCGCAGTATGAGAATGTGTCACCGACTGCGGGAGGTTGCGGTGCGGGAGGAACGATAGCCGGAGCATGCGGAGTGACGGGCGAAGTCTGTTGCAGTGTCTGCGCATCGGAAGGCAGCGCCTCCTCATCAATGCAGTTTTCGGCTGATTCCTTTATGCATTCCTCATTCTCATCAGCCTTTTCTCTCTCCAGCCGGCCTTCTTCGGTCGCATCATCGGAGAGAGCGCACTCGTTCAGCGCCGCCTCATCCGTAACCACTGCTTATTCTGTCAGTTCCTCACAGGTGTCGGCTTCATCTTCAGTGCGCTCCTCGAGTGCCTCATATGCATCATTTACGTCTTGTCCCGTCGGCATATGCAACAAAGGTATGTACAACAATCAATGCGTTGAAGCTGTGATCGATTGCTTCGGTACAGCCACCATCACAGTCGGAACGTGCGGTACGGTTCTCTGTGCCGGCTCTTGTCAGATCTGTCCGGTATCTTCCGCATTTTCATCCTCCTCCGCAATTGCTTCCGTCAGTTCTGCGAGTTTTTCAACAGCTTCATCATTACAATCGTCGTTCGCGTCCGCCGTTTCTTCCGTCCAATCATCGTTCAAAAGTATTGCCTCATCTTCTTTTGCCGCCTCTGTTGTCAGTTCATCGGTGTTTTCATCTTCGTCATCGATCCGATCGTCATTAACATCCAGTGCATCTGCCATCGGTTCCTCATACAGCTCCGCTGCATCTTCCGTAAAATCATCCTTGAGTGCAGTTTCCCCGTCCGCATCGTCTACCTCGACGTCCAGGTCGGCGACTTCATCAACCGCCACTTCCGGCGGCACCGTATCTTCTTCGTCTTCCGGCGCCGGGAGTAGCGCTTCGACTATTTCATGCATCATGACCGGCTGGGATCCGTGTCCGTTCGTCGAAAATTGCTGCGGGTTGCGTCCGGTTCTCTTCGTTGATCCGCTGGACGGGACTCAGGTCGGAGAAGTGCACGGTGGCAATGTTCAGATGGCGGGTGGCCGGACTGCGTACGTTCCCGGATCAAGCGGTTACATTCGGTACGATGCGGCAAAGTTTCCCGCCGTCGACGGCCGGTTGTGCGTGGATGTGATGGGGACGGGGCCGGCGAATCCCGGTGTGATGGTGTCGACGGGACAAGCGGGTGATCCCCGTCTGGTTTTGCAGGGCAACAACGGCACTCTGTCGCTGGAGGCGAATAGAGCGGCTGTCGGAAGAAGTCTCGCAGGTTCATGGTCGGCTCCTTCGACGTGGCAGACGGTCCGGGCAACGTGGGGTGCTGACGGTTGGGAACTGTTCGATGGCACGAATAATGTAGTGATCGGATCACAGTCATCTCCCGGCGGAATGGGACCGGTCGGATCGTCTTTGTATCTCGGAAATATGGTCGGGGTTCCTCCGTCCGCTTCGATCGCTTTGCAGAACCTGATCGTGTGCGGTCAGATGCCCTACGACATCCCCGTTCCATTCGGGGCGTACATCGCAACGTATGACATTCCGATTCCGTTCGGACAGCATGTGAATCTCGATATCCCCATTCCCTTCGGACGGTGGAACAGCTCAGCTTCCTCCGCGTCGAGCACTCACTCACAGGCAGCCGTCGCCACATCGTCCTCCGTTTCTGTCGTCACGGATCCGCCTACGTATCACACAGGCGGCGGTCCCGGCTACGTCAGGAATCCCGTCTATGGCACGACTCCGGCTGTTCCGTTCTATCCATCCTACATTTCGCCGGCTCCCGTACAGATGAATCAGCCTCCGGTTGCATCTCCGGTTCTCTCCCCGACACCTTCCGTCCGCAACGATCCGAGCGCATATTCCGAGCCCCGAATGCCCGCTGCCACCAGTTGCGGCAACGGAACGCTCGATGCCGCAGAGGAGTGTGATGACGGGAACAGAACCGACGGTGACGGATGTTCCGGTGATTGCACGATGGAGGTGTACTACGCGGTTGACGCTCCGGATTCTCCTCTTGCAGCGGGTCTCATTCCTTCCAAAGAACCGCCTCAGGTTCCTTCCGGAACTCCCGCCTCCATCCCGCAGGGACTTCCGAAGACTCCCCGGGAGCAAGGCGGTGAAGCGATGCGACAACCGGAGTCCGTTCCCAGCCCCGCGCGGACGTCCACCGGTCCCGGTCTCATCATCTTCCTCGTCTCCGGTGCGGCGGCGGGCGTGGGACTGGTTCGGAGAAAGCTGCAGAAAGCGTGATGGCAGGAGATCCTGTTGCAAGCGGCACGTTCTCAGTTTCAGATTTGGAACGCTCCGGTTTCGTGTATCGTATATACAGATCATTCAATGATCCTTCACGGCATCGTGCCCCCAGCGCTCAGGCCTGTCCCTCCGAAGCTCCCGCAGGAGCGAAGGGGGATGGATAGAGAAGGCACGGTACAATCCCTTCACGGCATCGTGCCCCCGTAGCTCAGGTGGATAGAGCAGCAGGTTTCTAACCTGTTGGTCGCAGGTTCAAGTCCTGCCGGGGGTACCATAATGGATGACTGGCGTACTGCACGATGAGGTTATACGGTTCTTTCAGCTTGTAGATCAGCTTCCCGTCTTTCAATTGCATGTTCTGGAAGACGAAGTTGATGAGTTGGCGTTTTTCATGTGTTTCAGAACGCCCGAAGATCTCGAAAGCACGCTTTGCGAGATCCAGTACAAGCGAAGCCGTGACGTGGTACTGCTGATCAGCTTTGGAATGTGCCTGCATAGAGGTGAGCAGTTCCGACTGGCGCATCTTGTATTCCTTCAGCTTCTTGTCGTACATATCCGCAGTAATACAACCGTCCAGCTTGTCGTCGTACATCTTGCCGATCCGTCCCTCTATCCGGTCGTACTCAGTCTGCAATCCACGCATGGATTCCATATGGAAGACCTGCTGAGCCTTGCCGTGCGTTTTCAAGCTGGCGACGAGCTCATCAATGTGCTTCTGCGGCAGGACCAAGCACTTAAGGACCTTGCCGACTTCCTGCAGGAAGTCCTTTTCCTTGGCATAGATGTTGTTCTTTTCGCACTGGCGCTTGCTGCAGTTGTAGTAGACGTTCGTCTCACGCTGGCGCTGCGGCGTGAGCGTGGAGCCGCAGTGAGCGCATTGGATGAGCCCGCGGAAGATAAAGGGCTTGGCGGCGTACTTGAAGGGCTTCTTGTGCCAGCCTTCGCGTACAGCCTCTGCCCTGTGCCACAGATCCTCTGTAACGAGCCTCTCGTACTTGTGAGGGTAGTTGTTGCCCTTCCAGCGCATTGAGCCGTAGTAGAACGGATTCTTGAGGATATTCTCGATCATGCTCACGGAGAGTGCCTTGCCCTTCATCGACCGCAGTCCTTCCGATTTCATCTGCTTCGCAACCATGATCATGGAGGAGTTTCCCTGCCCGTAGATGTCGAAGATGCGCTTGATGTAGGTTGAACGCTCGGGGTCCGGCACGATCCACGGTCGTTCGTTCTCTACCGTGACATTGAGGTAGCCGATGGGAGCTCTGCCCGTCCATTCCCCTGAGCGGATCTTCTGCTCGTTCCCGCGCTTCACGTTGTCGCTGAGCTGCAGGACGTATGCACGTGCGAAAACGACTCCCATATCCCAGCGGATGAGCTCGGCGCTATTGGAGTCTTTCTGCAGTATCAGGTTCTCGCGCAGGAAGTGGATTTCGATCTTGCCCTCTTTCAGGAGCTCAAGGAGCACAATGGATTCCTTGAAGCTGCGCTGTACCCGATCGATGGTGTCGGCAATGAGCGCAATCGGTTCCTTCGACTCCCGTATCATCTTGATGATGGAGCTGAACTTGTTGCGGTTGCCGCTTGTGGAAGATTCGGTAATGGAGTGTGTTTCGATGACGGTCATACCCTTGCGCTCGGCATATTCCTGCAGCCGTCGCACTTGCGCGGGGATGGAGTGTCCCAGCTCCTGCTCAGCCGATGAGACCCGTGCGAGGATGACTGCTTTCATGGTAACGGTCGTTAACGTAACACAAGTTTATGTTAAATAAAAGGCGAAATTTTAACATAGTTTCGCCCTTATGTTAATCTGCTTAACATTAGGAAAGAAGACGGATAAACGGCTTGGAGTAGAAGATTTTGTTCAGTCCAAGCTGCTTCATTTCCAGCAGATGAAGCTTCTCCAGTTCGGCAAGGTACTTCGATGCGGTTTGTCGGGAAGACAGCGCAAGGTACTCCTGCACGTAATCAATCGTCAGGAGCGGCTTACTGAAGATGCACTTCGTCAGTCGGTGGCTGCGGACTTTCATGGACTGCTCGATGACCTTCTCGGATGCTTCCATGAGCTTCTCGATTTTCTCTACACGCCCTACACCTTCTTCCGCCTGCACCTGCACGCCGCGCAGGAAGTACGTGACAATCTCACTATAGTCCCCTGTGAGCCTCGTCTCCTGCAAGAGTCGGTAGTATTCGCTCTTCTGCTTCCCAACGTAGCCGCTTAGGAAAAGCACAGGCAGGTCGAGGAGACCGGACATGACGAGGTACAGGATCATGAGGATGCGCCCGACTCTGCCGTTGCCGTCGAGGAACGGGTGAATGCTCTCGAATTGGTAGTGGAAGACCGCCATTTTGATGAGCGGGTCCACACCGTCGTCCGGAAGGTTGATATATTTTTCGACATTTTCCAGTAGATCCCGCAGCAGCTTCTCGCCTTCCGGCGGGGTATACAGCACTTCCTTCGTATTCATGTTCTGGATCGTCACGTTCATGTGACGGATGCCCGTCTTGTTGGGTTCCATGATCTTCTGGATGGCGACGAAGTCATTCGTCGCGAGGAAGCCCTTCCTGCGTACCAGCGCGAGCCCGTGGAGCATGGCATCGCGGTAGTGGAGCACTTCCTTGGCGGCACCCGTGCGCTTCTTCTCCGGCAGGAGCTCCATCTGGAAAACTTCCTGCATCGTCGTATTGATATTCTCGATCTTGGAGCTGGCAAGTGATTCGCGGACGAGGAGCGGGCTGATGAGGATGGAACTGTCCGGCAGCTTGCTGGCGAGCGCATTGAGACGCGAGAGTGCCTTATTCGCTGCGTTTACAGCCTTGAGGATAGGCACTTGGTCGAAGTCATACTTCGGCGGCAGGTACGGGAGGGTGTTGTAGGGCTTGAGAGGGTTGAACATAAAAAAGGGGAAATTACTTGATCGGGAAACCTCCATTCTGCTTTATCACCTCATCAATTTCCTCCATGAGCTTTGCCGTCTCCGTAAGCGCCACAATCATGCGCTGATAATGAGAAACATCTTCCCACGAAAGTGGTCGCCCCTTCCTGTCCTTGAGCCACTTCTGCGCTGGCTGGTAACCGCCGATGAAGAACTCCCACGCGCTGCGCGGGACCCCATCGAAATGCTGCACTTCATTAATCTTCACCTTTCCTTCCTCCTTTCCCTCAAATTCGATCTTCTCCACCACGTTGCTTCCATCCACAGGATAGCGCGTGATCAGTTTTTCCAGCTTCGGCGACTCCATGAGGTGTAGCAACCGGATATCTCTGCCAAGAGAAACCAGCTTCCAGAACAGCTTTGCATCGCTTGTGAACGGCAAGCGCGGGAAATCAATCTTCAGGAATTCCTTGTACTTCTCGCGGTAGGAAGGACTATGGAGGACAGCATAAATGTAATCAAGGATGTCCTCGGGTCCAAAGGTCTTCTTGCCATCTCCGGTGCCGTCTTCCACAAATGTCATCTTCAACTTCTTCGCGATCTCAGCGACCAATTCCATCTTGAGGTTTGGCTTCCGCGCTGCGCCGAACAGGCCTTCCTGAGATTCGTCGGGGAAGAGATAGAGAGGAAAAACAGAATTATTCGCATAAGCACTCTCAAATACGCAGCTTTCACAGATCGCATTTGATACAAAAGCATACGAAAATACCTGTTTGCACTGACGTTTTGCTAACAGAGCAATGTTTTCTCTATTTATGAGATGTGCCATGACTTTTTTAGCCGGCGTTCCAATAAATCCTTTGGATGTTCCTGTATAAAAGGTTACACGCTCATCGAATGGTCTGTACAAAATTTTGGTGAATAGGCTCGGATCGTAAGCATGCTCAATAACATCTTTTTTTGCACGTGTTATTGACCAATCGCGACTGTCTTTGGATAATTCATAATGAGATCGTAAATCAGCATCAGTATCTTGTTGGAAGTCCACGATTACCTTTTTCATTCTATCTCGATTAAATTGAATTGTTACATTATCACGCTCCGTTTTAACACCCGAAGAATAGAATGGAAAGATTTCAGTTACACTGATAAATGATTGGTAGTCACTATTAGTTAGTTCCTTTGGTGTAAAGAAAAAATACGGCTCCACGGGATTCAGCTCAGTCCACTTCCTGCTTTTCGCATCTTCCTTCCATAGCCTCTCATATTTGTCTTCCCGTCTTCCGTAGCTCTCACAGTGATATAAACGCGCAAGTTTTTTGGAATCGGTTGTCTTCACAAAAATACTAATTGAAACTCCTTGTTGGATATCAAATACATTCTCATCTTTGCTGCCATCGGGCGCCTTCTCTTTTCTTGTTAGACTACCATGGAGATCATACACAAAGATTTCATCGAAGGTTTCGAGAAGTTTCTTCCGCATTTGCCTATGCGTAATGCCATCGATGAAAGAATTGTTCGTGATCATCGCCACGATGCCCTGCCCCGTTTTTTCAATGTTGTACTGAGCAAAACGGAGGAACTTGATGTAGTCATCATCCAGATTGATTTTCTTCTCGTTCAATCCGTCTTTGTAATCCTTAATAAGATTCCGAATCCATGGACCCTTGTTGGCTGAGCTGACGTTGTATGGCGGATTGCCGATGACCACCATGATCGGCATCTCCTGTTTGATTCGACTGGCTTCGTTGCTTTCCTCTGAGAGCCATCTCGCAAAAAGTGTTTCGTAGTCCTCATGCCCTTCCTCAAGGCTGTTCGTGAGATACACGCCGAGGCGCTGCTTGCCCTCCTTGTAGCCCGTCTCCCTGAGCGTGAGGCCAAGCTTGAGGTGACACATCGTGTACGGAGCCATCATCAACTCGAAACCGTGGAGACGCGGGAGGAGATGACTGTCCACGTAGCTGCCCCATACTCCTTGTTGGCCCTCGAAGCGCTTGTACAGGTTCTTGATGACCTCATTGAGGAAGGTGCCGGTGCCCGCTGCGGGGTCCAGAATCTGTACACGGTGCACATCCAGCTTCTGTTTCTGTTCTTTCTTGGTTTTTCCCTGCCGCTGCACGGTAATGGTCGTCTTGCTCGTATCCGCGAGGCCTTGGGGGAGTCCGAACTCGGATTTGAGGAGTGCATCCACGGATCGTACAATGAACGAAACTACAGGCTCGGGGGTGTAGTACACGCCACGGCTCTTCCTCAGCTTCGCGTCGTAAGCGGCGAGGAAGGTTTCGTAGAAGTGAATGATCGGGTCCTCACGCTTGGTCGCGGTGCCGAAGTTCGCGAGAATCTTCGCCACATCACAGTGCAGGAACACGTCGGCGAGCGCATCCACAATCCACGCGATGCGGTGATCCAGATCGGGACCAGCGATGTGATGGAAGAGCTTGCGAAGGAATGGATTGCTTTTCGGTACCAGCTCTTCCGCCTCGCGTCGCGAGAAGCTGTCCAGACACGGATCATAGAATCGTGCCACGAACAGACCGTAGGCGATGGTTTGCGCGTACACATCCGCGAAGGTGCTTTCCGTCATGTCGTGGATCAGTATTTTTTGAAAAGCCGTTAGCTGATCGTGCAAAGTGCTCTCCGGTTGGTCAGGATCATTGAGAGCATTGAAAATGATCAACTTCATGAGTTTGGCTTTATCGGCCATCATTTTGGCAAGCTGCGGAGCGGAATTGATCGTGATCCCCTGAGTCACCATGAAATCCTTGAGTTGATATTCCAAACGCTCGAAATTCTTCTCCTCCGGTACCAGTTTTCCGTTCACGACATTCCCGATCCTGATTGACTCGTACTTCTTCCCGCCGAGGATGAAGCGGAATTCAAGATAGTCACTCAGGAAAATATTCCCAAGGACGTGGTACCGCAGCATCTGCTCAGATGCTTCCGTCTCATCCAGATTCACGCCGATGTCCTTCACTTCCGCGTAACCGATGGGAAGGTCCTTCTGAAGGATGATGAAGTCCGGCGCGCCACACTTCTCACGGCTCGGCTCATTGGTGGCAGTGATAGCCGGATTGACCGCTTCGAGGAGGGTCTTGAGCGCGGGGCGGTAGCTGTGCTCGCGTGCGCGGCCAGTCGTGTGTTCCTTCTGAAGCGCGGTGAAGTATTGAGCAGTGAGGGACTTCATAGGTTAAAATCTATCGGAATTATTTACATAAGAAAAGATCCAGATTGTGTCTTCCCTCGCCTGTACGCCTCAAATCTGCTTAAGCATTCTTCTATATCCCGCACGTACTCATGCAGTGCCGCACTGCGCGCTTGTTCGCTGAGTCCGCGAATATCTTTGCTTACCCGCTGCCATGTTCGCGGACCCGCGAAGTCTTCAAGGAGCCTTCTGAGCTCCCGCGCACCTGTCTCCCTCACGAGGAGCGAGAGCCCCGTCAGGTAGATGGCTTGCTTCGGCTTCAGTATCGGATGCGCCTGCAGGATGTTCCTGAGGGTCCCTTGTGCCGTGCCGAGCTTCTCGAAGAGGAAGAGGTTGCGCGAGGCGATCATGTCCTGCCAGTACTTGAGCAGGACCCGCTGCCACAGCTCGCGCCGGAAGACGGAGGCGAAGACAGGTTCCTCAGGGTAGCCGAGGCTCCCGAGGACGGATTTGAGCTTGGTACGGTTGCTCAGCCGTACTTCCATCCGGAGGAGCTCTGTGTGCTCTTCCCTGAGCTCTGAGAAGAGCGAGAATTGCTGCGGCAGCTGGTCTTTGTCTATTGCCCTGCCCTTCGACTGGTTCAAGTCGCTGATCTTGTCGTACAGGACGAAGGAATGCGAGACAGCGTAGTACTGCAGGGACTTCCCTTCGTTGCGGAAATCCGTCTGCGAGAGATCCAACTTGCGCGTCAGGTTTACTTTACTCAGCTCTTTGATCACGTAGCTGGCGGTATAGCCACAGCTCAGGGGAATGTTCTTCGATACGTGGAGCGCTGAGACGCTTGCCCTTCGCAGGACTTCCTGAGAGGTGCGGACACCCATATCCACGAGGACCCGCTGCAACTTCAGGATGACTGTCTCGAAGTCGGATTCCTTCAGCTCATCCACGTTGTTACCATGAAGGAGCTTCGGCACGGAGAACTCGATCTTGAGCGGTATCGTCACAATGCCTGTCCTGAACCGCCTGCGGACTGTGAGGCGCGGCTTGTAGATACCTTCCTTCCAGTCACTTTGTGACGGGTTGCTCACGTGCTTTGTCTGCATGTTTCCGGCTTCGTGGATGCGCTGTGTGGACGGCGTGAAGCAGTCATGATCGAAGATCACATAGTCTCCCCTCGGCACGGTGAGGACGATGGTATCGATCATTGCTGCTTGCGGGACTTCCTGCGTTTCGCCTGCTTGAGCCCGCGCTTGATGCGCTCGGAGAGAAGTTGCTTCGTGTGCTCCCTCAGGAGCTCATTGAGCATTGTCGTAAACTCCTTTTCTGGATTATTCTTCGGCATAGGAAATAGGGGAAGGAATTACTCGGAGCGGTAACGCTCCGGATTGGTACGTCTGTCGATGCTCAGAAGCAGCGCAAAGAAGCCGACGAGGTTCTGCGTTGCGTCGAAGCTCAGAACGTCCGGAGCGTCCTGCTTGGGTGCGTCAGCCGATGATTCGCGCTTGCCGCTTGGCATCGGCGCGAACCATACGAACTTTGTATCTTGGACTGGCTTAAGCTGTCTTAAGACTCTTCAAGATATCGAGGGTTGATTTGAACAGAGTGTGCTGTCGTCAAAAGGAAATCATTGACTCCATTAGCTTGAACGCGATGCCTCAATTGATTTGAATAATTGTAGTAGTCCTTATCCTTCTTCTCTGCGTCGATTTGCTCTCTCAGTTCAGAAAACTGCCAATCCTTCTCTTGGCTTTCCCGATCCTTGCAGAGAACCTTCAGGAGATTCCACTGACTCTTGTGTTTGGTTATCTTCACGATCTTTTCTTGGATACGAAGTTTTGATTCATTTTCATCGAAAGCAATTCCCTGTTTCTGAGTGGCAACTACCGACTGGAAATGCACGATGTTGCCGGAAACCGAGGTGATCGGAAGCCATTTCTCCTTCCAGATTTCAAACAGCGACTCAGCGAGAGGAACGTATTCGTCGTGTACAAGTTCATACTCCTTTCGCAACTGACTTTCCAAAATATCCGAGCGTAGCGTCACGACAGTACCATGCTGCACATTGCTGTATGCCAAGAGGCTTTTTCTGATGAACTGACGCGTTTTATCATGCGAAAACAACGGCGCGGGTCCTTCATTTCTCTGAAGCTGATCAACGAACGCCTGCAGGTACTGAGTGAGGTACGGGAATTCAGCCTTCTGCAGGGCAAACTGCATTGAGAAGTTCTTCTCTAGGAGCTGGAATACTTCGTAGTCCAGCCGTCCCTTGAAATGCCACAGGAACGTGCTGAGTTCATTGGCGAGCTTCTTCTCAGCAAACGGTGCTTTGTCGTATCCCTCACGATCCAGAAGTATGCTGACAATCGTCTCCATCGCCTTGATGTCCTTCTTGTTCTTTCCAAGCTGAAAGAGCCCGATGGTCCGTACAGTCTCAGGGTCCGGCTCCATCGGTCGCGGTATCGCGGCATCGCAGTACAGCGGAAGATCCCGCAGCAGCTTGAGGCGCTGAGCTGAATCGAGAGAATCGAAGGAAATGACGACCCGCTCTGCGTCAGGCTGCGATGCCTGCATCGCTGCCTTGAGTAACGTGGAAAGGTACGCCTGCGAGGGGTACAACTGCTTCACTGCCTCCCATTACACCACGAAGCGAGCCTTGAGCATATTGCTGAATCGTGGAAGTCTGCTGCGTTTGCACCGTAAGGAACGTGCTGAGTAGCTCCGGCGGACCCTTCACGCCGTTTCCGTCAATCGTGATCCAGAAGGGATTGAGATCCTTCGGCACGATGCGGATCTGCACGGTTCCTTCTTTCGATGCCGTGACTTCGTATCGTTCGATGAGTTCATCGTGAAACGTGGCTTCGCACGGGAGCAGCTCCCGTAGCTCAGGGTCCCGCTGCGAGTAGAAGACCTTCGGCAGCTTCATGGTCACTGCCTGCGCCTTAAGTAGCCCGTCAATCCGCGCACGGTCGGGCTGCCACGCTGCCTTTTTCTCGGCAGCCGTGAGCTCCGGCTCATCTGTCAGAGTGTGCAGCGCCTCAGGACGGAATGCAGGTTGTGTGTTCATAAATCTGCTTATTCTAGCAGAAAAGTACACGTTACTCCATGCAATCTTTGCACTTGCTTGCTCCTTTGAAGTAAATATAATAGGACACTATGGATATACTTAGTCAACTTCGGGCTGTCCAACCAGACGAGATCAATGCATGCGAAAACAGCGGGAATTGTTGCCAATGTGGAACGTGCTGTGTCTCGTATCGTGCCATTGTTCCGTCAGTACGCGGCGATGTTGATTCGCCAACGACAGTGAAGCAGGCAGGTGATATGTGTCCCCAGTTTGATGTTGATGCAAGAGGACGAGCAATTTGCCTTCTGCAATCTCAGAAAGATCATCCATCTCTTTCAACATGCAGATCATGGCAGGGTAACCTGCTGACCGACGAAGAAGACATGACGTACTTCGAGCATTTGTGCAGAGCGACTGCAGGATGGCTCGCTTTTCCCGCAGAAGCCGAGCATGTAGATCGTATCGTGACACTCTTCGCGAAGAATGCCATCCCAGAGCGGGCAATCGCTCATGCTCAAATTCTCGCGGTTGCCAAACCACTGCAAATTGCCGAGCAGTACATCCGGTGCCGTGCGCTGCCGCCGGAAATCATGACGCTGCTCGATATTCCCGACAATCTGCGATCCATGAACCAGCCAGCGGATGCCTTGGCGTGGCAAATAGGACTTGGCAGCGGTCATCCATTCTATGAGCCATTCATAAGGATCTGTTGCCCTTGGCAGCGGTAAACGCTCAGTTTCAGTAATCTCTCTGCTGCGTTGATCCATCGACTTGACCAAGAAGATCCCGCAAAAATGCTGCTCTCTCTTTCGATGCCTGAACATAGGCAGCTTGCCGTTGCTGACTGGGGTCCAAAAAAACCTCGAAGCTGTCGATGTATCGCAAATGACCGTCATCCGTCACCACAAGATTCTCTTCGCCCGAAAGATCCAATATTTTCCCTTCAGCCTCCCAGCCTTCAATGCCGTCCAGAAAGTGCTGTAGCTCAGGCAGCAGATGATTGTTATCCTTCATCATCCGTCGAAGATGATCGCACTGCGCCGTATCACAGACATCGATACTGATATCGACAGGTTGCGTGATGACAAGGGCTCCCACGGTTCCGTCTTCACTGATTTGCGTGTGGATAAAAACAGCCGAAGGCACTATTTCCCCCAGTCGATCTCGCAGCGTTTTATGTTCATCCTGCAGCCGTTCACATCGTTCCTGATCGCAAGGTTCGACTCCCACTTTCAAATAGCTATGACGAATGCGACCTTCAGGATTCTTCGCCAACATGTGATAGTTCTTGCAGTGCCACCCCTCGCGATCATTCGTGAAGTACTGTGCATCGGGATCGAGTGAGGGAACATCTTCGTGCAGCGGTATGGCAACCCAGTCCTGTTTGTTCTGAATGCTATCTTCGTCAGTCATTTGCGAATGGGAAAATGTGAGCACTGTTCAATGACAGTATACCATTTACGAGCTTGGCGGATATTTTCAGGAGGTGCATAGCGGTCTCACTGTAGGCAGAAAAGCCTGAGGCGACAGGGTCAGGATGGCTTTGATGGTGTTCATGTCTGTTCTCAACTTGCCCCAATCGAACGTTCTGAGTGCGTCCAGCAGCGAGTACCATTTCTTCATTTTGTTACATTCGACGATACCCTCAAAGAGCTTTTTCAGCTTGTAGTCGAGCTTTTCGCCTTGTACGGTTGCGTTCGCAAATACGAAGCGTATAAGTCGGTTCTTTTGGTCGGGTTGCGAACGCCTGAAAAGCTCTTGAGCGTGTTTTGTGAGTTCCAGTATGTACGAACACGATATGAGGAATGCTTCGTCGCCATCGTTGTAGCCCTTGAGTTCTTCCAGCAAATCCTTTTCTTTCTGCATATTTTCCTCAATCATTTTGTCGTACTCTTCCAACGTAATTCTCAAGAGGTTGAGGTTTCCAAAACAACCGCACGTTCTTCATTTGTTAATTCATACAATGTACAAATCTGTTTGTCTGTTTCGAATTTCAAACTTTGAATTTCTTCGAACAGCGCAGAGAGAATTTTTTTATTGTTCTCAAATATGTCAATTAATTCGGCTTTTTGCAGCATTGATAGCTTTACGCCTAATGCCTTTATAAATTCTTCATAATTCATTTTAAAGAAGCTATCCATTTTTTTAGGAAGTCGGCTCAAGCCAAATTCCGCCTTTAATAATTTATAGAAATTTTGTTTTCGTTTATTTAAATCTAAACTAAGTTGAATTATTTTCTGAGCAATAATCTCGAATAACTTTCTTGTATCGTTCCTCACTGGTTTTATAGGCAATTTTTCTAAATATACTTTTTTTACTTCGGCAAAAGTTTTTCCTTTTTCCTGACTTATAAATTGGTAAATGCAATTCATCAATTTACTATTTAGTAATGAAAGAACGTAAAGATTTGAATAATTCTCATCTTCAACGGCAACGTTGTAAACGTTGTTGAGATTTATCCATTTATTTGAATCTAGATGAGCAATTAAGGAATCAGATGTTTGTCGAATAATAATTTTTTCTTTGAAAAAAGGTGCAGTTTCTCTTGGCTCAGCCAACCATTTTCCATAGCTTAGATACATAGATGGCTCGTTCACGTAAACGTACCTGTGAAAATCTTTGCCTATCACACAACGAATATAGGTATCATCTACTTTACGGTCTGAAGTAAATACCTTTCCTTCGCCAATTTCTTTTGTCTGCTTCGGAACTCCCTTGCCAGTCTGATACGGTTTTATGCCGACAATAATCTGACCAATTTTCCCTAATGGAATAGACCCCTCTAGAATTTTGCCTATGTCTATTACAGAATCCGCTAATGACCAAGTCCCACCTTGCGGAAGCAGTTTAGTTGCTGGAAGCACTCTATGTTGAATCGTATTGGCTTCTTCCTTCGATCTGCAAATCTTAAGATGCAAATTGTCTTCCTGATGACTTTTTTGAAAGATTAAGCTCAAGGTATCACCAACATCAGCGTCTTCAAAAACTTAGTCTTCTCCGATACGAGATGAGCATGAATCGTACACCCTGTTCCGACGCAAGATGAGCATGAACGTTTTACAGTACGAGATGAGCATGAAGTGACAATCGCACT
>JAQTSK010000036.1 GCA_028711345.1 Candidatus Peribacteraceae bacterium
GTCTGAGCCCGGCACCCAGTCACGCACCAGACATACGACCTGCGCCCCGGCGTCGAGGAGCCGTTTCACCAGCCACGACCCCACGAGCCCGGTCGCGCCGGTCACCAGCACGGGCCGATCGCGCCAAAAGGACGCGGAATCAGAGCGCGACATGCGGGTTCCCTCGGGAAGAACGATGCTTCTTCTCCCAGACGGCCCATGGGGCCTTCTTCTTTTTCCAGAGATCATTGAGCAGAACGTAATCGCGATAGGTATCCATCGAGTAGAAGAATCCCTCGTGTTTGTAGGCCACCAATTCGCCGTCTTTCGTCAGTTGCTCCAGCGGGCCGTGTTCCAGCACGCAGGCAGGATCGGTTTTGAGGTAATCGAAGACGCGTTTGTCGAACACGAAGAATCCCACGCTGATCCAGCTGTGCATCTTGGGTTTCTCTTTATACTTGGACACGATTCCATTTTCGTTGAATTGCAGCAGCGCGAAGCGCGAAGCGGGATTCACGGTTGTGACCGTCGCCAGCTTGCCGTGTGCGCGGTGAAACGCGATGAGTTTGCGGATATCGATATCGGCGAGACCGTCACCGTAGGTCACCATGAAGAGGTCGTCGTCGACGTACTTCTGTGCTTGCTTGATGCGCGATCCATTCATGTTCTCGTCACCCGTATCCACGAGTGTGACGTTGAAATCATGCTCATGCGGCGTTCCGTGGTACGTGACATGATTCTGTTTCCCCAGCGAGATGGTGAAGTCGTTGTTCATCGCCTCGTAGTTCAGAAAATAATCCCGGACCATCTCTCCTCGGTATCCGAGGCAGCAGAGAAAATCTTTCTGACCGTAGTGGGCGAAGAGCTTCATGATATGCCACAGAATCGGCTTCCCTCCAACGGGTACGAGTGGCTTGGGCCGGTACTCCGTTTCCTCGCGCAGACGCGTACCCTTGCCGCCACAGAGGATGATGACTTTCATAAGAGAAGGTTTGGATGTGTCTTCTTGTATATTATACGTTATTTTGCACTATTTGCCTAGTGCGGGTTATCTCAGTGTTCCGTGGCGGGTGTGCATCGCCAATTATTTTGGTCAGCACGGCAACTGTTGAACATGTTGAATATTCTAATGGAAATGAAATCCTTGAAGTATTGCCACATGAGGCGGAAAAATCCCGTTCTCTGAAAATGTCGTATTGAGGCGGCGGCCCAGAATGATTCGACATACTTACACCGGCCGCGTTGTGCGAATTTTTGTGCCAGCATGACATCCTCTCCGTGGAAGTTTGTGCGACGCGCAACGTCCGCAAAGTCATCGGCACATTTTGGGCGTATGACAAAATTTCCACCTCGCAGCATGACGCCAAATATCATGTACACGGCCCACGAGAAGACGAAATTGAGGAGGCGGTGCGTCCAATATTTTGCCCATCCCAATTCAGGATACCGGTACGGACCGCTCAGGCAGATGAGTGATGGACTCTTCAAAAATTCGCGCTGGATGATTGTGAACCACTGCGGATTGATTTTATTGTCACAGTCCACGTACGCGGTGAGATTTCCCGTGGCGTGCAATAGCCCTACCCGGCGGGAAGCAGTCAGTCCCAGAAAATGATCGTTTTGCACCAACTTCACGGGGTAGCGCCGCGCGATTTCCGCGGTGCGGTCGGTACTGCAGTTATCAACAACAATGATTTCAAGAAGGTTTCCATCGTTATTGTTGAGAATGCTTTCGATGCATCCTGCGATGTAGTGCTCCTCGTTATGTGCACAAATGACGATGGAGATGCTGAGCGCCATGGGAGTGTGTATACATTTGATATTATAAACTATAATTTAATATGATGCAATACTGTGGTAATAGGCTCCATGTTCAGAAATACCCGTTCACAGGTTTCTCTTCTGGGAAGAAGGTCCCGACTATCTCATACGTGGTTCTGCAGAGGGGGCGTGACGTGTCTGTTTCCCTGCCTGCAGTTGCGTGATATCCACGTTGTATGTGGGGAGCATGATATCCAGAAATACCGGCACCAGCTGGTTCTGGGCGATGGGGTTGACCGTCGTAGTGGGGAATCCTGCAGTCACGGTGACCACCTCATCGCCCGTCTTCTGGCGTTTATCGCCCGGCAGGTGCGATGTCAGTGCAGTGAGCGCCACCAGAGATTGGCCGACGAGTCGGAATGCACGATGGAGCGGTGATTGACACCAATCCACTTGGCAAAATCTTTCTCAAATGCATCCGCGAAGCGCCCCGCGGTCAGCCAGCAGTCGAGTGCGCTGTCCACGAGAAACTGCATCTTCTCTGCATCGAACACCTTGCCGGAGGGCGGAAGGTACGTTTTGCCTGCAACAAATTCCCGCTTTGGGAATGCCGCGTCGTGATACCGTGCGACGAGCGCAAGGATCTCTGCGCGCAGTTTTGCTTTGCGTCCTTGGGCGAAGTAGGCACGGTACCATGCTGTCGTCTTCTTCAGTCCTTGCTCAAGGAAAAACTGACAGGTTCATGTGTGCGCTCATCGGGACCGGCTCGGTCGTTCCGGTTGAAGTGGGCTCATGGTTGAACTTTCGATCACGAGGGTTCCTCCTCCGGTACCATAGCCGATCAGACCAGACTGTGCCGGCAGATTTTTTGGGTCATTAGTCAGCAGATACGATCCTCCCTTCACTGTGGGCGGAGCCGCAAGAGAAACCGCTGCGAGGAGGGTTTTTTGATGCGGTTCAGCGATGCCTGCCGTGATGGCATATCCATTGGAGACCGTTCGGACAACAATGTCGCACACATACTTCCGTCCGTCGTCCACGACGATCGGCTGGCGATGAGTCAGCGTTGCCGTCGATGGCGGCGGATTCGGCCCGCAGAGGAGCGGAGCGGAAGACGTATCAAATCCCGAACGGTAGAATCCAGCTCCGTTGCGCCACAGATCGTCGTGCATGTTCGCGCCCCAATACAATGTGATATTTTCCCCATTGGGAAGCGGGAAGACGATGGCGACCGGACCGCGGGTTTCTCCCTCTCTGCGGCCATCCGCGGAATACGAGAACGTCACGCGGAGGCGGTACTGCCCGGATTGGATCACTTTGATGGCTTCGGAAGGGGCCACGTAATTCATGCTCGATACCCATGTACGGTGTCCGGATGTCGATTGTAGTTTTCCATCCTTCGTCACCCCCCATTCCGGACGGATCACTTTCCCGCTCTTCAGAAGGGCTGCAGCATCCGCTCCCACCAGGTCCACTGTTCCGGGCGGAAGAACATCGGGGGCACTCGTATGAATGTTGTCCGGAGTCTGCGTTGCCGTGGCGACGGCGTTCGTTTGGAGCGATCCACGGAAAAACGGCGGCACGGACGGATGACTCTTGGCCAGTTCCTGCAGCAAATCATGGATGCCTGCAGTGAGTATCATAGTGTCCGCTTTGGGCGCGGCAAGTTCCAGACATTGCATGGCCATGGCCACGGCACCGGGTCCCGTCTCTGTCGCGGTGATGTCTTTGGCAAGTTGCAGCAGCTCGGCGGCGGAGAGCGATTCGCGGCGATCCACGCGCTGCCCCAGACTGCGGAGAGCCGGATCATTCGATGCCTGCAGGGCGGAGGTGTAGGACCAGTCTCCCTCCTTGAAACAGCGGTACAGACCCACTGTCCGGTTCGCCCCGGCATCATCGGGATGCTCTGCAAGCGTCTTCTGGTGCTCTGCGATGTTCGCCTCGTCATAGGCTTTCTGGAGTTGGCTCACGACGCGGAGGATGTCGAGACATTCCTTTCGGTGCGCCGACGGGCGGTCCTTCATGGCGGCAATGAATTTCTTGGCCTCGTCGAATGCATCGCGGGCGCACAGGCCCCGGATCACGCTCGAAGCGCCGGTCATCACCGGTGCCACATTGCCTCCCTTTTGCATGGAGGCCTTCCGGACTGCTTCCATGCTCTCTTCCATTACCAAGTCGTCGACGGCGAAGTGCATTTTCTTTTCTGCCAGCACGGCCATCATCTGACTGAGGTCGCGTTCGGCTCGCGCTTTCCTGAGTGCGATATCCAGTAATATCCACTGTTCGACAGGCTTACTGGATTGCCGTGCCTGCTCGATCAGCTGTTGCACGGTCTGTTTGGCGAGCGTCGGGCTTTGCAAAAGATTGCGGTACGACTCCAGATCTTCCTGCGTGGGGGCGTCGGAGCGGGCCGGCGCTGCGCGTTCTGCGATGGCAGGCTGTTCCACTGTCTCTGCTGCAGCGGCAGGAGCCGCGGGAGCAGTGGTTTCGCGTTCCTGCGGCACGGCGGGTGGAGGAGGATTCACGGGAGCTTCCGCCACGGCGGGAGTGGTCGGGGCAGACGGTTTCGGTGTGGGCGGCTCGGGAGGGGTCGCAACGGTTGTCGGAGGCACAGCAGGAGGAGTCACGGGACTCCGATTAAGCTCGGGGGCATTTTCCGCAAGGTTGAGTTCCGCAGGAGCCGCCGGTTGCTCGGGGGGTGTTTCGCCGTTCTTAGACAAGCCGAAGAGTGCGGCTACCCCTCCCAGGACTCCCGCAGCGGTCACGGCAATCCAGTGTTTGCGATTCATTCCTGCTCCCATGCGTGACAATAGGCTTTGGGGAGGCGCCTCGGTGCGTGACACTGCTGCCGGAACGACATCTGCAATAATGTCGTGCGTCGTATGCGAAACCAGTAGCTCAGGACGCTTGTGACGGATCTTCTCGTTGTACGCTCTCCGTTTCTTCGGATCGAGCAGGCATGTTTGCGCATCTTCGACAATTTTCCTCACTCTTTGGGCGGCATCTGCGTGCGAACCGTTGAGGTGCCGTTTGAGATATTCCAGGCGATCCTTTGCGGCAGCTTCGATGGTGGGGCCGTCCGTTTCCCCCGGGTCGATCCCCAGCACCGCGTAAAATGTGTGAGCATCCGGAGGGACACCGAACCATTCCAGCAGCGGGTCAAAGCCATTTCCATTTCTGGGGTGTGGTGCCTCCTCCGAATGGTGCGATGTCGAAGCCATTGGAGTCTTATCGTCCTACCAGAGAACCAAATTGTCAAGTTTACTGCACCTCGCGGTCAGGTTGCCACGGAACGGCTATCTACGGTTTACGGGCAGAGGCAGACAGCCGGTTTAGGCTTTTCCAGGACGTGCACGCTCCTCCGTTGACTGTTGATATCCTGTGCGCAAACAGCAAGGCACGGGGCCTGCTCTGCAGGATCCTGTTGCAGCTGCAGCGTATCAGAGAAGAGCGCGAGGAAGTAGGGGAGGTACCAGCCGGTGGTGAAAACGGACTGATTCACTTCCCCGAAGCCGGGGTAGCGCAAGGAATAGGGATTGAACACGGGATAGGATGCAGGATCGTACGCGACCACCAACTGGCCGATTTGCTGTCTGCCTGCGATCTCCTCCAGACCTTTTAGCGTTTCCCGATCGCGCTGAAAGACCACTACATGCTCCCGCGCATAGGTTATCGAAATGGGGAAGTACCCGATGGCGAGGATGAGCACTATGAAAGATACGATGATTGCCCCAAACGTTGGCGCCATTCTCGATCGGAGGACGAGACAGAGAGCGAAGGTCAGGAGCAGGGGGTCAAAGTACATTGTTCGTCCGGAAAACCAGAAGAGCCCAAGAAGAATCGTGGGCAGACGAAGGATGAACAGGAACGAAAAAACGAGGAACAGAACTATGCTGGTATTGATCGTGTACTCTCGTATGGTCCGGGCTGCGGGGAAAATAACAAAAGAGATGATGCCGAGTGCAAGCGTGGCGATATGCATCTTTACCAGCCACTGGGGATAAAAAGCCGGGTGTGTGAGCAGATACTTTAATCCCGCAACTATCTGTGGCAGAGACTGATACAGGAGCGCTGTTGCCGGATCAGTGCCCAAGGTGTGACTGTCGTGTAAGAGAAACGGCAGCACCGCGTTACCAGCGATGCCCAACACGTAGGCGATGAGGATGTAGGGGCAGGCGCGCAGAAGTATGGAAAGGCGTTCGCGGTCAAGGATGGAGAGTGCGAGGGCGATGCAGTACACGGAAAGGCCCGCCAGACTGGCTGGCTGAACGCAGAATGGTGCGATGGAAATCAAGAACATTCCGGCAAGCCTGCGGCGGAAGGAGACCTTCTTGTTGTCGATGAGCAGCAGTATTCCACCGAGCGATAAACAGGCCGCCAAAGGGTACAACGTTGCCGCGATCCAAAGTGTCGCCTCATTGCCGAACGGCCACAGGAGGAAGGGCAGAACGGCGATAAAAGCAGCGCGCGTGCGCGAGAAATGAATGAGGATCTTCCCGATCAGCATGGCCGCCGTTACGTGCAGAATTGCTTGGAGAATATGCAGAATGAAGAAGGCGGCAGTGAGATTCCAGTTCATGAGGATGTAATTCAGTAAAAAAAGGAAAATTCCTATCGGACGTCCCTGCGTCACCGATCGAATCAGAGTATGAGACATGGGATACAGCGGTACCGTTACGAGATCGTC
Organism: Candidatus Peribacteraceae bacterium; assembly: GCA_028711345.1. Lineage (GTDB taxonomy): Bacteria > Patescibacteriota > Gracilibacteria > Peribacterales > Peribacteraceae > CAINWJ01. The sequence goes on from JAQTSK010000036.1 coordinate 6,428, forward strand.
AAAAAGCCACCAGACATGCACGAGTGCGGGCCAGTTGTAGAGTGTCCAGAGGAGGAGGAGCAGTGTGGCGATCCCGATCCACCGAATAAGCGATGCGAACTTTGGCATATGCGGCACTGTACCTTTTTCGTTCCGTTTCCTGCAATGGAATGTCGGCATCGGTGCTGGGGGCACGGCGCAGAATTGCAGATATTTCTTTCCCACGTACGATTGCCGGCGAGCCGCCAGAGATTTCAGTTATTATCACGACGCGCAACTGTGCGGCAGGCACCTTCGTGCGTGCGATCCCTCATAGCATCTGCAGAAACTCCTTCTCCTCCATCATCTTCACTCCCAGTTTTTCGGCGTCATCTGCCTTGCTCCCGGGTTCCGCGCCCACGAGCACATAATCGGTTTTTTTGCTGACCGAGGAGCTCACTTTGCCGCCCCGGTCCTTGATGAGCGATTTGGCCTGCTCGCGGCTCAAGGTCGGGAGCGTGCCCGTGAGTACGAACGTCTTGCCCGAGAAGATCTGCGGAGCATGACTGCCCTCCGGTTGCAGGGCGAGCACGCCCGCCTGACCGAATTTGTGCAGCAGGTTGCGATTGTCCTCATCCGCGATCCATTCCTTCAGAGCATCTGCCACCACCTGCCCGATGCCATCTAAAGCGGAAATTTCTTCGTGCGAGATCTTTTGCAGCGTCGAGACGATGCTGCCCATGGTGATGCCGTGCAGTTTCACCTTCTTCCGTCCCTCCCCGAAGAGGGAATTTTGCGGTCCCACGGTTTCTTCGATCTCCACCTCTTTCTTCTCGACCGGCCAATGGATGCGGCGCGAAAGGATTTCGGCGATCTCGCGCCCGATGTGCCGGATGCCGAGCGAGAAGAGAAACCGCTCCAGCGGAACATGTCTGGCCCGAACGATCGATTCCAGCAGATTGGTCGCCTTCTTCTCTTTGAAGAGCGGCAGACCCATCAGATCTTCCGCGGCGAGCGAGAAGATATCCGCCGGATCCGTGATCAGGCCTTCTTCGAGCAGCAGCTCCACCGTTTCCTTGCCGAGGCCTTCGATGTTCATCGCATGGCGCGAGGCGAAGTGTTCGATGCGCTCCTGCCGCGCGGCCGCGCATTTGGGGTTCGGGCAGCGGTGCACCACTTCACCCTCGGGCCGCTCCAGAGCAGAACCGCAGCTGGGGCAGTGCTTGGGATAGTGAAAGGGCTTGGTGCCCTGCGGGCGCAGGTTTTTCAGTACTTCCACAACTTCCGGAATGACGTCGCCGGCCTTCTGGATCACCACGGTGTCGCCAATACGCACGTCCTGCCGTTCGATCTCATCCGCGTTGTGCAGGGTCGCGCGAGCGACGGTCGAGCCCGAGACCAGTGTCGGAGTTAAGTGCGCCACGGGCGTGATGGCGCCGGTGCGGCCGACCTGCAGCTGAATATCCAGCACCCGTGCTGTCTTCTGTTCCGCGGGGAACTTGTACGCTCTCGCCCAGCGCGGCGCCTTGGCTGTGGAGCCGAGATCGCGCTGCATGCGGCGGTCATTCACCTTGATGACGATCCCGTCGATGTCGAACGGAAGCTCCTCGCGCTCCTTCTTCCAACCGTCAAAGACCTTCTGGATCGCCTCGATCGAGGTACACATCCGGTATCCCTGATGAATGGGGAATCCTTTTTCGAGCAGGAATTCCATCAGCTCCTTCTGTGTTTCGATGCCGAGTGCGTCTGCCCCCTGCGGATCCAGCGCATAGCAGAAGATGCTGAGGTCCCGCGCGGCCGTTACCTTGGGGTCTAATTGGCGCACGCTGCCCGCAGCGGCATTGCGCGGATTGGCGAATTTTTCCGCATCGGGAAGATCCTTGTTCAGGTGCTTCAGCGCCGCTTTCGTCATGTACACCTCGCCCGAGATCTCGAGGTATTTCGGCAGCCTGTCATCCTCTTTTACCGCGAAGCTCAAGGGCAGTGCCTCGACTGTCCGCACTGTGTGCGTGACATCCTCCCCCTCGATGCCGTTCCCTCGTGTCAGGGCGCGGCGCAGATGATACGTGCCGTCCTTTCGCTCGTAGACCAGCGAGATATTCAATCCGTCGATCTTGAGCTCCACGATACACTCAAAGTGCTGCACATCTTTGCCGAGGGATCGGCGCATCTGGTCCATCCAGTCCTCCATCTCCTCGCGGCTGAAGGCATCTTGCAGCGATTCCTTGGGCGACAGGTGCCGTACTTTGGGGAGTCTGCCATCCAACGGGGCGCCCACGCGCTGGGTGGGCGAGTCGGCCGTCACGAGATCGGGATGTTCCTTTTCCAGAGCGATCAGCTCCTGCTTGAGCGCGTCGCGCACATCCTCTGATGCCTTGGGCTTGTTCTCGATGAAATAGGCGCGGTTTAAGCGCCAGATTTCTGCTTTGAGTTTGTCGATGCGGGCGGCTAAAGCACGCTTGTCCATGATGAGTAGCTTAGCAGAGAGGTCTTTGCCTCACCCCCCAACCCCCTCTCCCTTGCCACTCCACTTGCCCCGGGAGAGGGGGTGCACTTTCTTCTGCTTGTATTCCTCAAAAACAGAAAAAGCTCTCCCCTCTCCGGTTGGCGTTGTCCGGAACGGAGAGGGGCAGGGGGTGAGGCAGGACAACCAACATTTACAACATACATGCGCGTAGGAAACAAATAATCTGTCAATTGCAATCTTACTCTGATGAGCAAAGATGCCCGCGACATTTGATTACACACTCATTGCTCTCTTTTTTATGATGATGACCGACGACATTCTGGCCACACTCGAAAAGATCGACCATCAGATCGTGCGGCTGCTCGCTGACCGCCGTGCGCTCGTGGCGCAGGTGCCGGGGGGTCTCACCACCGATCAGGAGGTGGAGGCGATGAGTCTGTGGATCGACGAGGCCGTGGAGCGGGAGCTTCCGGAAGATCCGATGGAGAAGATGGGGAAGCTGATCAATCAGGTGTGTAGAAAACGGGGGGAGTGACGAAGGTAAGGGAGGTCAGGAAGGTAAAGAAGGTAAAGAAGGTCAGGAAGGTTTTTGCATGAGTATGTTCTTGCCTCACCCCCTATCCCCCTCTCCATCCCTTCCACGATTCCTTCATGGAGAGGGGGCATACACCTTCATTCTGAAGAGGCTTCAAAACAGAAAGAGTGCGCCCCCTCTCTGGTTGGCGTTGGGTGGTACGGAGAGGGGGGCTGGGGGGGGTGAGGCAGGGCTTTTGCCATGATACATAAAATATGTTATAATTAACGAAACATGAAACTCACACCCCAAGAGGTCTTTAAGGCGGCGCAGGAACAGCATGCTTCCGACGTGCACGTGACTGCAGGCTATCCCATATTGCTGCGCGTCGACGGCGAGCTGCATCCGCTTGCGGAGCAGAAACTATCGGCGGAGGAGGTGGAGTCTTTCATCCGCGCGACGCTGGCCCCGGAGGCGTGGAAGCGCCTTGAGCAGGATCGTGAGATCGATGTCTCGTTCGCGCTCACGAACGGCCTCAGGCTGCGCGTGAACTGTCACTTCGAGCGCGGGCAGCCGGGGCTCGTGGCGCGCCTGATCCCGTCCGAGATCCCTTCACTGGCTGCGATCGGGCTCAATGGCATTGCCGAGCCGCTGTGTGCGCTCAAGGAAGGGCTGATCCTCTTCACGGGTCCCACGGGGTCCGGCAAATCCACCTCGCTGGCCGCCATGATTCAGTACATCAACGGACAGCGCCCCGCGAGCATCGTGACGCTGGAGGACCCCATTGAATTTCTCTTCCCTTCCGGCAAGTGCGTGATCCGCCAGCGCGAACTGGGGAGCGACTTTCTCTCGTTCCCCGAGGCGCTCCGGCACGTGCTGCGTCAGGATCCCAATGTGATCATGGTGGGCGAGATGCGCGACCTCGAGACGATTGCCGCCGCGCTCACGCTGGCCGAGACGGGGCATCTGATCCTTGCCACCTTGCACACGCCCAACGCCGTGCAGGCTATCGACCGCATCGTGGATGTGTTTCCGCCGCACCAGCAGGCGCAGGTGCGCTCCCAGCTGTCTCTGTCGCTCAAGGCCGTGATCGCGCAGAAGCTGGTGCCATCCGCCAAAAGCGGGCGTATCGCCGTGCGCGAGATCCTCATGAATACGCCGGCCGTGGCCAACATCATCCGCGATCATCGGCTGCAGGAGCTGCCCTCCGTGCTCCAGACGGGTGCGTCTGTAGGGATGCGGACATTCGAAAAGGATGCGGAGAGGTTGGTGAAGGAAGGATTGATTACGAAGGAGGTTTCGGAGGGGATGTGACGAAGGAGGTCAGGTAGGTAAGGAAGGTAAGGTAAGTAAGGAAAGTAAGGTAGGTAAGGAAAGGACATGTCCAACCTGTCATGCTGAGGAATCCCGCGAAGCGGGATGTCTCGAAGCATGGCACGAAGACGGTGAGCCCAGTTGAAAGGTCGCACATTATTTGTTGTCATCCCGGGCATCTCATATTTGTCATCCCGAGCGTAGTCGAGGGATGCTTAGCAGATCGCGCGCCCTGCTTCGACTACGCTCAGCATGACACGCTATGACTTTGTAGTATTTGAAGTGCGATGCATTTGTACACTGCGCAAGTGAAGGAAGAGTTTCATACTCCCTTCGAATCAACGCCTCTTTCTTCTTCCTGCTCCACCGCTTCACCTTCTTTTCCCAACTGATTGCTTCGTTTATGTCCTGAAAGTCAGCCAGATAGACCAATTTCACGGGTCTGCGACTGTGCGTGTAACTCGAAGGATCCAGACCATCGCCATGTTCCGTGAGTCGTCGTTCATCATCATTGGTGACGCCCGTATAGTAACTTCCGTCACTGCAGCGGAGGATGTAGACGTAGTACTCGTGCATGGTTCTATTTTCCCATTTTTGTTGGCAGCGTCCGTTGAGCCTCAGATGGGTACGATTTCCGGTGCCGATATCTTGGCTTCCACAAGCCAAAATCAGGCGTTCCATTCCTGCATAGAACGCCGATGAGAAACGTGAACGGGGCGGGTTGGTCACAGTACGGGAGATGTCTAAAGCGCTTTACATAGCCAAAAAATCGGGTAGAGTGCAGGTTTGCGTGACGGACCTCCCTGCCAGCATCGAGGCGTATCTGGTCGAAGCGGGATTCTCGCAGACCGAGATCATGGCGCTCAAAAAGCTCCTTGAGGGCGAAGCGCTGACGTTGCGCGAATTGGCTGCCAAAACGGGCAAATCCACGGGCGTCCTGGATCAGGCAGTGAAGAAGCTCCTCAGCCGCCGCATCCTCTGCCGTGAGACCGTGAACGATACGCCCAAGATGCTCATCAAATCCATCGAGCCCATTTTGCAGTGGATGAAGCGGGATACCGAAGAGAAATTGGAGGCCATGAAGAGCCGCGCCCGGAATTTCGAGACGTTCATTAATTCGCTGAAGGTCGAGAATAAAAGGCCCGAGATGGAATACTTTGAGGGCGAGGAGGGGATCAAGAAGGCGTATCTGAAGCTTCTCGAGCTCGATGTGAAGGAGTTTTTGCACTACCGTCCCGTGACCGCAAAAGAAGAAGAGGATCCCCTGCGCGAATTCCGTGTGCAGTACTTTCGCGGGCGCCACAAGCGCAGCATCTTCTCGCGCGTGCTGGCCTCCAATACTCCATTGGGACGCCGCTTCCAATCCCGCGACGCGTTCGAATACCGCGAGACGCAACTTCTGAAAGAGGAGGAATTCCCCATCACCTTCGAAAAGATCATCGCCAACGGCACGGTGGCGTGTTTCAACCATGCGGAGCAGCGTGCGTGCTACCTCAAGTACCCCGAGCTGGCCAATACTGAGCGCATGATGTTCGAGCTTCTGTGGCGCAGGGCAAAAGAGCCGCTGAGTCAGTCCCAGACCGCGGCGGTCATTGTGCCGCAGGGTGCCGAGTCGATGATTGCTCTCAGTACGCGGTCGCTCTCGAGCCTGCGGGAGTTCTTTTTGAGCAGGAAGAGCGTTTGGATCTTTTTTGCAGGGGCAGTGCTGGCCGTAGTGGTCACATATGGGCTGTGGAGGCATACGTATAACCTGAATTTAGAGCGGGTAAGGGAACAGGTAATAGCAATTACAGCCACTGCGGCTCCAGAATTTGATGCAGCTGATTTGAATCAGCTTCATAAGTGGGAAGACACGAAGAAGCCGGTGTATCGCAAGGTGGTGGAACAGTTGCAGGGTATCCGGAGGCGTAATCCAAAGGTGCGATATGCCTACATCATGCGTCCAACAGATGATCCGTATTTTTACCAGTTCGTTGCTGATGCGGATGCACTCGATATCCGAGCTTTTCCAGATTCGACTGGGGATGGATTACGAAATGATGTTAATCCACCAGGGTACTCATATTATGATTATGAGGGGCTCGACTCTTCTTTCTATCGGGCTTTACACGAACCAGATGCTGACCTTCAACCGTGTTTCGATCTGTGGGGAGTATGGATTTCTGGGCATGCTCCTATTCAGGATACTCAAGGAAATACAGTTGCGATAATAGGCATGGATATTGATGCCAGTGAAATAAAGGTGCTGTCAGAACAGTCATTCTCCCCAATTCTATTTTTCATTGCCTTCTTTCTCCTTTTCATTCTTGTTCGCCTGGCGGCCTTTAACCGGCCGCTTTTCTTTGATCTGCTTAGGGTGCTGCGATCCAGAGGGGTGCTGACGGTACTGGGGGTGTGTGCGCTGATAGCGCTGGGTGTGACGTGGGGGATGTATCGGTACACGCTTAGCCTGATGAAGGAACAAGTGGGGGAGAAACTGATGGCCATTGCTTCCACTGCCGCGGTTGAAATCGATGCGAAGGATCTCGAGCCACTGCGGTTTGCTCGGGATATGAAGAGGCCGGAGTATCAGAAAGTATTTAATAAGCTTAATGAGATACGGGACAGGAATAAAGATAGTCGTATCATTTACGCGTATATCTTCCGGCCCACAGCGGACCCTACCCTGTGGGAATTTGTGGCAGATGCAGATTCGAATTACAACATTCCGCTTTATTCAAAAGATTATAATAGTGATGGAGTCATAGATGGTGAGGAGGATGAGAATGTCTGGCCCGGAGTGATCTATGACGCGTCTGGACAGGAATTTTCTACCAAGGGTTTGGAGAAGCCTATGGTCGAAAATTTTTCGACGGATCAATGGGGAACATTTTTGACGGGAGATGCCCCAATTCGTGATGCAAGTGGGAAAGGAGTTGCCATTCTGGGATTAGATATGGATGTCACGGATTTCTATCGACAGGTGAAAGAAAGATATACTCCATTCATGTGGTTCCTTTCTACTCTCGGAGTTCTGATGATAGTTGGGGTGGGTTTTTCTTTCAGGAGACGGCGAGAGAAAGTTTTTGTCGAATTGGTGGTTTAGGTGGATATTCGTGTTGTTACTGTCTATCACCATTTTATCTAGTCCGTTACGTTTGATGCTATCAAATATATCAAAACTAGAAGAATTACCCAACGAAACGATCTCAAAGGATTAAAATTAATTCTGTCAAATCTATTATTGGTTGAGAATTATAAGTAGCCCCATTTATTTAGCATGTTGATTCCTTCTTCCTGAAAATTCAGACCAATATCATTTCTATAGAACATTTTAGGAATATGAATTTTCCGCAAAATTACATCTGCTTTCTCTCGAGCCTCATTAATGCTTTTTCCTAATGCAGTAACATATAAGATGTATCCTGGATGGTCGGAAACATAATGTCGCCTACTGCCAGTTCTCAATTTTTCTATTGATATGCCCTCGAAATGAACGTGCCTATAGTTACTATTAATAATTGAAGAATGGAAAAAAACCTCTAATCCAAGTGAAGAAATCCCTTTCATTCTTGGGGAATATGGAAAGGGTGGCACGGCAACCAAAATTACTATTCCAAATCCTTTTTTCCATTTAAGCCTGAAACATTTTTTATCAGCAACTGCTTTTAAAAATTTGTGCCATGGCGAAGAATGAATTTCGCTATGCAGATGAATAATTGGAGAACCCAATCTCGGAGTCATTTCGAGCGCGAAAGCTCCTTTCTCATTAACAATACAATTAACATCAATGTCACCCCTATAATCAATTTCTTGCAAGAACGGTTTTAATTTTGCAAGGGTCTCCTTAAAAAGCCTATTTTCTTCATTGTCATCATACCAAGCCAATGTTCCCATCTCGCTGGTGGTGGGGCCCAAATTGCCAGGAAACATTTTTTTGTGTTCCACATTAATCTCAATTGGACCCGCCCAATCATCGCCGTTGAAGTATCTGCCAACACCAATTTCAATGCCCAGAGCTTTTTGCTGGAGAGTAATCTTCCCAAGATTATTACCATAATTTGTTAAGTAATTTTTCAATACAGAAATTACATCACGGTTGTCTTTAAACTGACCCACATAATTTATGTCTTTTGCGGCAGATCCATTTTGTTTAACAACCCAGGGTCCATTATTGTTATGCTTGGCGAATAAAATAGCCTTATTTACATTGTCAAAATTGTATGTAGGCAATGTTCTGAGTCTGAATTTTTTTAGAATTTTCTGTGACCATTGCCTATTTTCTTCAAGTCTATCTCCAAGCTTAGACCCACCAAAAACAGAGTAACCTTCCTTTCTCAATTTATCTTGTATATCTCCGTAACCAATATCATCAAAAACAATCAGCCCATCTTGCTTGACCCATTTTAACTCCTTTCTCCAATTTGTTGTTTGTTTAACAAGATTACGAAAACTGCCTCTCAACTTAATATTTTCTATGTATAGCTTAACATCACAGCCTTCCATTTTAAGCAAATACGCTAGGTTTGCAGCAACTAATTCGTGCGAAACGAAGAGGACTCTCACTATGGAATAGTAGGCAAAAATTGTGTATAATGAAAGTAATAGATAAATATGAATAAGACAAATAGGTTTTTATTGGCTGTTGTGCTGATAATTGCAGTCGCTGCTGCCTACACGACCTATAAAACTTTATTCAGGCGAGAAGTTGTAATTATTGAAAATATCGAAATCAAATCATGAACCTGCTCTTGTGCCCAGATGCCGTGCCAAACTTTCTCAGGGTTTTTGATTTATCCATTGCGCCAACATTACTTTATTACTCGTATGTTCCATTATTTGTTTTATGCATATTCTTTGGGTTATTTATTTTGCTCAGAGATAACTTCTCAATGCTCAGTAAGTATTTTTTCACTCTAAATATATTTTTTGCAGCTTATATATTTCTATCCATAATCCAATGGATCGCGGCCTATTTAGAAATTGTGCATCTTGCTTGGCAGCTGTATCTCTTTGCAGAGGTCGGAGTATTCATTTTTTCGGTTCTCTTTGCATATGTTTTCCTCTTCCAAAGAGAAGTATCCAGATTATTTAAGTGGTGCACAGTCATTATTTTGATTTGTATAGCAATAGTATCGCCAACACAGTTAAACGTTAGTGAGTTTGATCTTCAAAATTGCGAGAGCGTACCAGGATCGGTTTGGCCGGTGGTCTATATATTTGAGTTGGTCTGTCTTGCCATGATTGTGCTAATCACCGTTGCAAGGTTGCGTTTAAAGGAAGAGCACTCAAGAAAATTAGAATACATTTTCTTCTGTGTAGGATTAATTTTCTTTTTGGGAATTTTCTGGGGTTCGAATTTCTTTGCCGAACTTACCAATACTTATGAAATTAACCTTATAGGCCCGGTGGGCATGCTTTTATTCTTGGGTTCAATTGCATACATAATTGTTAAGTTTAAAGCATTCAACGCGAAGCTCTTTGGGTCGCAAGTTTTAGTGATTTCTCTTTGGTTTCTGATTGGTGCGCTGCTTTTTGTTAGACAAATTGAACACGCTCGTATTGTGATTATATTTACCTTTGGGTTGGTTGGTATTCTTGGCATTAACTTAATTCGAAGTGTTAAACGAGAGATTGAGCAGCGTGAAAAGATTGAAAAGTTAGCGGTTGATCTTAAGAAGGCCAACAAAGAACTAAAAGAACTCGACCGCCAGAAAGACGAACTCATCTCTATCGTCAGCCATCAGTTGGCCACACCAGTTACCTCGGTAAAGTGGTACCTCGAGATGCTCCTCGACGGAGATTCCGGTGAATTGAACGAGGAGCAGAAGAAGCAGCTCAAGACCATGCAGGGTGTGACGGAAGATCTGGTGGACCTGGTCGGCATGATCCTGGATGTCTCGCGCATTCAGCTGGGCCGCATGAAGGTGGATCGCTCGCCAGTGGATCTGGGCACATTCTTCACCGAAGTGCTGGCCGTGATCGAGCCCAAGGCAACCGTGAAGAAGCAGCAGCTCATCAAGTCGCTGCCGAAGAGCCTGCCCACCGCCTCGCTCGACAAGCGCCTGATGCGTATGACGCTTGAGAACCTGCTTTCGAACGCTGTGAAGTACACGCCGGAGGGAGGCAAAGTGGAGCTCAACGTGACGCTCAAGGATCACACACTGCGTTACGAGGTGAAAGATACGGGCTGTGGCATCCCCAAGGAGGATCAGGAGAAGATCTTTGGCAAGCTCTTCCGCGCCACCAACGTGCGCAATACGGAGGGCAACGGCCTTGGGCTCTTCGCCGCCAAGGGCGCTGCCGAGGCGCTGGGGGGCAGGGTGTGGTTCGAAAGCGAATCGGGTAAGGGCACCACGTTCTTCGTGGAGGTGCCGCTGACGGAGGCAAAAGATCCCGAGCTGGTGAAAACTGTCGCGCTTGGGTAAGGCTTAGTAAGTGCCGACAAAGGAGGCGAAGGGGGAGAAGTGAGTACACATGTCGCACTTCGACTACGCTCAGTGTGACATGCATTTATGCTCTGGACTCCATCGCAAACGCCTTCTCCACGACTTCAGTCAGGTCCACTTCTTCCATACGCAGCTCCTCGATGGGGAAACTTCTCAGCATCCACTGGGTTGCGGCCGACAGCTCCTCGCGCGGGACGGCGATGCGGTAGGTACGGGGATCGATCTGCTCCAGGTGCCGGTTTTGCACCATCTGCGCGATCTGAGCGGTCTGATCCTTTTTCAGCTGATCTTTGCGGAAGCGGATGATGCCGCAGCGCTCCGGCTCCAGACGATTGACGAGCGTCTCGAACGGGCCGTCGAAGACCTTTTTGCCCTTATTCAGGATGATCACGTTCTCGCACAAGTTCGCGATGTCGTGTACGTAGTGCGAGGTCAGGAGCACCGTCATCTTCTCCTTCGCTTGATAGGTGCCGAGGAATTCCCACAGATGTACCTGCGAGATGACGTCGAGGCCGATCGTCGGCTCATCGAGGAAGAGCACTTTGGGCTTGTGTAGGAGCGATGCGATCAGCTCGCACTTCATGCGTTCGCCCAGCGACAATTGGCGCACGGGGGTACCGAGCACGTGTTCCACCCGCAGCAACTTCGTGAGCATGTCGACTGACTCATTCCACTGATTGCGCGGGATCTCGTACAGGTCGCGGTGGAGCACGAAGGTGTCGGTGGGTGGCAGA
>JAQTSK010000037.1 GCA_028711345.1 Candidatus Peribacteraceae bacterium
TATTTCTTGATTCGAAATGAGCCACAGCAGGGACACTTTTTTTGGGCATAAAGAATTGGGAAAGAGTATTGCTCTTACCTTAGCCCAAAACTGCTTAAATTAGCATTCATCGATTCCCTATAACCCAGAAAATAAGCGACTGATGACCGATGGGCTGTAGACGATCGATCTGTGAGCAATGAGCAGAATCCTCACCTGCGATCCGCTCAGACGGAAAACAACCCGGTAGTCTCCCACCCGCAGACGTCGATAGTTTTTGAGACTCTTCCGAAGCGGCTTGCCGAAGGCTTCCGGCGCACGGACCAGTTTGTTTTGAATTGCTTCCTGAATCATTCCTTTCTCCTTGAGCGGGAGAGCGGGGATATCCTCTGAAACAACATCCGGGTGATAGGTGATTGTGAATGTCATGCCCATGCCTTGTCATGGGATATGAATTTAACGCCTTTGTTGTCGCGTTCGGATGCGAGTGCATCGAGAACGATATCCTCCTCCAGCTCCAGTGCGAGCGCCAGGAGATAAATAGCTTTCGTTGCCTGCGGGACATTATCGCGCTTGGCCAGCTTTCCGATGACAATATCCAAGTCGGGGGGCAGTGCCAAGTTCAGACGTCTTTTTGTGGTAGGCATAGTAGGGCGGAGGTGAGGGGCAGGAAATAGTGTAACACCTGTGTAACACCGATGCAAGACAATTCCGGAAAAAGATTTGGCATGGTTCCATGGGTCATCTGCTACACTGATGACCATGGACGACATCGAACTGGATATCCCAAGCGGAACAGGCAAAGCCGTCATAGAAGGCAAGACCGCCGTTCCGTTCCGTACATTCGTAACCCTGATCCTGCAACGGAAGGTGCAGCACATCTTCAAAACGTCGCAGGATGAACCGGTGATCGTCAGCAGCGATCTGCTGACCAAGCTGGCGAGTGCGCCGGGGGACAAGCAGGAGGACAGGAGCAAACTGACACTCGTCACATTCGGCGTCGGCATCATCGCCGGCATTTTCCTCTCCGCCGCTTCGCTGCTCGGACTCCTTCTTTTCAGGATCCAGATCAGCGTGAATGACCTCTCTCTCCTCCTCGGCGGCATCGGTATAGTCGTTGTCGTCGCCGTCATCATCCTGAAGACCCAGCGACGAGCGGGGTTCAAAGAGAAACTGCAGGAGAGTATGGAGAAGGTGACGGAGCTGGTGTCGAGATAGAAAAGTGGCTGGCGGAAGTATCCTTTGCCCTGATTCAATGGTTAAATGGTTGCATTGTTACATGGTTCGCAAGCGAAACGAGGGGTTTCTCTCGATTAACCATTCAGCCATTTAACCATTCAGCCAGTCACTGTGTTCCAGCCTCAATCTCAGGTCTCTCTCAAATCGAAGACCACCATGCACATCGGCGGAACAGCGCGCTATTTCGCGGAACTGATGACGAAGCGGGATGTGGCTGAGGCATATACATTTGCCAAGACGAAGAACGTTCCGTTGTTCGTCCTCGGCGCAGGGTCAAATACGATTTTCGCGGACGGGGAGATCCAGGCATTGATCGTGCAAATCAAACACGGGCACTTCTTCATCGAGAAGAACCGCGTGAAGATCGATGCCGGTGCAAACCTGGCGACAGTCGTCGCCACGCTCGCCGACGCCGGACTGGATCTCTCGGCTCTGACCGGCATCCCCGGCACCGTCGGCGGAGCGATCTTCGGCAATGCGGGACAGGGGCCGGCAGGGGTGTGGATCGATTCGTTCATTGAAACCGTCACCGAGTTCGTAGACGGAACATGGAAAACAATGCCACGATCTGAGTGTGGATTCGGGTATAGGGAAAGCATATTTAAGCGGGAAGCGGGAAGCGGGAAGCGGGAAGAAATCATTTGGGAAACAACGTTGAATGTTCCAAGCGGAGATCCTGCAAAGATCAAGGCGGCGATTGAAGAAATGCTCAAGAAACGTGCGGCGGCGCAAGTCGCGGCACGAACCGCCGGATCATGCTTCAAGGCGTCAGGAGATGTTCCGGCATGGAGGCTCATCGATGCCGCGGGCCTGCGCGGACTCAAGATCGGCGGCGTGCAGATCTCGCCGAAGCATGCGAACTTTCTCGTGAATACGGAGAACAAGGGAACATTCAGCGATGCCGTCGGTATTGTGGAGCGGGTCAAGAAAACAATCACCGTGCCGTTGGACGTGGAGATGCGGTTTGTGGGGGAGGACGGAGAAATATGTTTTTGATCTTGTATGGAGAGCGCTATGTACGCTATCATGTACATGCTATGAAGAAAATCATCTCCGCAATACAGGCACGAAAGGATTTTTTCAAACTCATTACGATGGCCGGCAAGCCCGGATTTACGGTAACTATTACGCTTGAAAATCATCCGCCGGTGGTTCTGATGTCACAGGAGGAAATGGAAGGATGGCAGGAGACCATGGAAATCATGTCCGACCCGGAATTGATGGCAGCGATTCGTAAATCCGAAAAGGAGACCGAAACAATTACGCTGGAAGAGCTGGAGCGGTCATGGCAAGATGAGGGAAAACATGTTCATCCTCATACTCAAAAAATCGGCAGCAAAAGACCTCGAAAGGCTTCCGCCAAAAGACCGGCAAAGAGTGCGTGATGCGATTCATTGGCTTGAGGAAGAACCATGGAGAGGGAAGAAGCTTAGCGACAATTTGGCGGGGTATTACTCCATTCGCGTCTGGCCATACCGGATCATCTATACGATTGAAAAGAAAATTGTAACTGTTACCGTTGTCGCTATAGGGCATAGGAAAGATGTGTACGAGAGGCTGCGAAGATAACAAAAACCCCGCCGCTGATGGACGGGGTCGGATATCATGAATTGTTTTGCCGTAGAGACGTGCGATCGCACGTCTCTACGGCAAGAATCAGAACGGCAAATCCTCCGGCTTGATCTCGGACTCGTACTTGATCTCCGGAACCGAGACCGGCGCCTCGTCGACCGCGGGACTGCTCTTCGGGGAGGGCGCCGACGGAGCCGAAGATTCGCTGCGCGGAGTCAAGCTGACGGATGCGGAGGCGTCGGCGTTTTTGCAGCCGAGCACCGTCACCTGATCCGCGATGATCTCCGTGGTATAGCGCTTCTGGCCGGCTTGCGTTTCGAACGTGCGGGTCTGGACGCGACCGGTAACATACACTCGGCGGCCTTTCTTCACCGTTTGTGCAACGGTCTTCGCCAGATCGCCCCACACGACGATGTTGTGAAACTCCGTCCGCTCCTTCATCTCGCCGCTCGCTTTGTCTTTCCAGCGCTCGTTGGAAGCCACGCCGAGGGTCACCACGCTCTGACCGCCGGTCGTGGTCCGGAGCTCCGGATCCCGCGTGACGTTGCCGATGGCTTGCGCACGGTTGAGAAGATGCAGAACGCTCTCTCCGCCCGACGGCGGCTCACTCTGACCGTCCTTCGGATCGAGGAGAATCATATCCATGGCGACGATCTTCGTCTTTGATCTTTTTTCCTTACTCTCCGTATCCTCCCAGCTGTCAGGCTGGAGACGACCGGAGACGTACACTTGTGCCCCGGGCTTCAGGTACTGACCGGCAACGTCAGCCATGCCGCCCCACACCGTGACGGTATGGAAGCTCTTGCCGGTCACCGGTGTCCCTTCAGCGGATAGGAAGGAATAAGGGACAACAATATTGAGGTCGGCGACGCTGGTGCCGCTCGGCACTTTTCTGAGACTGACGGGTTGTGTCTGGTAGCCGATGATTTCGACGCGATTGAGTGAGAACATCGCTGTGGGGGGATGGAAGTAAAGGAGGCCTCAGAGAGAAGCGCCACACGTCACCGTAAAGGCAACATGTCGTGTACAACCGTACACCTCTGCATTATTGAGTGCAATCGAATGAAATTGAGAAAGCTAAAAAAATGTTTTCCGGTAACACATTCATGCAAACTTTCCGTAGGAGTTACAGGACGCGATCAGTACAATCTTCCGACGAGATGCGCATGCAGTCTTCCGTCGTCCGCCGGCTTCTATTCCTGCCGATGATGGTGTGTTGTCTCCTGATCGTTTCCCCGACTGCCGCCAAGCCGCTCAAGCCGAAAGTGGATCTGCCGCAGACGTACGGGGAAGCCATGTTCGGCATCAATGAAGTGAGGGAGAATGTCGCGAATGTGCAGTGCGGAGGCTGGTCCGACGGGACGGCGACGGTGCAACAAGCCAGCGGCCCGCCGGCATGCAGCGTCAACATTTACTGTCATCCCATCGGTGACGCCGCCTGTCAGGGCAATGAAGGATTCGTTTATCCGAAACAAGAGGATGGGACGATCAACGTCCATATGTGTACGGGTAACACGAACGCCGAGGCCCTCCTGTTGCACGAACTTGTCCACGTCGCGCAGAGCTGCTTAGAGCCGCCAGGCACCATTGTTGCGGGGACGACCGCCGCCAGCTGCTGCGCCATGGAAAGGGCTGCGTACGCGGTGCAGTGCGCGGTACTCGCGGAGAACGGACAGCTGCAAGGATTCAGCATAGCCGAATGCACCGATGCAGGTGCATCCGCCAGCTGCAGAGGCTACGGATTGCATGCTTGTGACAATCAGTCCTTCCCCAATCCCTTCGGCAGCGGGAATTCTCCGGCCGGTCCGCCAACGTGCGCCCAACTGAAAACCAATCCGACACCGCGTTTGCAATCCGCTCTCGATGCCCTCGACCGTCTCGCGCGGCAGACAACCGTGACCGGCGGGATTCCCCTCCCTGTCGTCACCGGTCTCCCCGGACGCACGAACACCCCCGCTGCCGCCCTCGCCAAAGCCGAAACGGGCATGGGAGAACGCGGCGACTTCGACTATCCGCCCAGTGCGTACGGCTTCGTTTCGGACTGCGATGTCACCAATGATTGCACGAACTGTGTCGACAACGATCTTCGCGCAGTCGGACCGAACGGCGAAGCGGCGAATCTGTCCGTCGATCTGCTCATCGATCCGGACGGACGGGCGCACATCGAGCCGGGAACGGGCATCGTTCATGTCAATCCTCACAAATGGTGCCGTCTCGATGTTCCGGAATTCGCGACGCCCAAATACTGCAAAATGCTCTTCGATGCGTGGATGTATTTCAAGGATCACGCACCGCGCCCCGATATGTTCGATGCGAGTCAGGGACCGTTGTCCTCCCTGTTCTGCCCCGTTGCGGAGCTGGCGCTCCTCGGCATCTGGACACCGGTGCCTCTGGAGAAGACGTACTGTTTCGACTTCACGGAAGAGTGCCGCGGCGACGAGTGCCGGACGATCAGTGAGGGGAACCAGTGCAACACGCAAAAACTACCCGCAAACGTGAAATCGGAGTTTACGGAATGTGAGGTGTTTCGCGATCCTCTGGGGAACATCACCGGCATCAACGTGACGCATGGCGGCGTCTCCCCCGATGCCCCGAGTCCCTCCTCCTTCTACCGTCACTACATCGGATCATTCACCAACGTTCCTCCCCCCGTGCCGGCATCGGCATCCGTCACCGCTCCCACGAGAACATGGAAACTGCGCGGTGACTGCTACGGGTACTACCGCGAAGACGACCCGAAAGAATGCGTCACGAACGCGGGGTACGATCAATGTGAGCTGACCATCGCCTCGCCGGACGAGCAGGATCCCTACAGCCCCGAGTGGCCTGACGGCGAGGGACATGCCCAGAAAGAGACGATCGTCGGAACGTTCTCGTCCTCCCCCCGTCCGCCCCGCACCGTGCCCGATCCGTGGAAAGCCGATCCGGACAGCAGCCTCATCCTCATCGATACCAAGAAACTGGAGCAGATTCAGCAGGGGTTCGACGATCCGCTGGACATCCTCCCCATCCTCGGCACCCCGCTGCCCGTGCGGCAGGTGGCGACCGCAGCCACGACGCCGGATCACGGCTTCACCGACATGTTCGACGATTCGGACGTGCGGACCGTGAGCGGCTTCTGGGAAGCGCAACAGAAGGAACTCCTGACCATGGTGCAGGATCCCCAGACGAAACTCATTATGCCGGCGAGGTTCTTGGTCGGCCTGTCGGACGATGATCTGCTCTTCCAGTTCGTCCGCGGCGCGGTCTCCAGATCCAACGGCACCGTGGAGCTGACGATCCGTGCGGGACCCGAAGACGTCGGTAATCTGCTGACATCACTCATGAGAATGTACGTCGCGCCGGTGCAGGAAGTGCGCATCCCGCTCATCGTACCGCTGGCATCGGTCGCGGAAATCGACGCGCGGATCTTCGACTGGGAACAGTGGAAGCTGCGGGAAGATGCCCGATATGCTGCGGAAGCCGCTCAGGGAATCACGACCAATCCGTCGCGGGCGGCCGAAGCCGGTCCGCTGATCCAAAAACTGAACGGTTACAAAACCGGCATCGAGAAAGTCCGGCTGCTTCGCGGCGCACTGCCGAACTATCTCAAGAAACTTCTGACGCCCGAGCAGGAGATCCGCGGCTACGTCGCCGACTGGTACCGGCAGAATGCGGCGATCCTGCGACAGGCCGCCGAGCGTTCTCTGCAGCGCAAAGAACTCAAGGATCTCTGGCGACAGATCCAGCAGGCGATGCTGGTGACGGATGAGTGTCAGCTGCTCTGGTGCAGCAACCAACGCTATTCCCTCGCGATCTTCTCTCTCCTGGACCAGTGGTGGGGAGCGGGCGGCACGACGAGGAATCACGAGTACAAACCGCGCGACCTCCGCGACCTCCACTACTATCCGCCGAAGGATCATGAGTTCGATTTCTCGGACATGAAGTTCCCGAGAGAGCCGCTCCTCATCCCTGTTCTCTGGCCGGTGCAGGCACGGATCAAGCTTCCCGTGCCGCCGTTGGTGGGAGGGAAGCCGCCGGATGTGAACGACTTTCCCGATCTCCCGTGGATTCCCGACCCCGCGATCTTCAACTCGTTCCCCGTTCCGTCGGTGACTCTCCCGGCGAAAGAAACGCTGACCGCCCCCTCGATGCCCGATCTGTCGCAGGCGATCGAGATTCTCCGCGAATTCCGCTCCATCGTCGGAGGAGGGGAACAGACACCGGTCTACGATCGTGCGAGCATGCAAGGTGCGTACTGCCGCTTCACCCGCAGCGTCACCATTCCTCCGGATCCGACCATGTTGCACGGGAAACCCGAACGCATCGTCCACGTCGAAAACGATCTCAAGGAACGGACCGCGCGCCTCTTCGCCCGCTGGATGCCCAACCGTCAGGAGGATTTCGCCGGGAAAGCCGCGCGCCTCCAGAAAGAATATCCGCCGCCGATGAAACCGAAATGCCGTGAGGATACCCTCTGCGTCACACTCTTCTCCGAGGAATGGCGCGAGATCAGTTGGCAGTGGATTGCGCCATCGCTCGCGCCGGATTTCACCTCCCTTGCGAAGAAACTGGAGATCGGTGCCAGCGGCAGCCCGTCGCACGGCGGCACACTCCCGGCAAACGAATCGGTGAATCCCTACACGGCGACGGTTCCGCAGTTGAACATGATATTTGAGGGATTGCCTCTCCCGACGGTCATCAATCTCCTCGTACCTCCCCGTGCGTCCCCGGCGTCATCTTCCACTCCTTGATCTCCGCAACCGCACGAAACTTCGTGCGCTGAAATCGTGCAACGTTCCTCTCCTCCGCCTTCCATGTCTTCGCACATTCCTCTCGGCTCTCTCCTCGTTTCCCTGCTCTTCGTTGTCACGCTCGTGACAACGGTATCCGCGGCGCAGACGCCGAGTGCGGCGGACGTGTGCCTCCGGCACATGACGGAGCGGCTGCTGGAAGTACGCAATGACTACCGGGCACATCTGTTCGGAGCACGCATGAATGACAACGGTGGCATCAGCGTCCTCACGGCAGGCAGGATGACCGCTGCCGTGACACTTCCGGTAACGGGCATCTTCGAAACCCGCGGACGATTGACATCGGAACTGGTCGATCCGCTGGTGGAGAGCTACCGCGTGTTGCACTGCCGGAGTCTGGAGGTGTGTGCGCTGGTGAAGATGTCCGTGCAGCAGAAGGGCGGCGATGCGTCCATTCACATCCTCGGCTGCGCACCTCACACGTTTCCGCGGATAGACGAATGTTACCTGCCGGAAGAGAGCGGCGGCGCCTCCGGCAACAGCTCATCAAGCAACAGTTCGTCGGCAGCCCCCGGCACACTGGCGGACGTCTCCGCTCTCGCCGATCTGTGCGGTTCGATCACCGAAACAACGCTGGCGGAAGAGAGAGCGGCACTGCAACTCGCGGTCGGCTATGACAGCGGGTACCGCTCGCTGCTGCAAATCGCCGGCATGATGGACTGGATGCTGGAAGGCTTCTCGACGGAAGCCACGCGAGCCGTGCGCGACATGGTGAGCATGCTCGGAAAACTCCATCAGATCCCCTGCTTCATCGGGCAGTGTGACAGTCCGAAACCCCCCGCCGTCCGTCCATGAAACGCCTCCGGATCGTTCAACGGCAGTCTGCACGGCTGATGGGCGCGGTTCGGAAGAACGGCATGCTTCTGGCTATTCTCGTCGCGCTTGCCATCGTCGCCGGATCCTCACGCATGTTGAGGGGGAGTCTGACGGAAGGGACGACGTACGCGCCGGTGTCCGGCCCGTCTTCGTGGGTCGATGAGCTCCCGTCACTCCGCACATGCAGCGCCACCGGAACCGTCTTCGAAAAAATCTGGAACTTCTCGGAATTGGAGGAAGTATTCAGGCGTGACATGGCGTCGGTGACGGATGAGCGGCTGTCGCTCCTGACGGGACCGTCGGGCTGGAGCTGCCTGAAGGATGAACAGCCCCTCATGCCCGAGCTTCGGAGAGTGGCGACCCTCCTGCCCGGTTGGTACGTTCAGGAGCAGTATCCCGCCCCCGGAGCAGTCGCGACCAGAACGACGCTCCGTCCGGTCACATGGAACGCTTTCTCCTCCATCGTCGCCGAATACGAGCGCGTGTACGAATGCAGGCTCGCGGAGATCACGAGCCGCGCGCTGCTGGTGGTCATGAGCAACCTGGACTTCGACCGGACCGATGCCAACGGCAATCCGACGACATTCTGCTGCACGGAACCGTCGCTGGACGCCGGGGGATGTGTGCTCAAGCAAACGGGTACCGCCTGCGCCACCGTCCCCACGACGAATCCCCAATGCGATGCACACTGTAAACCCCTCCTCAACTCCTATGAGATCGCCGGACGCATCGGTCCCCTCGTGGAGCGGATGTCCATCGAGCGGACGCATGCGCGCGTCGCGTTGGAGCGCACGTTGAATACGCTCAGGTCATTTGAAACGAACAACGCCATCGCCCGGCAACTCAACTGTTACGAGCGCGCCTCCGTCGATCTGCAGAATGAACTGAGCCTGCTGTCGGATGCGTCCAGCTGCATGCCGCGCATCTGGGACGTCATCACCTCCATTCACGACCGCAAAGCACCGTAATCATGCGCCGTTCTCTCGCCGCCACCGGCCTCGCCCTCCTGCTGCTTCCCTCCGTCGGGACGGCACAACTCTTTGATCTTTTCTATGAGGAATCGAAGCAGCAAATGACCTCGCTCATTCCGTCCAAGCGCATCGTTGACTTCGTCATCGACGAAATGCTGCAATGGCAGGAACAGGGAATCCGACTCACGAAGGACGATATCGGTGCCGCGGTGAAAGGAGATTTGTCCACCCTCTGCAACGGGAAGAAGGATGCCGCGAACAAGGATCTCGATCTCACCTTGAGCGAGGATGACGGTCACGGTTGCAGCAGCCTCCGGCGTACGATCATGTCCTTGATCCGGCGTGAGCAGGAAGCGGAAGAGCTGGGCACCGATCTCCTGACCATCTCCAACGGTTCCGAACTGGCGATCGCCGACGAGCCTCATCGTCCCGTCAGCATGTCACAGCTGTCGTCTCTCCTCCGGAAAGTCTGGTCCGGTACCGGCATGGTCGCCATTCCGTGGGACACGAATGCGGATCAGGAATTCAATGCGCTGGATGCCGCGCTCTCGGCCGAGTCCGATCTTGACGGGACGGTTCTCAGGTTCCGGCACGGATACTGGCGCGATGACCGGGAGCAGGATCCGCGGTTTGCGTCGGTCGGCAACGGCGTCAAACAAAAATTGAAGGATCTCGCACTGAAGCTGGATATCAACGGAAATCCGACGGCTGTCGGTGAGTTCGCCGTCCGCCCGTTCACGGCACCGAATGTGAGACTCTGGGCGAGGAAGGACGACCTCGGGCTGATGTGGCAGTACCCGTCGCATTTCGCACGACTGAAGATTGAGGAAGCCGGCGATTACCCCGACAAACCGTCGATGAGCGGACGGGAAGACGCGCTTGCTTACCCGTTTTCCTACAGCGGTTCCGTCGTCCCTCCGCCCGCGGTGGTCTCTCCGCTGTGCTCCAGAACCGTCGGACGACAGGGGTATCTTTGCCGGCCGCTGCCGGCCACCGCACCGTCATGCTCGCCGTCTTCTTCGTCGTCATCTTCCTCCGCTTCTTCATCCGGTCTGGCACCCATCAAGCTGATCAAATGTGCGGATACGAGCGGCGTCAGTATCGACAGTCCCCGCATTTGTCCCGACTTCAAACGTCTGTATACGGACACGGGGCAACCGCTTCTGACGGACGACGGCAAGACGAATCCGGCACTCCAACCCGTGGATACGGACGCCATCTGTTCCCCCGCAGCCGCCGTTCTCTTCGAGCACGACATTCCGTCCAATGCGTGTTACATCGGTCTCTGCGTGCTCCAATCGCTGAACAAGCACACGTTGATTCCCGGACGGAATTCCGTTCTCACCGTCGAGGCGACCGCTCCCTACGCGGCGTGTGTCCGTCCGGATCCGCAACTCGGCATGTACATGGAAGTCGCGACCGATTCCCCCTATCCGCTCCCGATGTACATGGGACATCATCTGGTACGGGATTTCGACCGTGAATTCTGCCTCCGCAGCGGGGATCCTCCGCTGGGTTTGGCAGGGCTCTGTCTGTTCCGGGATGCGACGCGCGCGCGCAGTCCCGACGTCAGTCAGACGTCCTTCGCCCTGTTCTTGGGACGCGATGACGCTGCGATCACCGGCGATCAGATGCAGTTGCTCGTTGCGGCAGCCGCCATCGGCCAGCGCGCCGCGCTGGACCAGACGATCGAGACGGAGCAGAAGGTGTTCGCTGCCGTCACGAATTTCGTCACGCAGATCGCCGACCTCTTACAGAGTCTCTCCCGTGCGCCGCTCACGAAGACGCCCTGTCCGTGGACCGGTCCCTTCCGCAACGGTCCCTGATTTCTTCATGCATCGCTCTCTCTTCTTCATCGGCCTGATTCTCCTGCCACTCGGCGCTTCCGCTGCCACCAACACTTATCCGGAAGTGCGTTCCGAGTGGGTGCGTCAAGTCCTCCAGAAAGCGGACGTCGGCATCAGCAATGCCGCTGCGCTCGCATCATCCTCTTCCTCCTCTTCACCTCCTTCGCCCTCTCCCTCTCCCTCTCCATGCAAATTTGAACAACTGGAAAATATCGCCGGGCAAAACGTCTCGCTGGTCCGCAGTTGGATCCAGTCAACGATTCATCTGGCGGACGAAGCCGACCTCCTCCGCGAACGCACCGTCTGTTTCCAGTCCGACAGGATGTTCCTGCAAAGCAAGCTGGAGGAAGTCATGGGGAAAATGACTGCGGCAACCGAAGTGTGTGACAGTTCGCAGAATGTCATGCTGGAGGAAACGATGAGGTTCCTGACGAGAGCGTACCTGTCTTTTCTCAAGGGTGCCTTGGACCCGACGTACGAAGACGATCTCCTGAGGCAGCGGTACCATTTTGATACGCAAGATCCCGATCCCGCCGCCTCCCTCTGTCCGTTCTCCACCGACTACGGTCCGCATTCCATCGGCTACCTGAAGCCTCCGCCGGGTGCTCCCGCCGACGATCCGGTTGCCGGCTTCAAGAGCTACGGTTGCGACAGGAGCGTCATGCTGGCTCTTCCATCGTCGCTCATCGGCGAAACCGCTCCGATGATGCAATTCATGCAACAAACGGATGCCATCGCCGGTCCGATGTTCAACGATATCCGAAACGCTCTCATGAACCTGCAGGATCTGGCGAGTGCGCTATCCGGAGGTTCGGCTACCCCCGGCGGTTCCCTCTCCCTCCCCTCCCCGCCGCCGCACCGGTCCGTGAGCGGCTGCCTGAAGCCGACGGTTCCGGACAATGCCGACCCGTCGTTCGCGAAAGACATCGAGTCGCTCCTTGCCGCCTTCCCCGGCTACTTCGATCCGAAGCAGCAGGATCCGCATAACGGTTTGTCTCCACCTCCGGAGAGAGCTCTGCCGACAGGCGTCCTCTTCCTCCCGTCGTTCGACTCCTTCCTGAGTGCATCCAATCCGCTGATCCTCCTGCGTCGGTTCATGGTCAAGGAAGTGGACACGGGCGTCCGTCGCCCGCTGCCGGAGTACCTGTTCGCCGAGGAGACCGGCGACATGATCCCCATGCATCTCCTGGGTGAAGTCGACGCGCCGGGCATCTTGCAGCGCATCGCCGGCAACAGTCAGCTGATGATCGGCGCGCTGGAAGCCGGCAGCCGCGACGCGTTGGAACGTATGGAAGATCTCTCCCTCCCGCTCAAGGCTGCGGTTTTGTCCCTCACGGACGTCGTCGAGCATGATTTCCCGGAAACCTACATCCCGGATTTCGCGTTCTTCGCCGCACGTTCCTGCGTGGACGGTCCGTGCCAGAAGACGCTGGAAACCGTCATCAATCGCTCGCTCAACCCCTACTGTCACCCGTACCTCTCCGGCCGCTACCGTGAGGAGGATTCCATGAAGAAGTGCTTCTGTGATCCGACGATCAAGAGTTCGTGGGGCGAGTTCGATCAGTACTGCTCGGAAACGTACAAACGTGCCGAGTACGAGGCGCGTCCGGAAGCGCTGATACCAGCGTGTTTCGGGGAGTAGGCGGGAGGCGATTGGAGATTGGCTAATAGCTTCAAGCCAACAGTCCCCTCCCCAATCTCCCTTGACTCCCACCCGTCCGGTCTTCACAATGTACCGCTGTAACGGTACATCATTACTATTTCCATGTCGAAATTCACCTCCGTCACCCTCCGGCCCGAGCACTGTGATCCGCTGTTCCTTCTTAGGGAATTGGGGCAACGCCATGACTATGTTGCGCTGCTGGAATCCGCGGATCGAGCTCATGCCACGAACGACTATTCCTTTCTTGCGCTCGGCGCGAAGGATGTCATCGAGGTGCGCGGCGGCAGCATGCATCGCACGGGAAAGAAACCTGCCCCCGTCTCCAATCCCCTGACGCCATTCGACGGCATCATCAATCAAGGCAAAGGCGGCGGACGATTGCAGATGGGCTACGTCGGTTTTTTAAGTTACGAGGCCGCCGCGACGTTTGATGCGATTGAACTGCCGCGAGGCGATATTCCCGACGGACTCTTCTTCCTGCCGGAAACGGTCATCCGCATGGATCACCGGAAGCGGGAAGTGACAATCATCACTCATGAGGACGCGGAATCCGACATCGACGCAATGACGCAGGTGATTCTTGAGTCGCCGTTCTTCGACGATTCGACACGCAAACCGCTGAAGCCGGCCCCTCTGCCGTCGCTTGAGGACATCGAACCGTACCGGCAGACCTCACGTGTGGCATTCTGCAAAAAAGTCCGTGCAGCGCAGGAGCAAATACTCGCCGGAGAAGCGTTCCAGATCGTCCTGAGTCAGGAACTTTCATTGCCGATGACGACGGATCCGCTCACGACGTACGCCAATTTGCGCAGCATCAATCCATCCCCCTACATGTATTACTTCCGCTCGCCCGACCTCGGCATCGTCGGGGCATCGCCGGAGACGCTGCTTCGAGTGGAAGACCGCACGCTGCTCTACCGACCCATCGCAGGAACGCGGAAGAGAACGGGAAACGTGAAGGAAGACACAGCGATGGAGCAGGAACTTCTTGCTGACACGAAAGAGCGATGCGAACACCAGATGCTTGTGGATCTCGGCCGCAGTGACATCGGACGGATTGCCGAAATCGGATCCGTACAGGTGACGGACCCATTCCACATCGAGCGGTATGCGCACGTGTTCCACATCGTCTCCGACATTACGGGAACATTGGCAAAGAATAGGACGAGTCTCGATGCGCTGAAATCCGTCTTTCCCGCAGGAACGCTCACGGGAGCCCCGAAGCTCAGGGCAATGGAGATCATCCGTCAGCTGGAAGATTCACCGCGCGGCGTCTACGGCGGCGCGTTCGGCTACATCGATCTTTCCGGCAATATCGACATGGCCATTGCCATCAGAACGATGGTGTTCGAGAAGAACAAGGTCTCCCTGCGCGTCGGCGCCGGCATCGTGAAGGACAGCGTGCCGGAACTGGAAGATAATGAATGCCTGCACAAGGCCAGGAGTTGTCTGGCGGCGATCGAAGGAGGAAACCGAAGAGTCCGAGGAGTCCGAAGAAACCGAGGAACCAATCGCCTAATTCCTCATTCCTAATTCCTCTCCGTGCGCACCCTCATCCTCGACAACTACGATTCGTTCACCTTTAACCTCTATCAGGAGGCGGGGATGCTCGATGGAAAACCGGAGGTCATACGCAATGATCAGATCGACATACCGGCGATTGCGGCGAAAAAATTCACGCACCTGATCATCAGTCCCGGCCCGGGCAACCCGGATGTGCCGCGGGACATCGGCATCAGCGAAGACTTGATTGAATATGCGATGGAGCGGGATATTCCGCTGCTGGGTGTGTGCCTCGGTCACCAGATTATGGGCAAGCACTTCGGCGCGAAGGTCGTCCGGTGCAAGGATCCGTACCATGGGAAAGCTTCGAAGATTTCCCTCGCTGCCGATCCCGGTGCGCTCTTCAAAAAAATTCCGAGCGGTTTCAGTGCCATGCGCTATCACTCGTTGTGCGTTACAAATCTCCCCGCATGCCTCAGGCCGACCGCGAAAGCCGATGATGACGGAACGCTGATGGCTATGGAGTATACGGACCACCGGATCTTCGGCGTGCAGTTCCATCCCGAATCCATCGGCACGCCGGACGGGATGACGATTCTGAAGAATTTTCTCTCACTGCGATGACGACCTCTCGATCAAGCATTGGTTCAACTATCGAAGCGATGCTTGCGGGGTCACTCGGTGAACCGGAAATGATTGATCTCTTCGGGAAATGGTCAACCGTGCCTCTGACCGCCGGAGCCCTTGCAGATGCCGCACAAGCGATGCGTAAAGCCATGCTCCAAGTCGATCTGGGAGCGGATGCGATGGATACCTGCGGTACCGGCGGCAGCGGGAAGCGGAGAATCAATACCTCAACTCTCGTGGCATTCATTGTTGCGGCGGCAGGGGGAAAAGTCGCCAAGCACGGCAATCGGGCAGCCGGCGGACGGTGCGGAAGCTTCGATTTGTTGGAAGCGCTTGGAGCAAAGATCGAACTGACACCGGATCAGGAGAAAGCGATCTTCGGGGAACTCGGCATCGCCTTCCTCTTCGCGCGACTGCATCATCCGGCTATGCGTCATGTCGCTTCCGCAAGAAAAACATTCGGCAAACCGACGATTTTCAATCTCTTGGGTCCGCTTTCCAATCCGGCAGGAGTGAAGCGACAACTCCTCGGCACACCATTCAAAGCCAATGCGAAAATTCTCGCTGCTGCGCTGCAGATTCTCGGAACCGAGGAATCGTGGATCGTTACCGGTGATGACGGACTGGATGAAGTGACGCTCGGCGGATCGACAACAATCTTCGGATCGGATGGTGATGAGAGAAGATTTTCCCCTGCGGACATCCGTCTTCCTTTTGCAGACGAGCGGGAAATCACGGGTGGGACAACCGAGGACAATCTCCGGATCTTCCGCGATCTGGCGGCGGGAACCGGAACCGAAGCCCACAGAAATCTGGTGATCGTCAATGCGGCACACGCCTTGGTACTTGCGAAAGTTGCGCTGACCGTACAAGCAGGCGCGGTCATCGCGTCTGATCTGCTTCGATCGGGCAAAGTTGGCGATTTGATTCATCGGTACGTCGAGGCGAGTAATGATCTTTCGTCGGTGT
The DNA here is from genome assembly GCA_028711345.1 of Candidatus Peribacteraceae bacterium. Classification (GTDB taxonomy): domain Bacteria; phylum Patescibacteriota; class Gracilibacteria; order Peribacterales; family Peribacteraceae; genus CAINWJ01. The sequence goes on from JAQTSK010000037.1 coordinate 15,980, forward strand.
CTTCGGTTTCCTCAAAATAATGTCCTTCCTCTCCACCATCCGTCGGCTCAAGGAAGAGGAAGTCCAATCCCTGCCATCCACGGGCACACTGGACAAATCCAAGCATCTTTTCATCCAATCCCTTCGATCAGCATATCCTTCGCTCATCGCCGAAGTGAAACCCAAATCACCTTCCAAAGGAGACCTCCTCTCACTCAGCAAAGTTCCATCAATCATCGGGCGATACAACAAGCATGCGCAGGCAATTTCTGTTTTGTGTGATCATACCTATTTCGGCGGCGGCTATGATCTTCTGGCTTCGGTGAGAACCATGACCGATCTGCCGATCCTCGCTAAAGAATTCATCATCGATGAGAGGCAGATTATGGCTGCGAGAAGGGCTGGAGCGGATGCCATTCTCCTGATTGCCGCGCTCAATGATGCACAAAAGAACCAAGAGCTTGCCTCTGCCGCCTTGAATCTTGGAATGGACATTCTTTTCGAGATCCACACGGCGGAAGAACTTTCCTCCGTCCCCGCTATCGACCATGAACACATGGCGATCGGCATCAACAGCCGCGATTTGCAGACGATGCGAATCGACCTTGGAACTATCCGGAGAATCGCGCCCCTTGTCCGCGAGAGGTTTCCGAACCATCTGATCATCGCGGAGAGCGGCATGCGATCGGGGAAGGATATTGATTCGCTCGCAGGATCGGTCGATGGATTCTTGATCGGTTCGGGTTTACTCGAGGGAACAGGGCAATCGCTCTTCGATGCCATTGCCGCAGTCCGTAAACCGGGACCCGGGGTCCCGGCTGCGGCAAAAAAAATCTGTACGACTGCCATCAAACTCTGCGGCATTACCCGATCGGAGGATCTCGCTCTGTGCGAGGAACTCGGCGTCGAGTACATCGGCTTCAACTTCGTTCCATCTTCGCCGCGATGCATTTCCATTGATCGCGCAAAAGCGCTTGCGGCAGGGCTGAAACAATCGAAGGCAGTCGGCATTGTAATCGGCGGGCAGGGGGCGGATCTCGGGGCGATCATCGGCAGCGGCATCCTCGAAGCGATCCAAATCTACGATGCCACTCTCACGGAGATCCTTCGGATCAAAGCCGACGGGCTCAAGATCATTCATGCGTGGAGATCGGTGCCGGATCATGATGTACTGGAAACGATCATCGCATCAGGCGATCAGATTCTTCTCGATGGAATGAGGAACGGATCGATGGCGGATCTTGATACAATCAGCCGATTGCCCGAAGGGATCCGATCGCAGCTTTTCCTCGCCGGAGGGATGACGGCGACAAATGTTGCCCCGGCAATCCAACGAGTCCATCCTTTCGCTGTGGACGTCGCAAGCGGCATCGAATCGGCACCGGGGATCAAGGATCATGGGAAGATGCAGGCGTTCGTCCACGCTGTCCGATCCCTAACGAAGAAATGACTTTTTGCCCTTTTTCCTTCTTGCCTTTCCCCGCGGGTCAGTAGACCCGCACCTACCGACCTTCTATGACTCTCCTACCTTCCTCCTTCGGCCCCTTCGGCGGCATGTACACATCCGAGCTGCTCGTTCCTGCATTGGAAGAAGTTGAAGCAGCGTACGCAAGTTCCAAAAACGATCCGGAATTCCAGAAAGAACTAAGCAGATTGCTCCGTGATTTCGCCGGACGACCGACGCCGATCACCCATGCGCGGAACTTGAGCGGGGAAGCCGGATGCACCGTGCTCCTCAAGCGGGAAGATTTACTGCACGGCGGGGCACACAAGACGAACAACG
>JAQTSK010000083.1 GCA_028711345.1 Candidatus Peribacteraceae bacterium
CATAATTGATAGTATTGTCATTATTTTGTCAACTTGCAAGAAATTGCGGGATATTATCGCGTTTCTTTGATCCGGATCCTTCCTATCACCCTTCCGACGATTCAGCATTGAGGCACGTTTGACACTGATATCTTCTGAGAAAACCGATGCCAATGACAAACCAGAGATGGAAAAACTTGGGGAAAAGGAAACAGAAAAAGTCAGCGAAATTCTTGCCATTCATCAATCAATGAGTATGATTGGCTCATGACTCAATCAACTGAAAAACTGCAGGCATTTGCACAGCCGGAAGCCAAGGATTTCCTCGATCCTGCTGCCGAAAATGAGATCATTGCGCAAACGGAAGCAGCTATCGACAAACTGGATGTTTGATAGCTTGATCGCTCTGGAAAGACAGTGAATGTTTCTCGTTGATGAAATACGCGAATGCCGACATCTGTTTTATGTACGTTCATTCCTCGCCGCAACAGCGAACTCCAGAAAATACCGATCAATCACGTCTGGATTCGACCCATAGTCATTGTCTCCGAGAAAAAAATCGCACAGCACTTCACGCAACCTGCACAGTTCCTTCAGTCGATGGCGATGTTTGGGGTCGGCAATCGTCAAATCGAGTAATTCCAACGCACGATCAAGCGGCGCCGTCATCCTGTCCGTTCTCCCCTCTTGCTTCGCCTTGAGTGCCCGTCCCACCTCGGAACCGACATTCGCAAGCTGAAAAGCGAGGGAAAATGTTTGCCACCGGCCTTCCGCAAGCGAACGGTGAATCGGCGCTCGGGAATTCATTTTGAAACCAGAGAAAGGACAACGGCGAGGATCTTCTTGCGGAGGAGAGGATCTTCCACCGACCGTGAGCGGTTTCCCTGCCGCGGACGCATATTAATCATGGAATCATACTCAATCCATCCATCACCTTTCCGTTCGGGATAGATGTTGATCCCCCACAGATGTTCCTGTGACGATCCGTCTTCCAGAAGCATGTGTTCCTCATCCGCGTGCAACTCCCCGCCGATGGCCATGATGCCCCGCTCTATATCCACCACCGCCTTCACCATGTCGCCGAAACACTCCTTCGCCAGTTCGCCGAGGGATGCGCGAGTCACGGCCGATCGGATGATGGATGCAGGAGACATACTGGAATTGTATCACGATGAAACGCATCCTGACGCGATGATTTCTGCGATCTCCCATTCTCCATTCTCAATTCTACATTCTACATTATTCCATACTCCTTCCCCCGCTCCGGCAGGGTGATCTGCACGGGCATGGCGCTCTCCGTCCGCTCCGCAAGCGCGAACATGGCATGCTCTTCCCCGTGAACCAAGAACAATCCCTTCAGGCTTTTCTGGGACTGAATCAACGCGTCCAGATCGTTCTTGTCCGCATGACCGGAGTACGCGTTGATGTAAAGAATTTCCGCCTTCTTGCTGATCGTCTCATCGAAGATCTTCACATTCTGAATATCGGGATCCAGAATCCTGCGACCCAGCGTGTTCTCCGCCATGAAGCCGACTGCGACGAAGGAGTTCCGCGGATCGCTTAGCTCGTTTCTGAGATGGTGACGGATACGTCCGGCTTCGCACATGCCCGATCCGGCCATGATGATCATCGGGCCGGGCCTCCCGTTGAGTTCTTTGCTCTCGTCCACGCTCTCCGTGTAGTTCACGAGCGAGAACTTGAACGGTGTCTTGGCATTCTTGAGAAAGCGCTCGTACATATCCTCGTCGTAGCACTCCGGATGCCTCTGGAAAATGTCCGTCACTTTCGTGGCGAGAGGGGAATCGATGATGATGGGGATCGCCGGAATCTCCTTGGCATCCCACAGGATGTGCAAGTCGTAGATGATCTCCTGCGTCCGCTCGAGTGAGAACGCGGGAATGAGGACTTTGCCCCCGCGTGCAGCCGTTTTCACGATGATGTCCTTGAGCTTTCCGCGGGCCGTCGAGATGTCGTCATGGGCACGGTCGCCGTACGTGCTCTCGCAAATCAGATAATCCACCTGCGGCATGGCTTCCGGATCGCGGATGATGGGCAGCGTGGAACGACCGACGTCGCCGGTGAAGCCGATGCGGACGGTTTTCCCTCCGACATCAATGGTCAGGAGCAACATGGCAGAGCCGAGAATGTGGCCTGCCTCCAGAAACTCACACCGGACACCCGGAATGACCTGAAACGGCTCGTGGTAATTCTTCCCGACAAACAGTCGCATGACATCCGTCGCATCCTGCTGAGTGTAGAGGGGGCCGGCAGAAGGAAGCATGGAACTCTTCAAATGCCGTACGTGGAATTCCTCGTCTTTCTCCTGAATGTACGCGCTGTCGAGGAGCATCACTTCGGCGAGGTCCTGCGTGGCGTAGGTGGAGAAGATGGCGCCTTCGTACCCGCGCTTGCAGAGGAGCGGCATCCGGCCGACGTGATCGGCGTGCGCGTGGGAGAGAATGACCGCATCGATATCCTCTTTCGGCTTGAACGAGAACGTCGCGTTCTTGTCACGCGATTCCTCGCGTCGCCCTTGGAAAAGACCGCAGTCCAAGAGGATCCTCTGTCCGCCGATATTCAGCTCATGGCAGGTTCCTGTGACTTCTCTGGCTGCGCCGTGGGAGGTGAGCTTGATGTCCAAGTGTTGAATGGATAATGGATAATTGAAAATGGATAATGAAAATACCTGCTTCGCAAACTGTAATGATCAATTATTCATTATCAATTATTCTTTCGTATTATATCCCAACCGACCGCAATAAGCCATCTTTTTCCGCTTCCGTCAGGGCTCGGCAAGTTCCTGACCTGAGTGCCTCATCCGTCAGTGTCATGATACGCACCCTCCGCAGCTGCTTGACTGTATAGCCGATCTGTTGCCACATTCTTCTGATCTGCCTGTTCTTCCCCTCCGTCAGAACCAGCCGAACCCTATCCGGAGCCATTTTCGTCACTTTGATCGGCTTGGTCCTGTTGCCCCCCAAAAACAGCCCTTCTTCGATCTTTCGGCACGCCAAATTATCGATCGGACGATCGAGAATGACCTCGTACTCCTTCTCGTGATCGAACTTCGGGTGCGTCAGACGGAACGCCAGCACACCGTCGTTCGTGAAGAGCAACAATCCCGACGAATCCTTATCCAACCGACCGACGGGGAAGATTTTGCCGCGAAGATCGGGGGGGAGAAGATCCCTCACGGAAGAATCCGAGGAGTCCGAAGATGCCGAGGAGTCCGAGGAAAATCGATCCGTTCGTCGGACTCTTCGGATTCCTCGGTTTCCTTCAACGTTTGTCGTTTCCACACCCACCGGCTTATTCATCACGTAATAAAGCATTTCCAAGCGATCCTGCAGTGCTTTGCCATCCACTTCGATGGTATCCGTCTCCGGATCAGCCTTCGTGCCGAGTATCGCAACTGCGCCGTTCACCTTCACCAAACCGGCAAGGATGTACTCCTCAGCCTTCCTGCGTGAACAGACGCCGCGAGCCGAGAGGATTTTCTGGATGCGTTCTTGCACAAGGCTAGTATAGCAGTGCAAAAAACGATTATACCCTCCCCTGCTAAGACATCACTTATCTGGGTTGCACAGGACGCCACTGATCACCTGCTTCACAACAATCATCAAGATTATCGCGGGTTGCAAGTTCCAAATTTTCTACTGCCAAATGATGTGCGACTTCGGTTGGATCATCTCTTTCCTCATCCAAGACATCCTGAACCAATGCAAGCCCCTCACTTGTCCAAGCAGACGGAGGTGACTGACCATCCCCTGCATTCCCACATTTGACTAGGTCAGCATTTTTAATCATAAAAAAAAGAAAAAAAGAATATAAGTACAAAGTACATTCTTCAAATTTTTTGTCAATGATGAATTCCCCCGCATTCTCCGAATATGGGCACAGCAAATCATCACTCAGTCCTGGCATCACGTAAAGCTCGCTTCGCTCGCCACGTGACACAGCCACGTAAAGCGCCTGCGGGCGCCACGTGACACAGCCGATCTACTCATACCACGATGCGTCTGCATTTGGGTACACTGAATCAGCACTCAGTCCTGGCACCGATCTACTCTTGCGAGACGTACATCTCACTACCATCGACGCGGGAAGGCTTAACTGCCGTGTTCGGAATGGGAACGGGTGTTTCCCTTCCGCCGTAGGCACCAG
>JAQTSK010000038.1 GCA_028711345.1 Candidatus Peribacteraceae bacterium
TCTTCGTACGTCTTCCAAAGCAGAAAATATGAGGAGAATCGCAGGGTGATGCCATAGAAGAGCAAATGTTTCTCCGGTCAAAACAGTCAAGTTGAAGTGGAAAACTGCAGAGTCAGTGAGCAGTTACGACTCTGTGCAGGCAGCCGGGGCTGCGAAGTCTGTGCCTCTTCCCGAAGCTGAAAACGGGCTGCTTTTCTACTCCCCGTACACCCCCTGCCGAAGTCCATGTCCATCTGCCCCTGCAGCCGGAAAGTTGCAATCTTTACTCCCCGCAGTCGGGAAGCCGCATCCCGCGGATCACCACAGTTCCAGAGGATCCATCTGATCGAGGTAGTGCAGTGAGCTCCACGGCCAATCCGCGATTTCTTTGGCCAAACCATGCTTCACCCCGTTGCCTTGAACGTATGCAATCGCGGCAGACTGTCGGCGCTCATCGCCAATCCATTCATCGTAGAATCCTGCCTGCCAACGAAAGCGCGATGCCCATACAGGGAGCAACACCTTGATATCCTTTGCACTGTTCGACTTGAATGACTGCATGAAGCGGCTCAATCCTCTCGGGCCTGTCGTGATAATCAGGTGCAAATGATTCGGGAGGATGCAAAAAGCGTGAACGCCTGCCTTGTATATCGCCTTGGTCTCAAACAAATTATTTATGAGAACATCGGGGATGCCGTCACGCGTACACCACGGAACATTGTTTTCCGTCTTGCTTGTGACATGGAAAAGGCCGAATTGCTGTCTGTGAATCTGCGGCATGATGAGCGAATTTCTTTTACCGGGACGCGCCTGCCGGCCATAGCTCCCACAGGAGCGAAGGCTGGGCGTCCCGGCTGCGGCGATGATGGAAATGAATAAATGACAATCCGAATTACTTCTCCCCCCGCAACCACCCCATCTTCATCCCGAACACCGTCCCCAGCACCCCGAGCGCCGCACCCGGCAGCGTCATGAACAGAAGCCAGGAGGCAGATACATCGTCTCCGGATGCTCCGCCGGAGACATCGATCGTCGCCCCTCCACCGTCACGCAGTTGCTCACGGTACGCCGCCGCATAGGCAATCGTTTTCTTTCCGGCAGTGCTTGTGCGCTTGGGAGGAGATGCCGATCCTGCGCAGTGGTTTTCCGAAAGCGGAGTCGGGATGGAAAGGCAGAATGCCTCACTCCCTCCATCCCACGCATACGACTGACTGCTCTTGAGTGAAGGGTACGTGACATCCGCCACGATCAATCCATCCGGCGAACGGAGAACAACCGTGCCGCCGGCATTCGGAAGCTGCAGCTTCCACTCACCTGCGGCAATCAAGAGAAATCTTCCCGAGCCGAAACTGATGCGAGGATCCAACACTCTGGACTTCTTACCGACCGTCAGGGTCCAGCCGGAGAGCGAGAGGGGCTGGAGACCCGTCCGACTGAGTTCGATCCACTCAAACGATAAGCGGTCGCTCTCCGCTTTCGGATCGGGTGAAGGAAAAATCTCCGAGAGAGAGACATGGTTCCAGATTTCTTCATGTTCCGCGATTCCACGAATGGAAGAACCGGACAATGCTGCGACGAGTACGCCGGAGGAGTTTCTTTTCTCAACTGTCAGGGCTGAAGCCTTCTCAAGCGACCACACTCCGATCCGTGAATTCCTTGCACGCTCCTGCAGATCCAGAAAGAGTTCTTTCTTCCGATACGGAAATGACTCCATCACCCGTACCATGCCGTTCACAAGCAGCTGATCTTCAATCAGAACGCCTCCGTCCGAGTACACATATGCAAGCAATCGACCGAATCCGTCCCAGAGCTCTGTATCAAATTCCAGTTCAACTCTTTTCCCTTCCGTCAGGGCTCGAAGAAATTCCGCAGCTTCAGAAGAATAGAGATCAGCCATATCCTTGTCACTCATCAATTCGGGCGCATCGACTCCAAGCAGCCGGACACGGACGGTATCTCTGCCGAGAACTCTCTCCGCATCAGGATCGACCGACAAATCGAGGGTGTCCCCGTCGATGACGCGTACCACCGTCCCGCGGACCGTCACTCCACGGATCTCCGTCGGGAAGTAAACCCGTTCCTCCTCCGGCGACTCCCATGTGACCGTGGAGAGGACGTCGCCGTTCGGCGCGATCAAGCGCAATGTCTCAGCGGTATTCTTGAGCTTGAACTTGATTTCGCTGTTCCAGATGCGCAGAACACCACGTTCTTGGAGCGATCCGGTCAGACGGTACCGCTGTTGCTTCGTCTCACCGAGAACCAGCTCGTATCCGGCGAGCGAAACCGTACGATCTTCACCGTTCAAAAGCTCCATCCATTCCCTGCCGGAATCGGCACCCGTTGGATTGGGCATCACCCCGGCAATGATGATCCTGGATCCGTCGTACGCAACCGCTGCATTCGGGGAACTTGCAGGCGATGACGAACTTGTCGGGATTACCTCAACATTCAAGGACTGTAACAGCGTATTACCACAGTGGTTTACCACTGTCAGATTCACAACCGTGATACCTGTATTCATAAATGCATGCGGCGACGGATTGCAGCTGTCACTGGAGAATCCGTCGGTACATGACCACCGGCAGGTCAGTCCCGTGAGCGATCCGGACAGAGCGATCGCTTCGAAGTTCACGGTGGTCTTATCGATGCCTTTGAGCTCGCCCGATTGAACGGAGATTTGAATGGAAAGAGAGTCGAAGCACGAGGAGGAAACCGAAGAAACCGAGGAGTCCGAAGAGTCCGACGAAGAAGTGTCACAAATGGGGCCTGCTGACCCGCAGGTGGGAGAATCCGCACCATTCGCAAAACCCGGCGTGCCGAAAATTGAGACATCCGCATCAAACCCTGTGGTATCCGTTCCCGTCCGCCAATTGGATTCGAGGCTGCCGGATGCCAAGAGATCAATCCTCTCCATGCTTGCCTTCGCTCCTGTTCCGGAAGGATTGGCTCCAGCGAACGGACTACCCGTACCGTCGTCCGCCTGATCCATGACGGCTCCCAATGCGTCCTTGAGCGTGATCAGAAGCTTGGTATTGGGCAGGACAAGCGACGATGCAAACAGATCCGGCTCACGTGCAAGCCGTGAATCCGGCTCATGCTTGCTGCCGATCAGGAAGTGCTGATCGGGGAGCATCAATGTTCCGGATGCGAACGTCGCCATCGTCGTCTCTGCTCCGGTGCTTTTAGCATAGGTCAGAGACCAACCGGAAATATCAACGGGGGCATCGGATGCGTTCACAATCTCCATCCATTCATCCGACGATGAAAGATCACTACCCGCCCACATCACTTCACTGATCACAACCTGCGCGAACAGCGGCGGAGGACGAAGGAAACACAGTCCGAAGCAGAGAAAAAGGAAGAATGAACGCATACCGGAATATCGAATCAGGCATCAATTCGTTGCAACAGATCAATCAACCTGGATTCCGAACGCCGAATCGCCTTCCGGGCTTTTGGAAGGGCTGAAAGTTGTTCTTTGTGAAGAGAGGACAGGAGGGGGTCGCAGGTCAAAAGATGAAATGTCGCAGGTAAACCGTTCTGATCGAACTGACCGGTGACTTGCCGACTTGCTGACCAATGACTTTTTTGACCAATGACCATTGCAGGGATACACTGTTCTCACAGTCACTCAGTTTCCGATTCGTAAGCGACTTCCCCTGTGATCAACAAGCCCGGTAGCAACGCGCACGTCACCAAGAAGAACCCTTCGCTTTGGCGGGGTCTGCTACCTGTATTCCCCTGATCGAAAGGATCGCGAATCGTCCCTTGAGTGGCAACCTATCCGTTGCCCCCTTTTCACATGGAACTCAGCCCCGTCATCGCATTTCTCGCCCTCATCGGCGGCGTCCTTCTCGGTCTTCTTGTCGGATGGTTCTGGTTCAGCAAAGGCAAGAAGATCAGCACGTCTCTGCAGGCCGAAATCAACGGCAAAGAACGTGAGCTGCATGCACTGAACGTGCAGCTCGTGGAGTCCCGCAGTCAGATCAAAACGCAGGAAGCGGAAGCCAAAGCACAAGCGAGAGAAACCATTTCGCAAGCGAAACTGGAGGCGCAGGAGATGATGCGGAAGCTGGAGAAGGACGAAGCGCGCATCGACGAGAAGGAGAAGGGGCTCGACAAGAAAGTCGCGGAAATCGAAAGCCAGCGGAAGCGTCTGGAGAAGGCCGAGGAAGACATCAAGGCGATGCAGGCGGAACTCAAGGAATCGACGCGGAAGCACCGTGAGGCGCTGGAGAAAGTCGCCGGTCTGCCGACGGAGGAAGCCAAGAAACAACTGACGGCCGAGCTGCAGGAAGAATTCGCCCCCTACTTCGCCGCGCAGCTCAAAGAGCAGAAGAAACGCTCGGAAGACGAAGGGGAAGCCTACAGCAAGAACCTCCTCGCCGAAGCCATTCACCGCTACGCCTCGGAGGTCGCAACGGAATCGACGACGACCGTCGTGCAGCTTCCGTCAGACGACGTCAAAGGCAAGATCATCGGAAAGGAGGGACGCAACATCGTCGCCTTCGAATCAGCGACGGGCATCGACGTCATCATCGATGACACGCCGGGTGCCGTCGTCATTTCCGGCTACGATCTCGTCCGCCGGTACGTCGCCAAGCTGGCGCTGGAGAAACTGGTCGAAGACGGTCGCATTCAGCCCGCGCGCATCGAGGAAGTCGTGAACAAAGTGAAGGAGGAAGTGGGCAAGATGATGCTGGAGTTCGGCAAGCGCGCAGCCGAGGAACTGAATATCACCGGCTACTCGAACGATCTGCTGAAGATCATCGGCAGACTCCGCTTCCGTACCAGCTACGGACAGAACATTCTGAAACACTCGGTGGAAATGGCGCACATGGGCAGGATGATGGCCGAGGAAATCGGCGCAGATCCGTCGATTGTCGTGGAAGGTTGTCTGCTTCATGACCTCGGCAAGGCGCTGGATCACGAAGTTGCCGGAACCCACGTCCAGATCGGTGTGGAGATCTGCAAGCGGTTCAAGGTCCGCCCTGAAGTGACGCACTGCGTGGCGGCTCACCATGAAGACACCCCCATCCAGACTGCGGAAGCGTTCATCGTCGCCGCCGCCGACGCCATCTCCGGAGCCCGTCCGGGTGCGAGGCGTGAATCTCTCGAAGCGTACATCAAGCGTCTCACGGAACTGGAGAACACCGCGCGCAGCTTCGACGGGGTTGCCAAGGCCTACGCCATCTCGGCGGGCAGGGAGATCCGCGTCTTCGTGGATGCAGGCAAGATCGACGACCTGACGCAGGTCCGCCTCGCCAAGGACATCGCCAAGAAGATCGAATCCGAACTCACGTATCCGGGTGTCATCAAGGTGAACGTAATCCGCGAGCGGAGAGTGGAGGAGACGGCGAAGTAACGAGCGAAATGGCTACATTGTTCAATGGTTAAATGGTTCGCAAGCGAAACACATGATGCTGCCAGCTGACAATTTAACCATTTAGCCATTTAACCCGTCCCTCTTCATTCCTTCCTCCCCGATCATCAGTGCCAGCGTCATGAGAATGAGACCGCAGACGAAGTAGTAGTAATTGCAGAAGCCCTGCGTACCGAGGAAGAAAAAGGAAAGGAAGATCAGAGACATACTGAAGACAAGCGTCGTGCGCTGATGTGTCGAAGGTAAGAGAAATGTAAGCCCGGAAACGGTTAATCCGACAAAGAGCGTCCACCATTTTCCAAGCTCGATGCCATGTACATTGAAGAGGTACGCACCCAGAGTGAGACTATCCGACCGGAACGCCGCCTTGAGCTGGAACAAGATCGCATTCCTGAAAAACGCGGGAGGATCCCAGATGATAAACGGCAATGCGATGAGAGCCGCCGGCAGAACAAACCAGACGAAGGAACGCCGTGAGCGTGTGATCCGAAGCGCAGGCAGCATGGAGAGAATGAGGTACTGCTTGAAACTCACGAACAATCCGAACGCCGCGGCAGCCAAGTGGAGAAACCCGGGACGGAGGAGAAGTGCGATGCCAAGAAACGCGAGTGCCGCAGGGTCGACCCATGACTGCTCGATGACAAACAACCCACGAGGATGTGCCAACCATAACAAGCAGAGCAGTTGGCCCGTCACTTCGTCCTTCCTCCGTGCAATCCACCAGAGCATCAATCCGACGAACAGCACCGATACGACACTGAAGAACCGGATGTCGCCTGCCAGCGCCGCACCGGCGACAGCGGGGAGAAGCGTGACCGGTGGGTACACAAGTACTTCTGCCTTGGTCCAAGGTAACCCGGGAGGTCCGCCGTACGGATCCGTGAACGGCGTCGTATAGGGATTCTGTCCCGACAGCAGGAATGCACTGGAATCCCGCAACATGGAGAAGACGTCGATGACGGGCGCGGGGGATGCACGCAGCATGCCGAAGTACAGAGATGCAAAGAACAGAACACAGGTCAGGAAGAAGCCTCTGCGAAGCCAGAGACAAGATCGTACGCAGGACAGCATGAGCATGATCAGCACGAAACATCCGATCAGAAACGAGAGTGACCTGAAACGCACGACGTACTCAGGTTGTCCGATATAGATGCCCGGAACAGCGAGTTGCCCGAGGAAGAGGAGAAACAAAACGCCAACGGCACACACAACGCGAAAGTGAAAAACGGAGACATGCGCGTGTCCCGAGGACCGACGAAACAGGGCGGCCGCGAAACATAGCGCAACCCATCCCGTTCCGACCCAGAAGAGCGCCCCCGGATGGTACATCCCATTACTGATGAGCAAACCATACGCGATTGATCCGTACGAAATGAGCAGCAGGAAGACAACCGCTGCCGAACTGAATCGGCCGTCGCGACGGGGCGGTTCTCTGATCAACATGGAATGATTCTACGTGGCGAAACCTGCAGGAACAAACAGAAAAGGAGAGTTGAGTGGAGACTCTGAGAAACTACCAAACCACTCGGCTGTCATTTTCAAGCCAAAATTTATTAGCTGGAAGCCAATAGTGAGCGAATACTCCCGATGCGGCAAACGGCTCGATCATGCTGTTGACCCTCTCTTCCACTTCCCCTAGACTGTCGCGGCTCAAGACGATACGATCCCCGTCCGAGGGATCTCGTCTCTCATCACCTTTTCCCCTATTTTTTATGGCCGATCAGAAAAAATTTGACCGCAAGAAGACGCACGTGAACGTCGGTACCATCGGTCACGTCGACCATGGCAAGACGACCCTCACGGCCGCTCTCTCCATGAACTTCTCTCCCGCAGACGAGAAGAAGGCGTACGACCAGATCGACAACGCACCCGAGGAGAAAGCGCGCGGCATCACCATCAACACCGCGCACGTGGAATACGAGTCCGACAAGCGCCACTACGCGCACGTCGACTGTCCGGGTCACGCCGACTACGTCAAGAACATGATCACCGGTGCCGCCCAGATGGACGCCGCCATTCTCGTCGTCTCCGCTGCCGACGGCCCCATGCCCCAGACCCGCGAGCACATCCTGCTCGCTCGTCAGGTGAACGTGCCGTACATCGTCGTCTTTCTGAACAAGGTGGACATGGTGAAAGACAAAGAGCTGATCGACTTGGTCGAGATGGAAGTCCGCGAACTCCTCACGAAGTACGGCTTCCCGGGCGACAAGACCCCGATCATCAAGGGTTCCGCTCTCAAGGCGGGAGAAGGTGATCCGGAGAACGTCGCCAAGCTGAAGGAGCTCCTCAGCACCCTCGACACCTACATCCCCGATCCGAAGCGCGAGACGGACAAGCCGTTCCTGATGTCCGTTGAAGACGTCTTCTCCATCAAGGGTCGCGGCACCGTCGCCACCGGTCGTATCGAGCAGGGTCAGATCAAAGTGAACGAGGAAGTCGAGATCGTCGGCATCCACGACACCAAGAAGACCGTCGTCACGGGAGTTGAAATGTTCCACAAGCTCTTGGATTCCGGCATCGCAGGTGACAACGTCGGTCTCTTGCTCCGCGGCGTCGAACGCACGGACATCGAGCGCGGACAGGTGCTTGCGAAGCCTGGCTCCATCAAGCCGCACACCGAGTTCGAGGCTGAGGTCGTCATCCTCACCAAAGAGGAAGGAGGACGCCACACACCGTTCTTCAAGGGCTACAAGCCTCAGTTCTACGTCCGCACAACGGACGTGACGGGCGAAGTCGAGTTGCCTGCCGGTGTCGAAATGGTCATGCCGGGTGACAACGTGAAATTCGTCGTCAAGCTCGGCGCTCCGGTCGCCATCGACGTCGGTACGCGCTTCGCCATCCGCGAAGGCGGCCGCACAGTCGGCGCCGGTGTCGTCACGAAAGTCACGAAGTAACAAGGGGGCTTCCCCCCCTCCCAATCATCGATCCCTGCTCTTTCCCACTCTCTCCCATGTCCCCTGCCAAGAAGGTTGCCCCGAAGAAAACCGCTGCCAAAGCGAAAGCTCCGGCCGCGAAGAAAGTCGCCAAGACAACCAAGAAAACTGCAGGAGCCGCGGGCAAGGGTGGGAAAGCCGTTGTTGTAAAAAAAGTTGTGAAGAAGGTCACACCGGCGGAGCCGAAAAAGGTTCCGGCTGCTGCCCCCGTTCTTCAGGAGAAGACGACTGAGGAAGCCCCTGCCGCCGCACCTGCCCAGAAGACCGCGCACGTTGCCGCTCCTTCAAAGAAAGAAGCTGCAGCCCCCGCAGCTCCCGCGAAGATGAAAGGTATCCGCATCCGCCTGTCCGCATTCGACCATACGGTCATCGACGATGCCGCGCTGAAGATCATCGATACTGCCATGCGCACCGGCGCCGTCGTCCACGGCCCCATCCCCTTGCCCACCAAGATCCGCAAATTCACCGTGAACCGCTCCACCTTCGTCCACAAGGACGCCCGCGACCAGTTCGAGATGCGCACCCACCGCCGCCTGATCGATCTCTCCGAGACGACGTTCAAGACCGTCGACGCGCTGCAGAACCTCAGCCTGCCGAGCGGAGTTGACATTGAGATACGAATGGGGTAATTTCTGCCGCTATGCAACCTTCAAATTGGATCCATTTGAGCGTTCCTGAAGATCGTAAAGAAATTGATCCGAAAGCTCTGATGGCAGAACTTGGTAAAGGGGTAAATGCAATTGTTGTCGATCCAAGTAAGGGACTGTATGGAGTAGTAGGATTCGTCAGACAAGAGATATCTGTGATTGAATTGGATGAATTATTTAAGAACGGATTTGTTGAAGTACTGGCTGCATAACAAAGTCAACCATCAAACCTCAATCTCGTAGCGCTCGACTTCTTTGGCGAGGGTGAATGTCTGCTGTTTGATTCGCCTGATTACAGGATAAGCATGATCATTGAATCGGAGCCGCAGAAAGAATCAAGCGAATCCTGTAATCCTTTGAATCAAGGTTCAAGACAGGGGGGTCAGCTTCTGTACCGGATATAGAGCCAGCCTCACGCTGCAATCCCATACTTCTCCACTTCCTTCGCAAGTGTGAAGTAAGGATTTTGAAAATCCTCAGGTCGCAGACACACGGTCTGGATGCGCATATCGACCTTCTTTCCCTCGAGCAGAAACTCCACATTCTCCTGATGCTTTGTCGCCTTGTACGGATCGCATACGACCGCGATGTCGATATCGCTCTCGGCAGTCGCGTTCCCGCGCGCCACGGAACCGAACAGGTAAACATTACGCAAAACAATACCCTTTTTCTCAAGTCGCTTCCGTAATGCACGAGCCGCCCGAAGACCGACAATCGTTTTCATACGGAGAGAAGGGAAAGTAATTTCTTCGCTTGGCCTATCCAAAATTTACTGTTCTTCTCCGTCGCCTCCAGCTTCGCCCAACTGATGTCATCGTACCGTGCAGTGACGGCGTACTCGGTCAGTTCAGCCAATACCTCCTCCTCTTGATTACTCCACGAACGCTCCAATCGGGCAGCGAGAGCGAGAAGGTCGTGCGTCGGCGGAGGATTATCCGCCTTCTCCAGAATGAAGACTGCCTTCAGAGCCTTCTCCACGGCGAGATGGCAGTGGAATAAGGCAAGTGCATATTCCGATTCCTTATGGGCAAGTGTCGCCATTTTGAGCGAGGCGTGTGCCCCGCGCTTCCAGTGAGCCACTGTTTCCGCTTTCGTCATGGATACAGTATAGCAAACTTCCTGATGCTTTGGTCATTTTCGCTCTTCAATTACCTCCTCTTTTCTGCTACAATAAGAGGATTATGCGCCTCACGGCACTCTTCCTCCGGTGGTACTTCCTCCGCGCTCCGCTGCGGATCATCCGCGGCTACGGCGCGTATGCGATGGCGTTCCTCGAAATCGTGCCGTTCGGTTTCCTGCTCCTCACACTGCTCTCGCCGTGGAAAAACATTGCAGACCATACACAAATCCGCGGGCTGGATATCAAGCACATCACCGAAGCACTGGCTCTGAGCCTGCTCGCCAGAGGTGTCGGGTGTGTTATCCGCATTCTGACGATCGCGCTCGGCCTCGTCTTCCATGTCTTGCTGCTCACCGGAACAATCGTCTATCTGCTGGCATGGATCGGCTTTCCGCTGATGCTGATCTACGGAGGAATATTCATATTTTCTTCTTTCTAATGCCCGCGGGTCAGGAGACCCGCTCTGTAAAATTGGGTCGATGGACCCGCCCTGCCAAACACAATGCCTCTCACCCATGCACAGCTCCGGCAAACGACCGTCTACACAGCCGTCTTGATCTGCAGGATATTCTTCAGCCCAACCTCCGCAGTCGTCTACGGTGCAATCCTGATAGCGTTCATTCTTTTTGAAAAAATCTCACTGCGGGGCAACAGTCCCGCTCTTATTGGCATCGGCTTATTGCTCGGCGTCCTGTGGATCCTCCACCGGTTCGTCCGCGAAGAACTGGAAGCCGGCGGATCGATATCCCATCCGGACGACGTGGCGGAGGCGCTGTCCTACCACATGGTGCAACACCTCTCGACTAAACCGGAGATCACGCCGACGACACTGCTGGAAGCCGCCACCGAAAGCGTTCGCGGGAAGTTCGTCCTGCAACTCATCGGCATCGAACCGCAGCAAATTCTATCAACCGTCAGAAGCACACCGATCACGGACACGCTTGAAACATGCCTGCAGTGGGTACAGGATGCACGGCTCAAGCTGAAGACTGGTCGGCTGGATTCCACGGCAACGATCTTTGCGTTTCTGATCCATGTCCCGACGCTGAAAGAACTCCTGAACAAAGCCGATCTCTCCGAAGAAGACCTGCAGCACGTGCTGGAAGCGGAAGCGTTCCACTGGTCATTCCGGCAGCAGGAACAACACTGGTTCAGTCCCCGCTCACTCGTACGATCTGCCGGCTCCATCGGACGGACGTGGATCATCGGCTACAACACGATCCTCGAACACCTCACGACCAATGTCTCCGAGCACATCCTCTCCCACGGACACCATACGATCCTCCATCAATCCACGCTCGAGTCGATGGAGAAAATGCTTGCGGGAGGCAAAGGAACCAACATCCTGCTCCTCGGCCCAAGCGGCATCGGGAAGCGGACGCTGGTCCGGAATCTCGCCTACCGCATCCGTGAACGCGAGATTGCCTCCAGCAGAGCGTTCACCGACGTTCTGGTTCTGTCCACTCCCCTGCTCCTCTCCGGAAGCGGCAGAAGCGATGAGACGTTCCTGAAAGCGCTGCAGGAAATCAAAGACGGAGGGAAATTCATCCTCGTGATCGAAGACGTCGCTCCGTTCCTGAAAGCCGCCGATACGCGCCTCAAAGCCATTCTGGTGAGCGTGCTCCAAGCGAGAAACGTCCGAACGATCTGTCTCGCGGATACCGCCGATTATCACATGCTGATCAAAAATGATTCGATCCTGGACAGTCTGTTCGAGAAAACGTATCTGAACGAACCGAGCGACAGGGAAGTGATGGGCGTGCTCCTCGGCCTCTACTTTCACCGCGAACGATCCATGCGGCTGCAGGTGACGTACAAGGCACTCGCATCCCTGTTGGATCTGACGAAGCGATGTATGGGCCACGGAGCGCTGCCGGGAAAAGCCGTGACTGTGCTGGAGGAAACAATGGGGGCTATCCGGCGCAGCGGGAACAATACGGTCACGGATCAACACATCCGCGATGTCATCTCGCGCATCACCAGAATCGACGTCCGCATGCTCACGGAGCATGACAAGATCGTGCTGCTGACACTGCAGGATCGGCTGAAACAACATGTGATCGGACAGGATCATGCGATGGAAAGCATCGTCAACGCACTCAAGAGATCACGGATGGACGTCAGCACGCGCAAACGGCCCATAGGTACCTTCCTCTTCCTCGGCACCACGGGTGTGGGGAAAACCGAAACTGCGAAAGCGCTGGCGGAGGAATACTTCGGCACTTCGGAACACTTCATCCGCGTGGATTTGAACGAGTACGGCGAAGAAACTTCGATCCCGAGCCTGATCGGCGGACAGACGTCCGGCGGATTCGTCGAGGGCTTCCTGACGCGGAAAGTACAGGATATGCCCTTCTCGCTCATCCTGCTGGATGAGATCGAGAAAGCGCATCCCAAAGTACTGCACCTGTTCCTGCAGATCTTAGACGAAGGCAGACTGATCGACGGACAGGGTGTCACGAATGATTTCAGAAACACGATCATCATCGCGACGTCCAATGCGGGAAGCCGGTGGATCCTCGGACAACCGACACCGACCGATGCGACGGCGAAAGAAAGCTTCCGAAAAGCACTGATGGACGAAGTGATGACATCACGCTCATTCTCACCGGAGTTCATCAACCGTTTCGACGAGGTGATCGTGTTCTATCCGCCCACACCTTCTGAAATCCAACAGATCACCATCCTCATGCTGGACCAGATCGTCAAAGACGTTCTGGCGCGACGCGGGATACAAATCACCGTGGAACAGGGGGTGGTGGAGCTCCTCGCCAAACGGGGCTACAACCCGCAGTTCGGCGCACGGGAAATGCGCCGCACGGTCACACAGACCGTGGAAAACTACCTCGCGGACTATCTGCTGCAACACGAAGTGAAGAGGGGGGAGACGATTGGGATTGGAGTGAAAGATATCGAATGACATCGTGAATCTCACAAAATGGATTCCGAGGAAACCGAGGATTCCGAAGAGTCCGAGGAACAGACGTCGTTCCTCGGTTTCTTCGGTTTCTTCGGACTCGTCGGAATCCTTCCGTCACTTCCACCCCCTCACCTTCAGCCCCTCCTTCGCCGCCTCCTGCTCGGCTTTCTGCTTGGTATTGCCCTGCCCCTCGGAAATCTTCTCCTCACCGATGAAAGCTGCACACGTAAAGACCTTCAGGTGATCAGGCCCCTCCTCGGACAGCATCCGGTACGTGGGCGTGATGCCCGTCTTCTCCTGTGCCGTTTCCTGAAAGACGCTTTTCTCATCCCGATGGCGTCCGTGGGCGATGAGTTGCCGCAGATGCGCCAGAATGAAGAGATGGATGAAACTCCGTGCCGCGTCCATTCCCTGATCCAGATACAGCGCACCGATGAACGCCTCCAGAGCGTTGGCGAGCGTGGAATTCTTGCTCCGGCCGCCACTGGCTTCCTCGCCTCGGCTCAAGTACAGGTAATCGCCGAACTTGAGTTCCTTCGCCACTTCGCAGAGATGATTTCCCTGTACAAGCGCAGACCGCCAATTGGTCAGCTCACCTTCCGGCTTATCCGTCAATTCGTAGAGGTACTCCGTTGAAACC
Organism: Candidatus Peribacteraceae bacterium; assembly: GCA_028711345.1. GTDB lineage: Bacteria > Patescibacteriota > Gracilibacteria > Peribacterales > Peribacteraceae > CAINWJ01. Next base: position 13,623 of record JAQTSK010000038.1, read on the forward strand.
AGCTGGAGGACGGCATCACCCAGAAATTCGAGCCGTTCGTTGTGCCCGTGGTGCGACCGCTCGTGCAGAGCCGAGCGATGCGTCATGGCCTGATGCAGCAACTCTTTATTCTTGAACCTGACACCCGTGAGACGTTCGAGGCCGGCGAGGGAGGAGGGATTTGGCATGAGGAAGGACTGATGGAGTAACGATGAGTTTATGATAATGGCTAAATGGCTAAATGGCTAAATGGTTCGCAAGCGAAACAAGAGGTTCTTGTGTACAAACCCTTCTGTCGCGTAGCCATTCTACTACTCAATTCTTCTTCTGCGCATGGGCGAGAGCATTCAACACACCATTCACAAACTTCGCGCTCTCGTCGGTTCCGTACTCCTTGGCGATCTCGATGGCTTCGTTCATGACAACAGCCGGCGGAGCATCCTTCGCGAAAAAGAGCTCGTAACCGCCGATGAGTAGAATGGAACGGGTCATGGCATCCATCCGCTGCCACGGCCACTGCGGCGCATGTTCTTCAATGGCATGCTGGATCGCATCCCAATGTTTCCTCACTCCGGCGATGAGCGATTGGCTGAACGCGCAATCCACATGTTCATTCCCACCGAAATCGCCGATATTCCGTTCAAGCGACGGCGTCGGATCAACGTCCCGCGCCTGCACTTCGAATACCGTCTGCATGGCTGCGATCCGGGCGAGGCGACGTTTGGAGGGCATGAAAAAATGGAAAATGGATAATTGATAATTGAAAATTCATGCGTTCAACCGTCGACTGAAGTCAGCGGTAATTTTCCATTTTCAATTTTCAATTGTCAATTCATCGAATCGACTAGGCCTTCACTCTCGTAATTTTCTTCAGCGCCTTCCCCGCCTTGTCCTTCGGTGCAGCGGGACCTGAGTACGGAGAGGCAGCCAATTTGCGAAGTCTCACGATCTCCTCCTGCACATACACGGAATGGCGATTGCGACCTCGATCTTTACTGAGACGCTTTGATGGTACCGGCTTCTTGGACATGGGATGTGGGGAACGGCGGCATTGTCGGGATCAGACGGAGGTCTGTCAATGTCAAAACAAAGTTTCTGAAACTTGGGTACACACATCGTTACCACTTGAGACAGCAACTTAGAACATTGCTAAAAGGGGTAGGGGTACGGTGGAGGAGATCTATTTCTCCCTTTCCCCGCTACCCCCATGAAACTCTATCACAGCATGCGCTCTGAGCATGGAGCCGAAACCGCCCGCGGTCTTGCGAGGAAGATTCTTGAGCGCGAGAGCGGCAATGTGACGAAAGCCGCACGCATTCTCGGTTGTTCACGAAACTGCCTTCGGCGGGCACGGGATGGCTGCTTGAGCGATGACGACCGTACGCCGAACCTTCAGCCACGGAAGATCGACACAAGTCTTGAAGCCCTTCTGCTCAAAGAACGGAAGGCAACCGGCTACGGCCGGCGACGCCTGAGCAAGCATCTCGCCATGAAGTATGGCATCACCGTCAGCGAGAACACGGTAAAGCGCGTACTCAAGCGCGGGAAGGTGAAGGCAAACGTTGCCAGGCGCGGTACGAGGGCAGCCAAACCTCTGTACGACTATGCAGCTCTGCTGCCATTCGAGAAAGGACAGGTCGACACGAAGCACATCGATGACTACGGAGCACTCGGATCGATGGTGTTCCGGCTGCGCCGGTACGGTCTTCCCCTGTACCAGTGGACCTACGTGGATGCGAAGACCAAAGTGCGCTTCCTTGCGTATAGTTATTCCCTCGGACGTGAGTACGGTTGGACATTTATAAGCCTCGTTCTCCTCTGGTTGCGGTCGTGCGGCATCACATCTCCGATCGATTTTCAGGCTGACAACGGCACGGAGTTCTGCGAAGGAATCCCACGGCTGGAAGCAGAGCTCCATGCCATTCTCAATCCATGGCTGGCATCGTTTTGCAGTATTCCGGTGGGGAAGAAGTGGAAGCAGGGAATCGTGGAACGAAGCCATCGGACAGATGATGAAGAATTCTATCGCCCTCACCTTGAGAAAATCTCGTCCTGCAGCGTGTTCCTGCGCAAAGCGCAGCAATGGCAGGACACATACAACAGCATTCGCCAGAGCTGGGGTATCGGCATGAACGGCAAAACACCACTGCAGAAAATGCAGGAGTCTGGCATCCTGTGTCCCGACAAGATTCTCCACTTTCCCGTTCTCCTTTTGGACGACGTTCTACGAGTGGTCAAGGGTGGTAACTATCTGTGTACCCATTACCAAAACAAAGTTTCTGGTTTCTGGTTGTTGGTTTCTGGTTGCGCACATTTCGATCCAGTCATCATTCATGAACCATCAAAATAGAAACCAGAAACCATAAACCTTCACCTTCTCCTCCCCCCGATCGCCACCATGAACCGGACGACGCTCAGGAAAAGATTGAATGCGTCGAGGTACAACGACAACGCAAGGAGTACGGGGGACTCGCCCGCCGCATGCATCTGTCCGAGGCGGCGAAGATCGTAGGCGAGGAAGAGTGAGAACGTCAGAATCCCCGCCCCCGAGACGATCACCTCAAACGGCCCGCCGCGGAGCGATGGAAAAATGAGCTGCAGAATGCCCAGAATGACAAGACCGATCACCGCATTGAACAGGATTCCCCCGATGGATCCCAAGCTGTCGATGCCCATGCGAGCAAGGACCGCTGCGGATCCGGAGAGCAAAACCGTTGCTATCGCCGCATTCAGGAGAATCGTCCCACCGTTCGCGTAGCCGGTGAGAACGGAGATCAGGAACGGAGTGATTGTGAGACCCGAAAACAACGGGAACAGACCGAACATGAAGTAATTGAGCGGCGACGTGCGCGACCACATCCGCGCGGTCAATACGAGCGCAAACTGAAAGAGAATGAGCAACAACGCCCATCCCGAATCGATGATCGGCTGAGCGAATGTCACACCTGCGCCGATGCCGACGAGCGTCAGTGCCATCGCGACTGCAAAGAGTGCATAGACCGAGAAGCGCCGTGAGCCGGTAAGCGCAGAAGCGGCTGTGCCGGTGGAGGAAGTGAATGGTAAAGACATGAAGAGATTATACACTTGCACACCAGAGAGAATCCGAGGAAACCGAGAAGTCCGACCCTCCATCGCCCATCCTTCGCCAAGGATTCGGGCGGCAAGCAAGGCTACGGAGGGCAGGAGAGTCCGACGAACATCCGTCTTTCCTCGGTTGCCTCGGTTTCTTCGGACTCCTCGGAATCCTCCCATAATTTAGGAAGTAAAATAGCCCGTCACTGACTCTGTGGCTGTCATCACAGTGCGCCCTCACCTCCCATCCTCCTCTCCACTCTCCCTGCAGACATTCAGTCCATTGTGGATGCAATCGAAACTTACTCTTGAAAGCGTGAAGAGGAGGTGACGTTCTGCGGAGCCGGCTTTGAAGAGTTCTTGTCAGCTCATCTCGCGAGAACGGAAGAATGTCATTGAAGCAGAAGCGGCTCTCCTTCTCCCCGTTCATCGAAAGAAATCCTGCCATCGCTATTGTCTTTGCATCACCAAAGAGGAGCGGGAGGATGAGGGCGGGCGGATGGCAAGCCATCTCCAGATCAGAGTCAGTGACGGGTTACGAAGTACATAGCGTACCAATTTCGTGAGCTTTCAGGTCAGGTTTAAGTAATCCATGCCACCAATGCTGCTTCCTGCAATCTCAAGCGGCGCCTTTCCATTGAGATGTTTGAACGGTTTTTTGCAGTCGGTGA
>JAQTSK010000039.1 GCA_028711345.1 Candidatus Peribacteraceae bacterium
CGCTTCATCCGAGCAGTTGCGGGGAGAGATCGTCGCTTCATCCGAGCAGCTGCGGGGAGAGATCGTCGCTTCATCCGAGCAGCTGCGGGGAGAGATCGTCGCTTCATCCGAGCAGCTGCGGGGAGAGATTGCTGCTTCTGAAGAACGCTTACGGGGCGAGGTGGTTGCATCGGAGGAGCGTATGAAGAAGGATTTCCGCGACGGCATTCAGATCGTTCACGAGAATGCCTCCGGCGCGAATGACGACCGGCACGCAGATCATGGGAATCGTTTGGATAATCATGAATACAGGATCATGACCCTTGAGGGCAGGAAAACCATTGCGCAGAAGGTCTAGCGTTCCAATCAAGCCCCGATTACTTCTGCAGATCAGGAAGCCGGAAATGTTTGATAGTCGCAATTTCTATTCTGTATTCCGGCATCACGCATTCCACCGTTCTCCAGAACGCCGCGGAATGATTCGGATGCTTGATGTGCGCAAGTTCGTGGATGATGACGTAGCGGAGAATAGACGGCGGGACGAAGAGCAGTGCGGAGTTGAGGTTGATGTTCCCTTTCCTCGAGCAGCTGCCCCACCGCACACCCATGATTTCCAGTCGGACTCTTCTGACGGGAAGGCGGAGCGTTTCTCGATTGATCGCAAGTACCAGCTCTTCCACATTCCCAAGTTCCGATTTCGAAAGCAGCCGCCACAGGAAGCGGTGAAAAGTACGCCTGTCCATCGACGGATCGAGATCGATATTCCACATACCGGCTTTGAATGTCGCACGGATTTTGTCTCCGGATTTGATTACGAATCTTCGCTCACTTCCATCGCCCATGACAACCGTGGCCTCACCGGATCCATTCAATAGAGGGCCGAACGGATCGATCAGTGTGCGCTCAACATGTTTGGCGTGGGCTTTCGCCATGCGTTTGAGAAGTGTCGCGATGTGCCGCTCTTCTTCCGAAGCGCTGAGCCACCTTGCGAGGCGGATCAGGATTGTGTCACCGTCGAACGAGGCGCGGGATGTCCGGTTGTGCGTCCGTTCAATGCGGTAGGGGAGAGATGACACCGGAATGCGATTTAAGAAACGGGAATAGGAAAAGATGATTTGAGTCTAGACTATTTCTTCAGAGTTCTAGGTCGGTAAAATAATGCAAGTGCGAACTTTTGCCGTACAGTGATATCACTTCCGAGTAGCGTGCGGAGTCTTTCCTTAAATTCTTTCGGAGCAGTATCTGCCGTCAATTGAATTTGCCCTTTTTCCTTCTCGCAATCCCAACCTGCAGATATGCCGGTAAGCCCTGCATCACGAAGTTTGTAGCAAATATCTTGGTATTCCGCCAAGTCCTTTGGGAAAATTTCAACGGTTGACATAGAGTGAATTTACTTGTTTCTTTTCTTGAGTCAAGTTCTATCACATTTCAATTCAATACATGCTCATGCATTCTGCAAAAGTGAGTGGCATCGTCATCTTCGGCGCAAAAGGTTTTCTCGGTTCAGAGATTCTGAAGTTCTATCCCGGCAGCGCCGCTCCTTCCTGTGACATCGCTGATCCCGAAGCGGTGAGGGAGGTTCTGGACAGTGAGAAGCCGTCAGTTGTGATCAATGCTGCGGGGAAAACCGGTCGACCCAACATCGATTGGTGCGAGGAACACAAGGAAGAGACGCTGCGGGCCAATGTGACGGGCCCGTTGATTCTTCTGGAGGAATGTCTGAAACGCGGCATCCGCCTCGTGCACCTCGGGACAGGATGCATCTACGACGGACCGCCGGAGAGGATCTTCACCGAGGAAGATCCGCCCAACTTCTTCGGGAGTTTCTACAGTCTCACCAAGGCGACGAGCGACATGCTTCTCGCACGTTTCCCGGTGTTGCAGCTTCGAATCCGCATGCCGCTGGACGGTACGACCAATCCGCGGACTCTCGTGATGAAGTTGAAGAAGTATCGTCGCCTGCTCGATCATCCGAATTCGGTCACGTATCTGCCCGATTTCTTCTCCGCTCTCCGGACATTGATCGGCCGGAAGGCGACGGGAATCTATAACGTTGTGAACCCCGGTACTCTCTCGCCGTACAAGGTGATGTGCCGGTACAGGGAGGTGGTGGATTCTTCCGTGCAGTTCGAGCGGCTTACGCTCGATGATCTTCCAACGGTGGTGCGGGCGGCGAGGAGTAATTGCACACTGAGCTGCGAGAAGCTCAAGAAGGAAGGGATCGTTCTGCGGCCGATTGAAGAGGCACTGGAGGAGGCGCTGTCGAAGATAAAAGCACAAGGGAAATAGTGCAAAAAGGCAGAAAGTTTCCGGTTTCTTCCTTTGAAAGGAAATCACTTCGATTTCGTCATAGGTATTGACCGCTTGAATTGTCCCATTTACTATTAGCCACCCTAACTGTTCAGCCATACAACTATGACCTCGACTCTCATTCCTGACATCACCCGTGTGTCACACGACATCATGCGAGTGCTCAAGCGCAGGATGGTCTGCTGCGGCACCGATGATCTGCACATGGGGCAGTTGCACGCGTTGGCATATGTCAGCGAGAAGGGGGGCATGACCATGAAGCAGCTGGCGAACGCGTTGCAGGTCTCCTCCCCGTCTGCGACGACATTCGTCGACCGTCTGGTCGCCATGAAATTCCTTACACGAACACATGATGCAGATAATCGCCGCATTGTCCGTCTGACCGTGACTCCTGCGGGCAGGAAAGCGTATATCCGGAAGATGGCTGAGAAGCAGCGCATCGTCGGAGGAATGCTTGGTTCAGTATCAGATGCGGACAAGAAAGAGTTTCTCCGCATTCTGAAGGGTATTCTCACTAATTGCACAAAAGGCTGATATATTATATAATATTACCAATTTCTATGTCATTCATCCATACACTCAGCCGTCCGTTCGCAGTTCTCTGGTCTCAGATCAGACGATTTCTCGCGCTACTCAGGCGGCATCTGAAGAAGACCATAGCCGTTATTGTCATTCTGCTGGTCAGCTGGATGGTCTATGCCGTCACGCGCCCGCAGAAAGCGGAATACATTACGGATACGGCGACCCGTGGCACCATCCGTCAGACGGTGGAGGCGGTGGGAACGGTTGTATCCGAAAAAGATCTCTCGCTGCAGTTTCCGACAGTCGATGTCGTGTCGAAAGTTTTTGTGACCGAGGGGATGAATGTGAAAGCGGGACAAAGGCTCGCATCATTGCGCTCAGGGACATTGGGTGCCGGAGTCGCATCCGCAAATGCGTCATTGCAGTCTGCGAAAGCCGCCTTACAGGCATTGCAGGAGGGCGCCCGCCCCGAGGATATCGCCATCTACGAAGCGCAGGTCGCAAACAAACGGGCTTCGCTGGAAGCGGCCAAGCAGACGCTTGCCAATGCGGACGAAAGCCTGAAGACCACGCAGCAGCAGCTCGATGCGCTGCAGAGCGAATCACGAGTCAGCCTCGCCGGTCAGGTTGTTACTGCAGGCAGTACCATCCAGCAGAACGTGGCCACCGCCAAGACCGCCATCATCGCGACGCAGGGCGTGTTCAACGCGAACGACGTCGCTGATTCCGTTGTGAAGAGTCTGCCTGGCGGGTATGACACCTTGCGGGCGAATATGACGACGACTTTGGCATCTTTGGATGCATTGCTGGGAGCCGCCTCACCACTTGATTATCAGGATGCGCTGAGCAAGATGGGTAACGCCAGGATGGCGGTCGGCAGGGCGGCGGATATTGCCAATCGCGCATATGACATTATCGCGGTTCTTCCGATCACCGGATCATTTTCCAATACATCCCGTGAGACCGCCAAGACCACCATTGCCACACAGAAGTCGGGAGTGCAGTTGGCTCTCTCCTCGCTCGATAGTTCCATCAAAGCGTTGCAGGATGCTTCCGCCAATTTCGATACGCGCATCGTCACCGCGCAGTCGCAGGTGACGTCTCTCCAGGGAACACGCGACAGAGCCAAGGCGGACATCTCCACGTTCGAGACGTCACTGAAGATCGACGAAGCGCAGTTGGCACTGAGGAAAGCGCCGGCCAGACAGACGGACATCGATGCCGCACGAGCACGCGTCAATCAGGCGGGAGCGGAACTCTCTCGCGCGGCTTCGCAATTCAATGACACCATTCTCACTGCTCCCGTCGACGGGATCGTCACCAAGGTGAACGTGAAGGTCGGAGAGGTGCGTCCGACAACCCAAGCGTCCATCACTATGCTCGGGACATCGCCCTATCGCGTCGAAATGTTCATTTCGGAAGTTGATATACCCAAGGTGCGTTTGGGTCAGTCCGGTTCTGTCACACTGGATGCCTTCCGCTTCACGCCGTTCACGCTGCGCGTCGCAGAGATCGATACAGCCGCAACGGATAAAGACGGTGTTCCGAAGTATCGCGTGAAGCTCGATTTCGCGGACAAGAATGATCAGCTGAAAGTGGGGATGACCGGTGATTGCGTCATCACGACGGGTATCCGCGAAGACGTCATCAGCGTACCGGCTCGAGCGGTCATCGAGAATGCCGATGGCACCAAAGTCGTGCGTATTCCGAAGAAAGGCAACATCGGCTTCGATGAAAAAGCAGTCACGACCGGCATGGATGGCGGTGATGGCAGGATCGAAGTGGAGGGAGTGGAGGAGGGGGAGACGGTCATTGTGCTCATTAAAGAGTAGCCGGTAGCTGGTAGTTAGTAGCTGGGGAAGAGGACGTCGAAGCAAACTACCAGATGCCAGATGCCAACTACCAACTACCCGTCATGCAATCTTCCCTCATCCAAACCATCGATCTCTGCAAGTCGTACGACAACGACGGTGTCGTCACGCCCGTGCTGTATGACATCAACTTGCGGATCGACCGCGGAGAATTCATCTCCATCATGGGTCCTTCCGGTTCCGGAAAGTCCACGCTCATGCACATCCTCGGATTTTTGGATCTGCATTCCAAAGGACAGTACCTTTTTCAGGGACAGCCGACGGCGACGTTCAACGATGACGATCTCGCGCGCATCCGTGCCACACGCGTCAGCTTCGTCTTCCAGTCCTTCAACCTGTTGCCACGCACGACGGTCAGGGAGAACGTGATGCTGCCGCTCCTTTATCATCCGACGATTCCGGCTGCAGAGCGCGAGGAGCGAACGCTGAAAGCCATCGAACTCGTCGGTCTCTCCGATCGCAGGGACTACTTCTCCAGCCAGCTGTCCGGCGGTCAGAAGCAGCGCGTCGCCATCGCGCGTGCGCTGGTGACGGATCCGGACGTGATCTTCGCCGATGAACCCACAGGAAACCTGGATTCCGCTTCGGGAGTGGCCGTCATGCAGGCGTTGCAGACACTCAACGACAAGGGTCATACCATCATTCTCGTCACTCATGAGCGAACCACGGCCGAGCACGCGCAGCGCATCGTGCACATCCGCGACGGCAGGATCGTGACGGATTCCAAAGACTTCAAACGGGTCATGGCAGGGCAGACGGATCAGTTGAAGTAACACTTTATTCAGATTCATTATGACGTCGATTCTTCATTTCAGCATTGGTAAGGAAAAAGGGCAAAAGGGCAAAAGGGCAACAAGAAAGCCCGCATTACTTCTTGCCTTCTTGCCTTCTTTCCCTTCTGCCTTCCAGATTTAATCCCCCATGCGTTTCCCCGATATCCTCCGCGCGGCATCCAAGGGCGTGACCGTCAACCTCCTGCGGTCGTTCCTGACGATGCTCGGGATCATCATCGGCGTCGGTGCCGTTGTGCTGATGAGTGCGGTCGGTGAGAGCATGCAGGGCGTCATCCTGAGCCAGATCAGCAGTCTCGGACCGAAGAGCATGGTGATCTTTCCCGGTCAGCAGGAAGGCGGAGCCAGTGCGGTGGCTACCGGCTTCGACAGTCTGACATTCGAGGACATCCGGGAATTGGAGCAGCTGAAGACCGTCACTGCCATTGCCCCCGCTATTTTCGTTCCGCAGGAAGTCAGCTACGGTCGCGAGAGCGGCAATCCGCGGGTCGTCGGCGTGACCGACACTTTTTTCTTGAACCAGAACGTCACCGCACGAACCGGTCGGTTGATCGACGAGGACGATGTGGGCGGAGCCAAAGCTGTTGCGGTGATGGGGCCGGAGAGTGTGGAGAAATTCTTCGGCTCCGGCGATCCGCTCGGGAAGCGTCTCAAAATCGGCGACCGTCACTTCACGGTCGTCGGTACGGCGAACAAAATCGGATCCCAGTTCTTTCAGTCCGTCGATGATCGGATCTTCATTCCGCTGTCGCTTGCCAAGGATCTCACGGGTCAGAAATACGTCAATCTCATTACGATGCAGGCGACCGGTTCGTTCGATCTTGCATTTGATGATGTGAATGCGTTACTCCGGCGGCGTCATAGCATCAACAATCCCAAGAATGATCCCGCGAAGGACGACTTCATTGTCCGTTCGGCCGCGCAGGCAAGTGAGATCCTGGGATCCGTAACGCTCGGTTTGACCCTCTTCATCACGACAGTCGCGACCATATCGCTGATCGTCGGCGGCATCGGGATCATGAACATCATGTTGGTGTCGGTTTCGGAGAGGACACAGGAAATCGGTCTTCGGAAAGCCATCGGAGCCACGAGACGCGACATCCTTCTCCAATTTCTTACCGAGGCTGTCGTGCTGACGGTCATCGGCGGTATCATCGGGATTGTCGGAGGCATCGCACTGGCGTGGCTGCTTTCCTTCATCGTCCGCATTTTCCTCTCGACGTACATCTTCGCAGTCTCGCCTGCAGCGACCGTGGTTGCATTCGTCATGGCGTTCTTCACCGGATTGCTGTTCGGTATCAATCCCGCCAGAAAAGCCGCAGCCCTCCAGCCGATTGAGGCACTGAGATATGAATAGTTTCTTCTTTCTCCAGATTGCTCAATGGCTAAATTGTTCAATGGTTCGCAAGCGAGTAAAAAGGTTGTATCTCTTTCCCTTCCAACAATTTAGCCATTGAGCCATTTATCCATTCGTATGTTGATTTCCGACACATTCCGCGCATCCTTCCGCGCCATCGGCGTGAACAAGAACAGGTCGTTCCTGACGATGCTCGGGATCATCATCGGCGTCGCCTCCGTCGTGCTCATGGTGTCCATCGGCAAGACCTTCGAAGCATACATCGTCGGTCTCGTCGAATCGTTCGGCTCCAACACGATGGATATCGCACCGAAGGGGTTCGAGAAGTTCGGCGGCAATCTGGAGAGCATGACGTACGACGATTACGAAGCCATCCGCAAACTTTCGACGGTCGAGCGGGTGGTGCCGGTCATCATGATTGCCAAATCCGTGAAGTACGGCAGAGAGGAAATTTCACCGATGGTGTTGGGTGGAAAGAAGGACATTTTCGGCAACTACGGACTGAAGCTGGATCGCGGACGGCTGCTGGATGAGAGCGATGACGAAGGGGCCAAGTCCTTTGCGGTGATCGGCGCCCAATCCGCGCTGGATCTCTTCGGGAACACGGATCCCATCGGAAAGAAAATCTCCATCGGCGACGGCTCATTTCAGATCGTCGGCGTGCTCCAGACCCTCGGGTCTTTTTTGACGCAGGATCTGGATAAGATTGTTTTCATTCCGTTCTCCACAGCCCGCGCACTCTCGGGACAGAGACATCTCACGTACATCACGCTGAAGACGGTCGGCGATCCGGAGCTGGCGCAGCAGGACATCACGGCACTCCTTCGGCAGCGACACAAGATCGTCAATCCGGACAACGATCCCGACAAGGATGACTTCATCGCGCGGACGTCCGAGCAGGTGACGCAGACCATCGGCACGGTCACACTGGGTCTGACGGTCTTCCTGGCGCTCGTGGCGGGCATCTCACTCTTGGTCGGCGGCATCGGGATCATGAATATCATGCTCGTCTCAGTCACGGAGCGGACACGCGAGATCGGTCTTCGGAAAGCCGTCGGTGCCCGCAGTCGGGACATTCTTCTCCAATTCCTCTTCGAAGCCGTCTCGCTCACCGTCACGGGCGGTATCATCGGCATGGTGCTCGGTGCGGGGTTCGGGTGGTTCCTGACACGCCTTGCGGCACGGTTCCTCGGAGACCTCACGTTCATCCTCTCGCCGTCGGCAATTTTAATGGCGTTCGCCATGGCCATCGGCACCGGTCTTGTGTTCGGCATCTTTCCCGCGAAGCACGCGGCATCGTTGAGTCCGATGGAGGCGCTGAGGTTTGAGTAAGTAACAATTTCCACCGCAGCTGCGACGCAGCGTCGCAGCAGAAAGCCATGGCTTTCTGCTGCGGGAAGGATTGCACAAAAAAAGGGGAGCCAACAGCCCCCCTCATTTCGTCATTTGCAGAATTAGCAGTCGCAGCCGTAAACGGTCTGGCGCTTGTTCTCCTTGCAGCGGGAAGCCGCATCCTTGACGAGGACTTCGCACTTCTTGGCGAGTGCATCGCAGAAATCGCCTCCGCAGCGGAGACCCATCTTGGCGAGGACTTCCTTAACGTGTGACTGGACGATCATGGAAATAGGGGGAAAGAGAGTAGATGGACGTGATTGTAGAGGGACTGTGGACGGGCGCAATCTTGATTATGCGGAATAAATGGGTTTGGGTGTTATTCGCTAGCCATTTGGCTTGGTTTTGGGGTATAATATAATTACTCTGGTTCGCCGGAGTAATTTTTCGCGGGGGATTATCCCCCCGCACCTTTTGGGGCCGGCTCTTGACTCGTCTTGAGCCGGTCCCATTTTTGAAAATAGTTGTTATCTGTAAACGATTGAACCCTTAGAGACTTTCTCATACACTGCATGCGCTCGTTGGTCTTTCCTTATCACGTGGGTCGGTACCGAAGCAGTCAAACGGGGCAGACTGTAAATCTGCTGGCTTATGCCTTCGCTGGTGCAAATCCAGCCCGGCCCACCATTCCTTACATTCACCCTTTTTCGCCTTCTGCTGTAGCGGGGAACGCAGCTTGCAGACGAGCTTTTCGCCATCCACGGAATAGTTAGAAGCAATGGAATTGAAGCAGAGTTCCCTTGTACGTGCGTTTCCGTAGGTAATGGCTTCCCGCAGTAGTGCAAAGAGATCGAAGCACCGGATGGTCTTCTCGATCCAGTCGCTGCCGTCGTCGTGGATCGTATTGAGCTGCTGCTGGAGCTTGTCCCGTTTGTCCGTGAGCGCCTGCAACTGATTCGCCACCTCCTGCCGTATCCCCAGCGCCTCCGCCTGCTTCAGGCTGCCAAAGACATTCACGATCTCCGTCTGGATAGCACCGTACTCCTTCTCCAGAGCGCCCCGCTGGCTGATCTCCGCACTGCTGCGCCTCTTGTGTTCTTCCAGAAGGTCACTCCGCAGTTTCTGCATGTCCTCCGGCTGGATATGTGCATTCTGGAGCATCGGCGCGAGCTGATCTGCCAATACCTTCTGCTTCAACCTGATGCCGCAGCGTGTCGTTGTGTTCTTGCAGTCGTAGTAGACGTACTGACCGCCCTTCGCTTGGTATGGCGATAGGGTCCGCTGGCACTTCGGGCACTTGAGGATGCTACCGAAAACGAACAGTTCACGGAGCTTCATGTCCTTCGGCTTGCCGTTCGGCTTCCGGCGGCAATTCATGGCGAGCTGGACGTGATCCCAGAGAAGTTCCGGCACGATGGCATTGTGTTTCCCTTTGCGGATAATGCCCTCAAAGCGGCAGTAGCCTTTGTAGATCGGGTCCTTGATGATCTGTTCCATGCCGGATGCAGTGAGCGTTGCGCCCTTCTTTCCTTTCATTCCCATGCTTTAAGCTTCTTTCGCCAGTTTGGCATAGGAATAGGTTCCGGTGTCTGCCAGATGGAAGAGCCGCAGGATATTCCCCGCAATCATTTCGACGATTTCCACCTTCCTGTCGATCACCTTTCCATCCTGCATGATGCACACATTGCGGTATCCGAGCCGTGCAGGACCCATGACACGCCCCTCTGCGGCTCTGCGTCGCATGGCATCCAGAATACGTTCCCCTTTGTCTGCGCTGTCTTTCCAGCTCATGGCTCCCTCCAGCGTCAGCATGAATATGTCGTTCGATTCTCTCTTCGTGTACCGCTTGCCCAACGTGGTATCGAGGCAGTCAATATTCCCTTCAACGAGTCGTTGTATGAATGCTCCGGTGTCGTAGTGATTCCTGCTGATACGGTTCGGCTGCACGACGATGACTCCGTGGACTTTCCCTTCACTCGCCATATTCATCATTTGTCCGAATATCGGTCTGCCTGTCTGGAAGGCGCTCCTCGATTCTTCCAGTACCTTGAGCGGCCTTGCACGTCGGTCTTCCTCCGGCAGTTCACGGTAGTGTTGCCGGATCATCGCGATCTGGTCATCGATTGAATGCACCTGCTTGTCCTCCGTATCGGTTGATTTTCTGGCATACCCGATCCAGTGCTGTATTGCGGCCTTCCGCACTTTGCGTTTGCGTGGCATGGGGAGTTTGGGGAATGGAATGCGGAAATGCCCACAAGGGGCGCTCCGGCTTCCCACTCCGTACAAACGGCGTGGCAGAGCGCCCCTTCTGGGCACTATGAACTACCGATTGTACGATGGAGAGGGAAGCACTGCGTAGCATACAACTCTGTAGGCATGGTTTGCGAGAGATATTCCGAAAGCGTCAAAAAATTCGCGTCGTGCCCTTCGTATGGCGGCAGTGGCTTCGCAGTGTATTCCGGCACCAGATAGTCATGGCATTGCAGCGCCTCGGCAATGATCCGTAGCGGCAGCTCCGGCATGGGTGAGGGAACGGACGGCAGAACAAGTTCGATCTTCATCCGTGGGTCCGGCTCGTACTTGTAGGCATGGACAAACATGGGGCGGTTGTTCCACACGATGCCCCGCGAAAGGATCGGGTGTAGTTTGCTGTGCTTTACCATCCTCGCCTCGATTTCCCGTGCAATCGTTTCCCACTTCCCGCCTTCCTGCTTCCAGTACAGCGCATTCTCCCATGAGGGCAGCTTCTCGGCCGCACTGCGGAGTGCCTGCGCCGTCTCAGCGTTGCGCTCGAACATGCGGTATACCTCCAGCTGTTTGCTGCTTGCTGTGTGAATGGCTGCGGACCCTTCGTGACGTGCGACGAGGGCACGTTGCTCCTGCACTTCCTGTAAGTAGCTCAGGATTGCTTCAGTGAGTGAGGCGGAGCCGTTGTTTGCGAGAACTTCCACCTCTACAGTAAATACGATCTCGCATGGCTAATGCAGTGACTCTGACCTTACAAATACCTTACACTTCGTTGTTGCTTTTGCGAGTAATGCGCAATTCTATGCTGTCGTAAGCTTGGTGCAGAGGAGTGATGCTATATTCTTTTTCAAATACTTCATTCCACCGACTCAGTAATGAAGACAGAGTGTTCTTATCCCAATGAGGGAAAATTCTTTGCGATTCGTCATTCTCCATAACTTTCAAATGGGCATATAGAGCCTTTCTTGGTCTTGTACGTGATTCATGTAGTTTCTTCCACACAACCCACTGTTGCGAATAGCGTTGAGGCTTAGCTACAAGGGCATGTCCATAGTAGATGTGTCCAGTGGACAGGTGAAAGCGAATTTTTCCATCTAATGGAACGGTTTCATTAAATTCCTGATTCAAAACGTTTAATGGATCGGTATAGCGTTCCATATCCCACAGGAGAAGCAGTGCTCGCTGATAGAGCCCCATCGCTGGTGAAAACTTCTTAGACTCGTCTGGAGTTAATTTCCTGTCATCCTTTCTTCGACCAGATGCAACTACGCAAAGATGTTTCTGATACAGAAGTACCCTCTTTTTCCAGCGCTTTTCCCAAAGTATTGAATCACCTCCCACGCTGACACACGGTACTGTGTAATTGTCTGGGAGCAGTCCGAAGCTCCTTTCTTCTTCAAGCCATTCCCTTTCCATCAACGTATTTGTTGAACCAATATAGAGGTCATTGATACTTTTTATGTGTGTCTCATCTGAATCAGAATTGATTCCGTCGAACTTTACGCCACTTTTTATTGTCTCAAATCCTTCTAGAGATTCACACCAGAGGAGTGTGTTTCTGAGGGCATGAAAAACATCCTGTAAACGTAAGGAGTGAACGTATTCGCCCTCTTCATAAAGTCCTTCATATATTGCAAGCAAGAGCTCAGTTACCTCCTCGTGAAGATCCCACACTCCATTGGTGGTATTCGGATCAATGTTTCTACGATGCCATTCAGACATAAGAGGAGTGGGAAGCTGGCTCCAGTTTATCATTTCTGACTCCTAACTGAAGCTTTACTCCTCAAACTTCACCAGTTTCCACAATGGCATCTCGAATGCATCGGCAAGACTTTGCAGGCTCTCAATGTTTGCTCGGCATGGAGTTTTCCCTTCGAGCCTCTGAAGATGTTTCACGTTGATCTTCGCTCGGGTAGCCAATTCTTCTTGGGTAAGGTGCTGCCGTTTTCGTAATATTTTCAGCCTTTTACCGAGAAGTAATGCAACTTGCTTGCTCATGTCTAAGCATGTTCGGTTTATAAGTTGTCATTGAACACCGCATCCGTGCGGTGCTATGGTTTGCGCCAATGCCCACTCTGGACTGGATCGGCAAGCAAGCAGTCGTCAACCACGACAAAGACGTGCCGTTTCGCCTACTGAAGCGGGACCCCAAATTGTCCGTCGGCGACTCGCAGAATCTCATCATTAAAGGTGACAATCTTGAAGCTCTGAAGGCACTCATGCCGTACTACGTGGGAAAGGTGAAGTGCGTGTACATTGATCCTCCATACAACACAGGCAATGAAGGGTGGAAATACAACGACAACGTCAATTCTCCAGAGATTCGGGCGTGGCTCGGGAAAGTCGTTGGAACGAAGGATGAAGATTTCACGCGCAGTGACAAATGGCTTTGCATGATGTGCCCACGCCTGAATCTCCTCCACGAACTGCTTGCGGAAGATGGTGTCATTTTCATTTCCATCAACGAGGAAGAGCTCGCTTCGCTGAAATTTCTTTGCGATGGCATCTTTGGACCCACAAATTACATGACGACATTTACGGTAAAAGTGCGCCATGAAGATCGTATCTTGAAGGGGGATAAAGATTTCCATGAAGTAGTGGAGTACCTGCTGATGTATCGAAGGACACCCGCGTTCAAGCCTGCAAAAAGACAGCGTGATAACAGTTCCAATGAGGAATATCTATATGAGATTCGAGAGCTGACGGATAGCCCCAAGAAGCAACAGATGGGAAACAAGGAAGTGGCAATCTTCAAGCCCAATGAGTTCGAGGTCATCAAACAAGCACCCTCATTCAAGATGCTGAAGAGAATAAATATTCGTGGCTCACTCAAGGAAGGGAACAGCAGCGGGCGTTTCTACATGAAGCATCTCGCATCTCTTCAAGAATCCATGTCCGGCGTTCTATTCAGGGTGCCTGATATGGGAAATGACGGAAGAGGATGGCGCTATTTTCTGACTCCGAAAGGGAAGAGGGTCAATGGGGACTATTTTCAGGGAGTGCCACTTGATCGCAAAGACATCAAAGAAATCCCTTTCCCGAACTATCTGGATTTTGAGAGGGAATTCAACAATGTGGGATATGAAGGAGGGGTGGAGTTCCGCAATGGCAAAAAACCGGTGAAGTTCATCAGAAACGTTTTGGAGATGGCGGGATGTTTGCAAGACGAGCAGGCAATCATTCTCGATTCATTCGCTGGTTCTGGGAGTACCGGACATGCCGTACTTGAAACCAATAAAGAATTGGGGGGTTCTCGTCGCTTCATTCTGATTCAGATGGTGGAGGATGGCCAAGACACTGCTACGAAAACAACTGCCGTGCGAATCCGCAATGTCGTGAAAGGATACCAAGGGCAGAGAGGAGAACCGGTAAAAGGTACAGGTGGTGGCTTCCAGTTCATGCGGCTCGACACCACGCTCTTCGATAAGGACGGGAACATCTCCGAACCCGTCACGTACCTCGATCTTGCCCGCTACATCTTCTTCACCGAAACACAGAAAGACCTCGACGAGAAGAAGGTGAAGAAGCCGTACATTGGAACGGACAGGGAAAAGGACTACTGCCTCTTCTTTACCGAGCGCGGGAAGAACATCTTCACGCGGGAAAGCATGAAGAAGCTCCCGAAGAACGATGCGCCGAAGGTGGTGTATGCCGACCGGTGCCTTCTATCCGAGGAGACGCTCAGAGCGCACCGCATCGTCTTCAAGCAGATTCCCTACCAAGTGAAAACCTACTGACCATGCTGGAGCTTAAGAACTATCAGCGGCGGTGCATCGAGGAGCTGACCGACTACCTCGCAGAGGCGCGGAAGCAGAAGAATCCCAAGGTGCCCTTCATCACGAAGACGGACAAGCCCTACAATGTCCTCCACGGGGACCCGTCCGTGCCCTTTGTCTGCATTCGTGTCCCGACCGGCGGCGGGAAGACGCTTATTGCGGCTCATGCCGTCGCAACCGCTTTCGGACACTACCTGCTCGAAAACGAGGAGCGCGGACTTGTCCTGTGGCTTGTTCCCTCGGATGCCATCCGTACGCAGACGCTGGCGCAGCTGCGCAACCGGCTGCATCCCTACCGTGAGGCGCTGGATCAGGCATTCGATTCACGGGTGCGCGTCATGGACATCATGGAGGCGAGGAGCATCAAGCCCTCGGACATTACGGAGAACATCTGCGTCGTCGTGACGACGCTGGGATCGGTACGCAGGGAGGAAACAGAAGGGCTCAAGGTGTATCAGCAGAACGGCAGCCTCATGGAGCACTTTCGCGGAACGCTGGACGGTGATCTCTTCAAGGATGAGAACAGCACAGTCATCCAATCCCTCGCGAACGTCATCCGCAAGAACCGACCGCTCGTGATACTGGATGAGGGGCACAACGCTCAAACGACCCTTTCCGTGGATGTCCTGAAGGAGTTTCTGCCTTCCTGCATCATCGAATTCACGGCGACGCCGCTTGCAGGCAGCAATATCCTCGTGAGCATTTCAGCGGTAGAGCTCAAGAATCAGCATATGGTGAAGATCCCCATCGAACTGTCGAATATCACGCAGTGGCAGGAAGCTATACAGAAAGCCGTGGAGAAGCGCGATGAGTTGGAGAAGATCGCAGAGAAGGAACGGAAAGCGTCCAAGGATTACGTGCGCCCCATCCTCCTGCTACAGGCAGAGATGGAGCAGGCGAAGGAAGACAAAATACATGTCCGGAGGATCGTGGATTTCCTCACAGAGGAGCTCAAGGTGAAAAGAGAGGAGATTGCCATCAAGACGGGGGAGGATGATGAATTGAAGGCCTACAGCGACCTCCTGAGCCCATCCTGCCCTATTCGATACATAGTGACGTGCGCAGCACTCAAGGAAGGCTGGGATTGCAGTTTCGCCTACGTTCTCGCCTCCGTTTCCAATCTCGGGACCCGTCTGGGCGTGGAGCAGCTCATCGGGCGCATCCTGCGTCTTCCTCAAGCCAAGAAGAAGACCGAGGAAGCGCTCAACCGTTCCTACGTGTTCACATCATCGCGACGGTTCGATGATGCAGCCAAGCTCGTCGTCGCGAGCCTCCAGCAGGAAGGCTACGACAAGCACGACGTGATCCGAAGCGGTCAGAAGGAACAGGGAGACGAACGCAAAGCGGTCAGAGAGGTGACGGAAGACGATTTTTCTCTCCCGTACCTTGCTCTCGACGGGCAGCCGCTCGATTTCTACGACCTCATCCCCGAAGACTTTACGCTCAAGGGGAAAGCGACATCGGTTGAACTCCTCAAGAACCTTGAAAATCAGACCTTCCTCATTGATGTACAGGAGGATGCAGTCGTGACGACCGCGCAGCAGAAGCTGGGGCTCCTCCATCTCTCCGCCGAAGAAACAAAAGATATGCTCATCCGGTGGCTTACCCGCGCAGTGCGGGAACAAGCGGTAGACAGGAGCGACATGGCGGCGTTCATCAAAGAAGTTTTGAACGGACTGCTCAAGAAGCAGAAGCTCTCCTCTCTCTATGCCCGAAAATTCGCTCTGCGCGATGCCATTACCGCTCTCATACGGCAGCTGCTTGAAGAGGAGGCGGAGCGGCAATTCGGACAAATGCTCAAGGCAGGGAGGCTCACGCCAAGCAAAGAAGAGTGGCGGGTCCCGAAGAGCATGACACTCCTGCATCCCATGGAAGAACCGTGGGAACGTCACCTTTTCGATATAAGTGAAGAGCTCAACTGTACCGATCTGAATGATTCTGAAATTGTCCTTGCACGTCAGCTCGACGATCATCCGAACGTGGATTGGTGGCTCCGTAACGTTGTGCAGGACCCTGATGGCTTCCGTTTACAGGGCTTCAAGCGGAATGGCTTCTATCCGGATTTCATCGTACGAACCAAGGACAAGAAATGGTGGGTTCTGGAGTATAAAGGAGCAGATCGTGCCAGTAACGATGATTCCGACTACAAGAAGCACCTTGGAGAGACATGGGCGAAAGTGTGCGGGAAGGATTGCTCTTTCCGGCTCGTTGAAAAGAGTACCATCGGCACCATCCTTTCCTCCCTTCTCTCATGACAACCTCCCACGATCAAAATGAACCGACGTCGCTCAAAGAAGTCGATTGGAGGGCTATGAAATTGTTACTGATCCATGAATTACACCAAACACCGGAGCAGGCTCACATGATCATGAAAAGGTACGCATCGAGGATCGTCATTCGTCAGCTGATTGCTTCATACAGGAAGAACATGCCGCTCTTAAATGGCGATGAACGGAATGAATTCCGGACGGAGTTACTCAAGGCATTCAAGACAATAATGGCTGGAAGTCCGTTCGGCGTGGATAGAACGGCTGGGATGGAGTTCGCTGCCCTGATGGTCGAAGACTTGGAAATACTGAAGAGGGAGATCAAGGAGATGGATGCGGCGCTGGTAGGCGCTGGCAGCGGTCTCGTTGAAAAAAGTGGTGCCTCCGCTCGGACTCGAACCGAGACTTCCGTGGTAGAAACGCGGCAGTCTATCCATTAGCTTACGGAGGCATAGCGATCATTTGCCTACTGCTCTTCTGATAGTCGTATTTGTCAATTTGGCATGGCTCAGAGGGTCCACAATAACGAACAGCCGACGGAGATTCCTGTTCACCATGCGTACAGTATAACACACTGACGACTACAACGTTTTTTGCCCCGTACTTTCTCCGGTAGAGGCAGAAAACTTCGGCTCTTCGGGAAATCGAGTGGGTAGCAATTTGAACTTCTCCGCAACCTGAAGAGCAGAACACCGAGAAAAAACCTGTTACGGTCTGTGACATGCTTCACTCTCTGAAAACACACGGACTTTACGAT
>JAQTSK010000040.1 GCA_028711345.1 Candidatus Peribacteraceae bacterium
CGAAGGAATGTTCACACATATCAAGAAGAAAATTGCTCTCCATTCAGGACTTCGAATCGACCGAAAACAGAAGCTGATTCAGGAGCTCTTACGTGGAAAGTAGCCCAGAAAAACTTCCATTAGACCGATAAATCCAGCCATACTTCATACGCTCCACTGCTTGCTGACCGCTTATCGCTTATCGCTGACCGCTTTTTCCCATCACCTCCAGCATCCCTTTGCTGGGCGGCGGCACACCGCCGGACTTCTCCAGCTTCGCCTGCAAATCCGCCAATTTCTTCTGCTCGTCGGCTGACAATTCCTCCTTCAGCGCCTTCTTTCTGAGCGCATTGAAATCATTCGTCCACATCTCCCTGTCCCGCCATGCGCGGTATTCCTCCAGCTTCATCCCCTTCTTCTTGGCCTTCTCCCGCTCCTCCGCCTCCTTCTCCTTGGCCTTCTCCGCATTCACCGCGACCTTACGACCGTCACGCGCGCTTTCCAGCCAGCGGGAAATCTTGTCCTCCACCGAACCGCGCTGCTCGCAGTACCGCTCCCGTGAACCGCGACGGATCAGATCGACGCGCTTCTTGTCCTGCGCAACCTTCGGCGGGGGCAGCGTGGAGACCGAGAACGGCTTGCTGGCCATGCCGTTCACCATGAGGCGCATGTAGGCGTGGTACTTGGGGAGACCCAGTATGTCCTTGGGGGTGACCATCTCCTCGAACTGGAGACTCAGATCTTCCGCATCATCGGACCCGACTTGGAAGCTGGTCATGGACCCGACGTTGCCGAATACGGCATCTTTGAGTGAGGTATCGTTTCCGTCGAGGAGGAGCTGCCCTATGTACTGATTAGCGAGAGTGAGATTCAAGCGGTACTTCCGAGCTTCGGAAAGAATGGTGGCGAAGGACTGGGTTGCGAAATTCTGGAACTCGTCGACGTAGAGGTAGAAGTCCTTGCGCTGCTTCTCGGGAATGTCCGTCCTGCTCATGGCATCCAGCTGGAAGCGGGTCACGAGCATGGAACCTAAGAATGCGGAATTGTCCTCACCGATGTTTCCCTTGCTCAGGTTCACGAGAACGATCTTGCCGGTATCCATCGCATCCCGAATGGAGAGCTTGCTCTGCGTCTGACCGACGATATTGCGGATCATCGGCACGGAGAGGAGCTGCCCGATCTTGTTCTGGATGGCGGCAATGGCTTCCGTCCGGTACTTCTCCGACCAGCCGGCGTACTCGTCCTGCCAGAAGCTCCTCACCAGATGATCGCTGACGTGACTCACGACCTTCGCGCGGAACTGATCGTCGGAGAACATTCTTAAAATTCCAAGCATGGAGTTCCCCTGCGTACCGATCAGTGCCAACAGCGCATTGCGGAGAATGTGTTCCATTCGCCCGCTCCATACGTCAGGCCAGAGCTTGGTGAACACGCTCATCAGTCCCGACACCACCAACGAATGCTGGTCCGGATTGGGGCAGCTCAACATGTTGAAGGATAGCGGGAACTCGCGGTCGGCAGGATCGAACAGGACGACGTCGTTGGTGCGACTTGCCGGAATAAATCGCAGAACGGCTTCGATCAAATCACCGTGCGGATCGATGACACCGACTCCTTTGCCGGACACGATGTCCGAGTAAATCATATTTTCAAGCAACGTCGATTTCCCCATGCCGGTCTTTCCGATGATGTACATGTGCCGCCTGCGATCATCAGGCATGATGCCAAACTTCGTTCGATGCCCCCTGAAAACGGCTTCACCGAGGACAGTCAAATCCATCGCACTGATCTGCTCCCCTCTCCCGGCTGTCCCGCAGGACCCGGGAGAGGGGCTGGGGGTGAGGGCGGAGGCGAGCGGCAGATCCACCGGCGGTTCCAGCTTCTTGAACTCCACCCAATCGATGTTCGGCGTCTTCACGAGCGCATTCGGGAAATGCCAGAGCGTGGCCAGCTCTTCGACCGAGAACATGTACGGCTGGCGGCTGAATCCGACGGGAAGCGTATTCGAGGTATATGATGTTCCGATCCGGAAGCTGTTGCAGTCGGGAAGCGCAAACTGCCGGAAACTGCTGACGATTTCTCCCAGTTTTTGCGCTGCCAAATCCTGACGATCGGTCTGAGTGACGACATTCACCCGTACGTTACAGAGGAAGAGCAGTCGGTTCGCCTTGTCGGCGGCGGCGGAAAAAGGATCCTCGTTCTCATGGCTGCGTCTGCTGTTCTTGAGCCGTTCCTCACTCGGATCTTCGGCCAGTTCCAGATCCGGAGACAGTGTGGCATCCGAGAGCGACGGCAGGAAGGAAAACCACGCGCGAAATCCTCCCATCAGGATATTGAGAGGCAGCAGCAACCACCATCTCCAGCCCCGCGACAGATGCACGCGCGCGAAGAGATGAGCGTACCACTGGAACCTCTTGGAAAAGCCCTTCTCCAGAAGCGGCAGAAACTTGATGACGCGTCTGCGGAACGAACTCTTGAGCGGCCGGAAGACGATCTGGATGTGGCCGCGCATGCCTGCCTCCGGATACCGGACCAATGTGGAAGTGATCCCGGCAAGCGTGTCGACGTTCTGACGTGAGAGGATGTCGTCGAACTGCGGATGACGCTTGATGGGATAGATTTCCGGACGTGAAAGCCTCAAATCCACACTGGAGACGGATTGGCCGGGAGACGGCTCCAATTCCTTCGGATCCATCTCTTCGATGTCGATGGCAGGATACTGCGCGTAGAGCTGACTTTCGATCAGCGACCTTGCCGATGCGTCGGCACGGACGAAGAAGCAGATCTTGTTTTGGAAGCTGCCGATCTCAAAACTGACAAGCGATGCTTTTCCGCGAAGTGACTGGAGCGCGGCAATCGCCGGCTCGATGAGCAGCGGCCCGTGTTTGCTCGCGGGATCTTCGGGATCGGGCAAGGCGGGGCGGATACGCAGTAAGACCTGTGTTGAGTCTGAAGGGGCTATAGAACCTCGTTGGAATGGAGAATGGATAATTGAGAATGGATAATTTTTTCAAGTTTGATTCAACTGTTCATAGTCCATTGTCCATTATCAATTATCAATTATCAATTAGTCACGGATCAGCCCCGCCACCATATCCAACGCCACCGTATTGTATGCGTAATCCATCCGCATCGGCCCGAGAACGCCGACAGCTCCAACCTGATCGCGCACACGATACTTGGTCACCAGCATGCTGCAACTGGAGAATTGCTGACACAGATGCTGATCGCCGATGAAGTATTGGACGGTGTCATTCAATTCAATCTTGTCGACGAGGTCGGCAAGGCGCTTCTCCAACACCTCCACGACGCCGCTCACCATCGACGGATTGGCCAAAAACTCCGGCTGCTGCATGGCGCTGGCAAGTCCCAAATAATAGACGCGTTCCCGGTGCGGAATCGTCGCGAAGCTGACATTCGGAATCATGTTCGAGAGCAACGCGACAGCTTCATAGACGCGCTCCTGATCCTTGTGGCGGAAGTACTGCTCACGCAACGTCTCGAAGCGGACACGTACCGCCCGCTCATTCCTGGACGGTTTCATGAACTCTTTGACGTACACGCGGTAGCCCTCCACAGTCGGAATGCGCCCGGCGGACACGTGCGGCTGCTCCAAAAACCCCAGATCCTCCAGCTCGGCCATCTCCGATCGTATAGTGGCGGATGACACCGGGAAATCACCGGATTCCAGCAATCTCTTGCTCCCCACCGGCAGCGCCGTATCGATGAACTGATCGATGATGGCCTGCAGGAGACGAGCTTGGCGGAGATCCATGGTGGAAGTATAGCAAGGATAAACGAAATACCCATAATTCCCGCAGCAGGGACGCCGCGTCCCGGCTACGGATATGCAAAAAACTACCGGCTAATCGCTTACCGCTAGTCGCTCATCGCTTTCCTATTACTTCCCCTTCTTCTCCTTCTTCTTCAGCACCGGCTTCGCTTTCCTCTTCTCCTCGATCACCTTCACCTCCGCCTGCTTGGCTTTGGATTTCTCCGCCACCTTGCGGAAGCGATCCACGCGGCCGGAGACCATCAGACCGCGGTACTCACCGGTATAGACGGGATGACAATTGCTGCACGTTTCCACCTGCTGCTCCTTCACCGTGGACGGGATCTTGAACTTCATGGAGCACGAAACGCAGGTGGTGACTGCGTCCGCGAACATTTTCGGGTGGATGCCTTTCTTCATAGCTGCGAGAGTGTAAAAGAGTAACGAAGTTGTTGCAAGGCAGAAAGCTCCGAATGGTTAAATTGTTACATTGTTAAATTGTTTAAATAGCAAGAACAAGCCATTTTTTCGCTTGCGAACAATGTAGCCATTTAGCCATTTAGCAATCGTAACGGATGAAAATCGACACCTACTTCGCTTTTTTCCCCGGTTTCTTCTCCTCCTTCTCCACCTTCTCCTCTTCGACATCACCCCCTTCCAGCGCCAACGCCGCTTCCTCCGCCTCCATCCGCTCCGCTTCGGCATCGAACATGATCACGCTCATGGAAGCCACCTTGTCGCCCTTGTCCATACGCATGACGATGACGCCCTGCGTCGCACGGCCGCGGGACGGAATGTCGGAGAGACTCATGCGGATGGCCTGCCCCTGCTTGCTGATACAGATCAGATCGCCCTTATCCCCTTCCTGCAGGATGAACCCGCCGACAATGTCTCCCGTCTTCGGTGTGAGCTGCGCGGCTTTCACGCCACTTCCTCCTCTGCCCTGCATGCGGTAGAGCGTGACGGGCGAAGACTTCCCGAGCCCGTTCTCCATGACGACAAGAAGCTGACTCTTCTCGGCATTGGCGACCGCCGCCGCTTCCACCACAACGTCACCGGGGCCGACGCGGATGCCGCGAACGCCTGCGGCCGCACGTCCCATGGAACGGACATCGGTCTCGATGAAGCGGATGCTCTTGCCTTTCCTCGTGAGAATGAACATCTCGTCCTTGCCGCTGGTGGCAACGACCCACTTCAGCTCATCGCCATCCGGCACTTTCTGTGCGATCAAACCCGAGCGCCGGATGTTCTCGAACTCGGCAAGCTCCGTGCGCTTCACCGTACCCTTGAGCGTCGTCATGAAGAGGTGCGTCTTCCCCTCCAGCTTCGCCTTCATGATGGCCGCGACCTTCTCATCCGGCTGGAGCTGGAGCAGGTTCACGATCGCCTGCCCTTTGGCGACGCGGCTGGCTTGAGGCAATTCGTACGCCGGCAGCTTGAAGACGCGTCCCGTATTCGTGAAGAAGAGGAGATCGTCGTGGTTGTAGACGCTTAAAATGCTCAGAATCTCGTCCTCCTCCTTGGTCGTCATGCCCTTTACTCCCTTACCGCCGCGGTTCTGCGCGCGGAACTGGGCGGGACTTAAGCGCTTCACGTAGCCGTGCGTCGTGAGCGTGACGATCATCGGAGCGTTCGGGATGGTGTCCTTGGCCGAGAACTCGCCGACGGCATGCGGCACGATCACCGTGCGGCGTTCGTCGCCGTACTTGCGGGCGATCTCCTTGAGCTCGTCCTTCATGATGGCGTCCACGCGCTTTTTGTCCTTTAAAATCGCCTCGCACTCCTTGATGAAGGCGCGTGTGGCCTTCAATTCGTCCTCAATCTTTTTTCGCTCCAGTCCGGCCAAACGACGCAATTGCATCTCCAGAATGGCGTTCGCCTGAATCTCGGAAAGCTTGAACTTCTTGACGAGGTTTGCGCGTGCTTCCTCCTGCGTCTCGCTTTCCCGGATGGTCTTGATGACGGCATCGATGTGATCGAGCGCGATGGTGAGACCTTCCAGAATATGCTCCCTCTCCTTGGCACGATCACGTTCGAATGTGACTCTCCGCGTGATGATGGTGCGACGATGGCTGATGAAGATCTGGAGGAACTCCTGCAGATTGAGGAGCTTGGGCTGCAACCCGTCCGCCAGCGCGATCATGTTGTAACCGAAACTGGTCTGGAGAGCCGTATGCTTGTACAGCTGATTGAGGATTTTCTGCGGGTAGCTGTCCTTCTTGAGTTCAATGATGATGCGGATGCCGTCACGGTCGGACTCGTCACGTATGTCGGAAATGCCGGCGATCACCTTGTCGGTGACGAGCTCCGCCATGCGCTCGATCAGGACGGACTTATTGACCTGATACGGAATTTCGCTGATGCGGATGATGTGGCGGTTGCCCGCCTCCTCGATCTCGGCCTTGCCCCGCATGATGACGGAACCGCGACCGGTGAGGTACGCCTGCTTCAGTACTTCCCTGTTGTAGACGAATCCTGCCGTCGGGAAGTCCGGCCCCTGCACGAACTCGAGGAGATCCTCCACCGTCGCCTCGGGGTGATCCGTCAGGTGAACGATGGCGTCCGTCAGTTCGCGTAAATTATGCGGCGGGATGTTGGTCGCCATGCCGACGGCAATGCCGACCGTGCCGTTTAAGAGGAGGTTCGGGATCTTGGACGGCAGCACGGACGGCTCCTTCTTGTTGCCGTCATAGTTCGGAACGAACTCCACCGTATCCTTCTCGATGTCCTGCAGGATCTCATCGGACAGATTCTGCATCTTCGCCTCGGTGTAGCGCATCGCCGCAGCCCGATCCCCGTCGATGGACCCGAAGTTCCCCTGCCCGAAGATCAGCGGATACCGCATCGCGAAACTCTGTGCCATGCGGACGAGCGCTTCATAAATAGGGGCATCGCCGTGCGGGTGGTACTTGGCCATCACTTCACCGACGACGGCTGCGGACTTGCGGAACTTGGCGGTCGATTTGAGCCCCAGCTCATTCATCGCGTAGAGAATTCTCCGGTGCACCGGCTTCAGCCCGTCACGCGCATCCGGCAAGGCACGGCTGACGATGACGCTCATGGCGTACGACAAGTAGCTCTCCTCCATCTCGTTAATGATGGCACGCGGGTGGATATTCCCGATGTTGCCGCCGGAAAGCGGTGCCTGATGTTGATCTCCACTCGGCTGGGAAGTTTTGGTCATAAAGAAAACGACGGGGAATAATGTCCCAAGGAGACTACCAGAAACCTATTGAAATGGAAGACATCGGGAGTGAGGAATGCAAGCCGAAAGGAAAATATTGACTAATGATAATTCAATGGTATAGTTTTTAAGTTTTCTTCCCTCCAAAATATGGTCAACGAAACACTCTATGCGCGAAAACTTGTGCTGGAAGAGCTGGGTCTTCCATCGACAGCCGACTCAACGAAAAAAATCGGTGCATTGATTGAATCCGAGAACAGGGCAATTCTTGGCTTATTGAAGCTTGAGCAGCGACTCTTTGTAGCAGGTTATCTTGGAATGTTGGCTGCAAGTCGGACATATAAAGCATTTCCATTTCTGACAAGTGCAAAGACGTTTCCGCAAAAAACACTGCAAGAAGTCATTGACCTGGTCACTGCCAAACTCACTCCGGCAGAGAAAGATAGCTAATTTTCCCGCTTCATGCGTTCCACTCATTTGGCAGGGGTCATGACCACTTGTACCTTGTCTTCATGACCTGCACCACGCGTCATGAGCGGATACGAGTCTTGTTTCCTGATGCGCCTGCGTTCCGCCTGAAACAAGCCGACGAAGCGCTTTTCAAGCCCACGTTCAAGAGCTGGGAGGATGTCACGATCTTCCCGAAGCCGATGCGTGAAAAGTTGGCGGCGGAAGTTCCGTGGATTTCCGTGCAATTGGTGCGGATGATTGAAAATAGTAAAGGCGATACGTTCAAGGCGGTCCTGAAAGGTGAAGATGGGAAGATGTTCGAAACGGTGCTGATGGGCAATGCCAGAGAACAATGGACTGTTTGTGTTTCAAGTCAGATCGGCTGCGCCATGGGATGCGTCTTCTGCGCGACCGGGAAGATGGGCTTCAAGCGCCATCTGACAGCCGATGAAATTGCCGACCAGATACGGTTCTGGCGGAAGTTCTTACAAGATACGAAACAAGGAGACAGAGAGCTTTCCCTCTCCCTTTGCCGCAGCGGAGGGAGAGGGCTGGGAGAGGGCGGAACAGCCTCAAACACTCACAAACCATCATCCACGCTCAAACCGGAAAACCAAAGGATCAGCAACGTCGTCTTCATGGGCATGGGCGAGCCGTTCGCGAATATCGAGAACGTCAAAACAGCAATCAATCTTTGGACGAAATACACTGATCTCGGCCCGACGCACATCACGGTTTCAACGGTTGGAATCCTCCCTGCGCTGGAAAAAGTCCTGACGGACAAGACTTGGCCTCCGGTGCGGATCGCCATTTCCCTCCACAGCGCGGATGAGAAACGGCGAAAGGAAATCGTGCCGAGTACCGAGGAGGGATTCTTAAAAAAACTCGCGGATTGGTGTCTGCGGTACGGGAAAGTCCACGGCAACCGCCGCCATCACATCACGTTCGAATACACGCTGATCCATGAAGTGAACGATTCGCCGGAGCACGCGAAGCTGCTCGCCAAATACATCCGATTGGCAGGCGGACCCAAGCTCAATGTCATTCCGCTGAATGCCGTTGTCGGATCCATCCTCCAAAAGAGCCAGAGAAATCGTATTGATCAATTCAAGACAATCATTCTTGGAAGCGGCCTCGACATCACCGAACGCCGGACGATGGGAGACGACATCGCGGCTGCGTGCGGACAGCTGGCGTTGGAGGTTTCAGTGGAAACGAAAACATAAAACAGAAGAGTGCCGGAAGCGTGTCATGGTGAGCGTAGTCGAATCCATGACACGCGATGCCATCCTTCGGCTACGCTCAGGATGACATCGCTCATATTCGTACTTTCGATTCTCTGCCATAATCACTTCATGCTCTCCATCGTCTCCACTCCCATCGGCAATCTCGGCGATATCACCTTGAGAGCCGTCAACGCGCTTCGGACCTGTGACGCCATCGTCTGCGAGGACACCAGAGTCACCGGTCACCTGCTCCATCTCCTCAATCTCCCGAAGAAGGAACTGATCTCCTTTCACGGATACACCAATCCGGAGAAAGCGGACGCCATCATCGAGCGACTCAAAAGCAATCAACATCTCTGCATCGTCTCGGATGCCGGAACGCCGGCCATCTCCGATCCGGGATATGTGCTGGTAAGCAAAGTGCGCGCAGCGGAACTTCCTGTCGAAGTACTGCCCGGTCCCTCCGCGTTCCTCGCAGCCCTCAGCGTCAGCGGTCTGCCGATCAATCAATTCACATACCTCGGATTCCTGCCGCTGAAGAAAGGACGGCAGACGCTGCTCAAATCCTTCATCAATGAAGAGCGGACCATCGTTTTTTACGAATCTCCACATCGGATTCAAAGGACCTTACTCGAGCTTGCAACGGTTTTGGCTGATCAACCGAACCGCCCGATTGTCATTGCGCGTGAGCTCACGAAGATGCATGAGGAGGTGACGTGCACGACGATCGGAGCATTGAAAGCGATGGTTGAGGCGATGACGGTGAAAGGTGAATTTGTAGTGGTGATTGGAGGAAAGGCATAGAAAAGAAACCGAAGAATTGCTTTTGTTCCTCGGACTCCTCGGTTTCTTCGGCCTCCTCGGAATCTTATTTTTTCGGCAACACCGTCCTCGGATCGAAGTGCTTTCCGTCCTTCGTCATCTCCAGATGCAGATGCGCCCCCGTCGTCATGTGGCCGGCGCCGTTCGTACCGGGCATCCCTCCGGAGAGTCCGATGATCGCCCCGCCTGCGACTTTCTGGCCTGGCTTCACGTACGACTGGAAGATATGACCGTAGAGGGAAGCGAATCCGTTCTGATGTCCGATGAGAATGTAGCTGTATCCGGTCGCCCCGCCGTCCTTCACGGCATAGACGATGCCGTCGCTGACCGCATGGACAGACGTCCCTTGAGGAACCGCAATGTCGATGGCACGGTGAGGAATACGGAAGACGACCTCATATGCCGGATCCAAATACCCGGCGGAAATGGGACCCTTCACCGGCCACCGGAAGACGGACGGCAGCCCGTCGTCCCCGTTCTCCACTCCTTCTATCTGACCGACGATGTCGCTGATCTGTTTCGTGAACACGGCGATCTCCTTGGACAGATCGGCAATCTTCAGGGCGATCACTCCCCGTTCGGCCTTCGCCTGAGCCGCATCCCGCCCGGCCTGAACGTAGGCGACTGCGGGGTCCTCCGGAACACCGTTGCGCATCAACGCAAGAACCTCCTCCTGTGCGGCGATGTCACGACGGAGTGCCGATAGTTCCGACGAGAGCTCGCTGCCGCTGCCCCCCGATACCAACGACTGCAGGCGTTCTTTCGCATTCTTGAGCTGTAGATCGCGGATCTCCGTCTTCTTGTAAAGCTTGGTGTCCGTATTGCGAAGGCGCACCGTTTCCTGCAGAGCCTTGAGTGCGACATCCTCGATAATATGCATGGCGGTGTCCTTCCGCTGAAGATCCTCAAGCCGATCCTGCAACGGACGCCGCTTCCCTTCGAGGGACGATCTGGAAGCGCGAAGCGCCGCTAGCTGACCGTGTTTCAGCTCATCACTGATCGCACGGAGCTTCGTCTGGATTTCGAGAAGACGGGCACCCGCTTCGTCGGATTCCCGGACGACTGCGGCCAGTTCCTGTTCAGTCAGTTGTCGCTCCTTCCAGCCGACCTCGATCGCCGTCTGCTGCTTCGTGACGACTTCCCCGAGGAGCTGCTGCTGCTTTTCAAAATCGGAAAGTTCCGACCCCAGATCCGATGCGACTGCGTGCAGCCTGTCCTCCGCAAGAGAAGAGTCATCGAGCAGCGTCTGCAGTTGACCGAGCAATTGCATCCGCGTCTTGAGCACCGCCGAAAGGACGAGGTGCTCCTGAGTGGCGTCTCCGAGAGATCCCCGGAACATCCGATGGAGCAGGACGCCACCCGCGACGGGGCCGGTATCCGTCATCGCGATGTCCTTGGCGGCAACGTAGCGGATGAACTCAATGAACGTCTGACGTTCGCTGAGTGTGATCTGTTCGTAGAACCGCTGATTGGATCGAACCGCAAGAATCTGTCCGGACAACGCGGTCATCAGCTGCTGTCTTTCCAGAATCTTCGCCCGGACGAAGCGCTTACTCTCGACCACCTGTTCCAAACTCTTCTTGGCTGCATTGACGTTGGTGTCAACGTTCTCCAGACGCTGCTCCAGTGCGGCGCGTTTGTAGGCTGCGGTCACGGCATGTTGCGACAGCTGCTGATACGAATCTTTCGCGACCATCAATTCCGCCTCGGAGGGCGCCCCTTGAACGATCATCGGCTGGGACAGCACGAACACACTCAGCAACGGAACCGTGATAAGCCGCGGATGAAGGTTGAATGACATGGATATGGATGTGGATTTCCAGAGAAGGGATCGTCGGAGAAGTTCTGCTTGTTATTATTATAACATGATATGCATTTTTTATCAATTTATTATCTGGTAACTTTAATGGAAACGGCAAAAAAATGTATCTGAATCAACTCCACTCAAGACACAGGAAAAAACAAGCCGGAAATGGGGTGAAAAACTGTCATCCTTGGTATCATCACACTGATGTTGTACACGTTGACCGGCACTGTCACGAAACTCGATCTGCCGCAGATCGCCGTCGACGTTGGGGGTGTCGGTTACCTGGTCTCTGTTCCCTATCCTCTCTGGGAATCACTGGAAGAGGGAGTGAGCACGACCGTCACCGTGTACACGCACGTTCGGGAGGATCGTCTGGATCTCTTCGGATTTTTAGACAAGGATGAACGGGCGTTGTTTGCCGGTCTCCTCTCGCTGACGGGAGTGGGTCCGAAAATCGCACTCGAGCTGTGTTCGATCCAACGGCATCTGTTGATGACAGCGGTGGAAGAAGGGGACATCGGTACCCTGACGAGCATCAAAGGCATCGGCAAAAAAACCGCAGAAAAGCTCCTGGTAGATCTCAAATCGCTCGTGGAGAAACACCCCGAGTGGCACCGCGAGTCCGGCAGCAAACACGGAAAGAATCCGGCTCCCATGGATGCGGATGCCATCGCGGCACTCATGTCACTCGGATACGATCAGACAACTGCCAAAGAAGCCCTCAGGAACATTCCGGCAGATGCGAAGACTTCGGCTGATCGCGTCACCGCCGCCTTACGTTCGTTATAATATCTGCGGGGCGCAATCCGCACTGATCCATTCAATCAAACTGCGGGGATAAACCTGACTACCCACCAACCACCAACCACTTACCCACTCGCTCGTTTTTCCTCTCCTCCTCTCTCACCTCTCACTCCTCTCCTCCTCTTTGCCCCCATGCTCACCCTCGACATCAAAGGCACGCTGGCAAAAGTGATCACGCCGAGTCTCGGGATTCCGGATTCGGAGTTCGGCGCCATCCGCACCTCGGTTCGCCGACACACGGAGGAGTGGCTCCGCGAGCGTGAAAAAGGCATGCACGCTTGGTCCATGAATCCCTACGACAAAGACATGATCCGCGACGTGCAACACCTCGTCACCCGCGTACGAAGTGACAATATCCGGACGATCGTCTGGGTCGGCATCGGAGGATCGGGCCTGGGCCCCAAAGTCCTGCAGGAAGTCTTCGAGACGCAGAATACACCCGAATTGATCGTGGTCGACACCGTGGATCCCGCGACACTCGGCATGCAGATGGATCTGATTGACTGGCGCACCGCTCTCCTCGTCGTGGTGAGCAAATCGGGAGGAACGCTGGAAACCATGTCGGCATTCTTCGCGTGTCTTGGTCGATTGAAGGACGCCGTCAAGTCCCGTCCTCTGCAGAGAGTGGTCGCCATCACCGATCCTGACGGAGGACCGCTGCGTGCGTTCGCAAGCGAGAACCGCATCCCGAGCCTGCCTGTTCCGCAGAATGTCGGCGGTCGTTTTTCCATCTTCTCCCCCGTCGGACTCTTCGCGCTCGGTCTCCTGCACGGTGACATCAATCAGTTCGTGCGCGGAGCCAAAGAAATGGATACGTTCTGTCAGGAAAACATCCTCCAGAAGAATCCCGCCGCCACTCTGGCTGCAGTGCAATACCTGCTGGATACGCGCCGCGGCTACCCGATTCGCATCATCATGCCATACGGCGATCGCCTGCAATCGATGGCCAGATGGGAGCAGCAGCTCATCGCGGAAAGTCTGGGGAAATCCGAAGGCTTCAGTCCCCTTCCCGTCGCCGCCATCGGGACGCAGGATCAGCACTCACTCCTCCAGCAGTGGATGTCGGGACCGCGCAAGAGCTGGCATCTCTTCATCCGGGAACTGGAGAAGCCGCGTCTGGAAGTGCCGAAAGACATTCCTCCCGCGTTCGGATATTTCGGAGGCAAGACGTTCGGCCAGCTCCTCGATGCTTGCTACGAAGGCACCAGTCAGGCCCTGACGTCCATGAAGCGACCGCATGCGACCATTTCCCTCCAGCGACTGGATGAGTACCACTTGGGCCAGCTCTTCTTCCTCTTCATGGCCGAAGTGGTCTACCTGAGCAAGTTCTACCGCATCGACATGTACGGTCAGCCGGCTGTCGAAATCGGCAAACAGATTACGAAGGGCATTCTGTCAAAGGGATACGCTCAGTGAAAGGTGATAGGTTGTAGGTTATTAGGGATTAGAAGGAATTCTCGCATTGATTCCTATCACCTAATACCTAAAACCTAGTACCTCGCCTCTGAAGATGTATACTTCCCTCACTCTCATTTCCTTCCTGCCGCCCCCATGGCCACTCCCCTCTCCGACGCCGAGTTCCAGGCGAAAGTCATCAAATCCCCCATTCCGGTTCTCGTAGATTTCTGGGCTCCGTGGTGCGGTCCGTGCAAGGCCATGATGCCGGTGATCGACGAGATCACGTCGAAGTACGAAGGCAAAGTTGCGGTCTACAAAGTAAACGTGGATGAGAATCAGGAATCGGCGGGGAAGTACGGCGTCATGAGCATCCCGAACTTCCTGATCTTCAAAGGCGGCGAAGTCGTGGAAACATTCGTGGGGATGCAGCCGAAAGATGTCATTGCCGGCAAGCTGGATGCCGTACTGAGCTAAGCGAGAACCCAAAGCAATCAACCAACGATGCTTTGGGATGTAAACTTGAACCTGAAACCTGAAACCTTACACCTGTACCCTTACTCCCATGCACATCCTCGGTGGCATCCTCGGCATCGTCTTCGGCTCACTCATGGTGAAGTACCGTGAACAGGTGGGCAACGCACTGGGTGAACCGGAATGGGCGAACAAAGTCGGAGGAATCTACAACGTCGTGATCATCCTCGGCATTTTGATCTGTTTGTGGGGGCTGGCGGCACTGACCAATACGCAGGAGTTCCTGTTCGCGCCGATTCTCAGTTTCTTCCCGAATAAGGGGAGGTAAGTTGATGGAGATGATACGAAATAGCTGGAACCGATTGGAAAGCGCAACTCGGACGACTATTTCCATGTTCCATTGATCAGCTTCTCCTTTTTTTCCCGAGTCCATTTCTTGATCTGTGCTTCGCGTGTTCTGGCTGATGATTTATCGGGAAACTTCTGCGAAACATATGCCAATACAAAAGGCCCCTGATTGATTGCAAACCGAGAACCTTCGCCACAATTGTGTTCGGCGATCCGTTCTTGTGGATTTGTAGTGATGCCTACGTAGTAACGTCCGGTTCTCGCTATTGCGATGTACACATACCAAGTCATATCAGTGTGATAATGAGTTTGGCCCTTCGATTCGCTGCGGCTCACTCAGGGTCATTCGACTCGCGATGGAATAAATGGTTTACCATGAGCGAGCCCTGTGAACGAAGTGAACAGGGCGAGTCGAATGGTGGAGCATTCCAGTCTGGCAATGGGCATTGTAGCGTTCCTTGGGGTCTTTGGGGCAGTCCTTTCTAAGGTGACATTGACCTCTCGGGTCTGGGTCATTTGAGACATTCGAGACAGCCGAACAGGGGGTATCTCACCACCCGGATCGGGAGAACCTCGCGCCTCTTGGATGGGGTTTTCGGGGGGCTGAATGTTACAAATGTGACAGTACAAGGGGGCTTGTGCGAGCGAAAATTGACATGAATAACACTTTAAATTGTAATAGAAATTGATTTTTAAGGGAGGGAAGGATGCATACTTTCATGGCGGCATCTCAAGCAAAATACCTGCGGCGTCGTTTGCGTAATCCCGCGAAGCGACGAAGATTCGTGGCGCACCACATTTTCACTCTCCGATCTCATGATCAGAGTCTTCTGCGAAAGGAGATAAGACCGAAACAGCTTTACATCTCCTGCAACATGAAATTGCATTCGACGACATTTACAACTGATTACAACTGTTTGGTTTTTGGCTTCCCTATAACAAAAACACATGTCGTTTGGTGAGTTGGTCTGACTGGTAACGACTCCTGGAAAAACTTGCATTTGCCCCTGTCACTTCTAGAATGAAGATGCTCCATTTATCGGAGCGATCACGACAAAGGCTTACCAATAACCATTCCTCCATCGAACGATCTCTGCGCTGCGCGTACGACAGTCGCACGGATAGATCGCTGCAGGATCTTTATTTCTCACCAATTCCCATGAGTTTCTTTATGAAAAAACCACGAACACCCGTAACCATTGCGCGGCATCAACCGCACATCACCATGACCATTGAATGGGTCGACGTCGACGACCTTCGCTTCTCTCAGTATAACCCGCGGAATATAGGGGAGGATGCCGTCAAGAAATTGTCGGAAAGTATCGGCATGCACGGTTTTGTGAATCCGTGCATCGTCAACCGGGCGCCGCGCCGCAAGAACATCCTGATTGCCGGACATGCCCGCGTGCTCGCCGCAAAGGTGCTCGGCATGAAGAAAGTCCCCGTCGTCTTCGTGGATGAACCGAATCTTGAGAGAGAAAAAACTCTCAATGTCAAACTGAATATCGATGCCGGAGAATGGGATTTCTCGAAATTGCGCGAGCTCTTCGATGCAGACTTTTTGATGGATGTAGGATTCAATGATGCAGACGTCCAACGGATATTCGACGATGCGCTGGAGACGGAGGACGACCATTTCGATGTTGAGAAGGAACTTGCCGATATCAAGGAACCGAAAGCGAAACCCGGCGATCTTTACTGCCTCGGCTCCCACCGGCTCATTTGCGGGGACGCCACCGACCACGCCGTGGTAGAGCGCCTCGTCGGCAAGGAACGCATGGACATGTTATACATCGATACCCCTTTCAACCTGCAGATCAGCTATGACCACGGCATCGGGGGGCGGCAAAATTACGGAGGAAAAACAAACGATGCGAAATCTCCGGAAGAGTACGAACGGTTCCTCCGCGCGGTCTATGCCAATGCGGTCGCGGTCGGAAAAGAAGACCTTCATATATTTGGATGGAACGATGAAACGAATGTAGGACTCATGCAGAGGATATTCTCTGATCTTGGATTAAGGAACCGAAGAACATGTTTGTGGATTAAGGGCGCGGCGAACGTGGTGCCGGGGACGGCCTTCGGAAAATGTTATGAAGCATGTTTATATTCAACCCGTGGTAGACCATACCTTTCAGAAGCATATCAAAACTATTGTGAAATATTGAACCGTGAGATCGGTCCGGGAAATCGTGCATTAGACGATATATTGGATGTGCTAAATCTGTGGTTGGAACGGAGAATCCCGGGAAAGGAATATCAGCATGCTACCCAGAAACCTGTTCCGCTAGCAGAACGACCGCTACGGAGGTGCACGAAACCGCAAGCGAATGTCATCGACACGACAGGTGGCAGCGGGACTACGTTAATCAGCTGCGAGCAAATGAAGCGCCGCTGTTTCATGGCAGAGATAGAACCAATTTTTATCGACTTGATTATCCGCCGCTGGGAGTCTCTCACGGGACTCAAAGCTTCCCTCCTCAAGCCATGAAGAAGCACACTGTCATCATCGGCGAAATATACAAAGTAGGCGATCACATCGTGGCGTGCGGAGACAGTCGCGATTCCGCATTCGTCTCGCAGGTGATCGGAAAAAATAGCCTCTTCAGGTAATCGAGTGGGTAAACTGATCTGACATTCTTTTTCATGATCAAAGTTTAGGAAGCATGCAAGTGAGCACTTTGAGCCGCAAATATTCTTCATCACGCAGACCGTAGGCTCGTC
>JAQTSK010000084.1 GCA_028711345.1 Candidatus Peribacteraceae bacterium
GCGAAGTGGGGTCGCTGGTAGCTTCGGATGAGACCGAGCCGGATGCAGTAGAGCCGGACGATGTCCCGGGTGTGATCGAACCGGTTCCGGTTTCATCCTGATTCTGAGTCCCTGACCCCGACCCTGACACCTGACCCTCAAGAGAGCCGGAGGAGGATGCGGGAAGCATCGTTCCGGTTCCGGTGTCATCCTGATTAAAAGTCCCTGACCCCGACCCTGATACCTGACCCTCGAGAGAGCCGGATGATGTTTCAATCTCGACGCTGCCGGTTGCAGATCGAAGATCGACCCCTTCTGCCGCTCCGCTGCCCGATCCCGTCTCCAAGGCACTCACCATAAACACCCGAATAACGAGTGCGGCTACAATCAATAATCCGAGGAGTCCGGACATGACATTGCGTTGCAGGTTCTTGCGGCCGGAACCGGAGAAGGTGTGTTTGGGTGTCATGATCAGGTTAATCTCTTTATTTTAGCAGAAAAAGCGATTTATTGCGATCTACAAAATCGCCCAATATCGTCATTTCCAAAGACGCACATTAACGCGTGAAACGCATAATCTGTAATTTTTCTTGGAACGCCTCCTTCGGAGTACGGTATTGAAGGGAACGACGAGGACAATTGTTGAGCCATTCAACGGCAGCGTCAATCTCGATCTGCGTGTGTTCCGAGAAGTCTGTTCCTTTCGGAAAGAATCGCCGCAATTCGCGGTTCATGAATTCATTGAGCCCGCGGTCACAGGATCGGTACGGCCTGGCGCAGTACACAGTCATTTTCAGGTTTTCAGTGATTTCTACATGCTTGGATATTTCCCGACCGTTGTCATGGGTCATTGTCAGACGGAATGCCTCAGGAATATCGCCGAGAGCTTCATTGCTTGCTCTCACCATTTCATCTGCCGATCGATCGGTAACAAGGATCGCCCGGAAGTACATGCAGGTGCGCTCTGCAAACGTGGCAACGGCCCCTTGGCCATCCTGAGGACTCACGACCAGATCGCTCTCCCAGTCGCCGCTTCTCTCCTTCGCATTTACGACTTCCGGCCGCTCCTCAATGCCCTTGCGATTGGGGATCTGCCCTCTGCCGTCCCCTGCGAAACCGCGCCATTTGTACTTCTTTCCTTGGTAGCGCAGACAGACATGGAGATCTCCGCCATTTTTCTTATCCCGCTCGACGTACAGGTAAATCGCCTGATGGCTGACCGTATGCTTGCGGCCTTGTTCCACCATTCTTCCGGCAATCTGATCGGGGCTTTTCCCGTCCCGGAGTTCAATTTCCACATGTCGGCGCAGGAGATCGTCGTCGTACCAATGGCAACGATCATCATAGGAACGGTCTCTGCGCTCGGCAGAACGCCTCTGTGCAGAATGCGCTTTGTATCTCCTCTGTCTGGAAGAGCCATTGCGTATCAACTCCCTGCTGATTGTCGATTGATTGCAGCCGATGATCTCCGCCATTTCCTCCTGCGTATGACCGGCTCGGTGCAGAGCTTCAAGCTGGTCGCGCTTTGAACGTGTAACGTGTGTCATGCGGTATGAGTGGAAAGGAGTAGAACGCCTTCCCTCATACCGTACTTCGGAGTGTTGCCCTAGAAGTCTTACCTTTTATGCGTTTCACTTTTGAATTTCCGAGAGAGGAACGTGACAGATTAAGTATTATATTGTTTAGTACGTTGTTTCGATGGAAAAGTCCTGTCAAAACAAAGGCAAGACAAAACGCCTTGGATCAATTCTCCTGATTCCTGCTTTACTTGTACCGTAGTGCATCCAGAGGATTGAGCCTCGCCGCACGGAACGACGGATACAGTCCCGTCAGGAATCCGATGGATGTGGAGAAAATCATGATGACTGCGACGAACCAGAGCGGAGCTAAGAAAATGTCCACCGGCGGACCGTTGAACCGCTGCGCCAATGAATTCAGACCGTAGTTCACTGCTTCGCCGATCCCCGCACCCAGAACCAGTCCACCGATGCCCCCGAGGAAACCCATCGCCATGGATTCAACCAGGAACATCACCATGATATTCCTGCGCGTCATGCCGATGGATCGCATGATCCCTATCTCGTTGGTGCGTTCGAGGAGTGCGATGGTCATGGTGTTGAACATGCCGATGGCGGAGACGACGAGCGCCACAAGACCGAAGAATCCGAGGACAATCTGGATGATCTTGAAGATCTTGGCCGCCTGATCGATGACGTCCGAAAGCGATGCGACGACGAACCCTGTGGCGATGATGGAATCCCGGACACCGGTCATGGAGGACTGCCCGTCCACTTTGACCTTGAGCTGGTCGTAGTGATCGATGGACAGCGGGCCGAGTGTGTTGAGGGGAAGAATAACACGGCTCTTGTCTTCATCGGTCAGAACGCCACGGACAATCGTTGAACCAGACCATTCGCGAATGGTGACTCTGCCGTCCTCCGTCTCCGTGGGAAGATACACGATGAAATCCACATGTTTGCCGATGACTTGTTCAGGATCCTCACCGAAGAGTTTCGCCGCCGCAGACGACAGCACCGCACCGGACTGATCGTCTGCCGTGAAGAACGTTCCGGCGGCGGGCGCCGATCCGCTGAAGCGGAAGAACGACGGATCCATCCCTTCCAGTTCCATGTCACTCGTCAGCGTCCCGACCCCGATCTGAGCGGAAAACGAAGCGAGTTTCGCCACCTGCTCGACGGATTCAATCGACGCGATGGAACTCACGCTTTCGTCGTCAAGAAGCACGGCATCCGACGGAGGCATGACGTCCAACGTCAAGAGAGTATCCGCATTGGCGATGCGATTGAGAATGGTCTGCTGGAGACCGTACCCGATGGACACGAGGAAGAACACCGTGCCGATACCCACACCGACACCGAGGATGGTGAGCAGCGTCCGCATCGGTCGGGTACGGAACATGCGGAGAGCCAGCAGAAGGGTGTCGGAGGTTCTCATGAGTGGTGATGAACAGAAGGCTTACGATCGAATAAGGACTGTGTCCGGCGAACAAGGGCGCTGAACCATGCATATCTCTTTGCGGCGATTTCAACGGACGGCGGGGTAGGCTTTCCTTCTGTCTCGGAAGACGACACCGGTGTTCCCCCTTCCCATTCCGGCACACCTCCTTCATCAGGCTCCGGTGCAGTGTCAACTGTTTTCGACTCATCGATTCCGACGGAAAGAATCACCGATTCGATGCGATGACTAAGTATATGCGCGGCGCGGATACCGAGCCCCGCACCACCCTTCTTCTGCGCCAAACGCAACTGATGATAGACGAGTGCCCGACCGGCCTCTCCCGTGAGACGCTGTTCAATAACGGTATCGATGGCATCAAGAATCTGAGGCGTGACAGTACCGATCCTGACGGTACGAAGCGCGGTGCGGCGGATGCCTTCGGCCTCGAGAGGAACCCGTTTCGCCACGGGAACATCATGGATTCGGCGCTCACTCGACGCGAGACGTCTGGCTTCCGCCACGGCTTTGACGATGCTTTGGAAGATTCTCGCTGCTTTGGCGGGATGGAGTCCGAGACCGCCTTCCTCCTCCGGTCGGTGCAGCAGCCGCTCCAGCGTTCGCTTCTCCTTCGACCCCTTCACCAAATATGCTGCGACCGTCTGCTCCAGCTTGCGCATCTCGGGAGCCGTGATACCGGTGAGCACTTCATCCAGAATTTCCTGCGACCGGAGCAGATCCGCAAGCTGAGTCTGCGACTCGAGTGCATCGGGGGAAACCGTCTTGGCCCATTCCAATAGTTTCTGCTGCAACGACTGCTCCGCCGCCGCGATCACGGGCGACTGCTTGCGCTCCTCCTCGGTATTCTTCTGCACACGGATGATCTGGCCGTCACGCATGAAGAAGACGCGGTGCGCATGATGGAGGTGACTGGGATCGTGCGACACCAGAATGACTGTTTTTCCGTCGCGATCATTGAGCTCACGAAGGAGCTTCATCACTTCCTCGGATGATTTACTATCAAGGTTTCCGACGGGTTCGTCCGCCAGAAGAA
>JAQTSK010000041.1 GCA_028711345.1 Candidatus Peribacteraceae bacterium
TCATGGCGACAGAATAGGGGAAGAGGGGTACAGGGGAATAGGGGTTTTTTCGTGGATTTCCCCTTTCTCTTTCAGCCCAACACCCCTCTGCTCAACAGTGCTGTCCCTCCGGCGGATTTGTTCCGTGATATGGGATAACGGACTGCGATTCATGCAACTCGACCGTGAAGGCGCCGCGTACGATGCGCTGTGTCGGTATCTTGAGGGACAGGGGTTCCGCATCGTGCCTCTCAAAAGTTCTGTGTACTGTGCACTGCGTCAGGATTGATGATGTGCGGTACCGCACTCCGTGTGCGCGGTGGGGCTTCAATGTATGGCGGTTCTCTGCTACAATAATGGGATTTGTCCCACACCACACACCTTCATCGGGTTTTCGGGTTTGCAAGGCATTGTAACAGCGGTGGGATCGGCATCCGTCCGATCATCGTCGATGCCGTCAGCATCGTCTGCCTGCTCCTCTTTCTCACCATCGGGCTTGCCCGCTTTGAGGAAATCCGCGGAGCAAGCGATCTGGGAGTGTATCGGGGCATCGCAATGCGTGCGGAAGAGGTCGATGCAGGAACCCGTGAGTCTGTGGACAGTGAGTATCCTCCTCTGGTGACCGGTGTCTTCTGGCTTGTGAACGGTGTGGGTTCGAGGCACGGCGATTTCGCACGCGCATGGGTGGTGTTCGTATGTTTTGCGGCGGTGCTCGCATGGATTTGTCTGCGTCGCTTCGGTGCGGAAGATGCGGCATTGGCGGCAGCGGGCTTGTTTCTGACGACGCGATTCCTGGGTCCGCAGCTTGTCTTCGGACGGTACGATATTCTGATGACCCTCGCTCTCTTCTTAAGCTGGAGGGCACACGTGCACAAGGCGTATGCGGAGAGTGCAGGATGGCTTACGTTCGCCACCGCTCTGAAGGCGGTTCCTCTCCTCGCATTCCCGCTCCTGTTCGCCGCGACGCCGCGACGCCGTCGGCTTTCACTCTTCATCGGTGCGTTTGTCGCTGGCGTGATCTCGCTTCTTCTCCCTGTCGCCGTTCTCGGCGTCGACGGAACCGTCTCCAATATCACGTTCATGCTCTCGTATCACGGTCATCGCCCCGTTCAGCTGGAGAGTCTGTGGTCCGGTCTCTCATTCCTGTATTCCGCTCTTCTCTTCAGGAAAGATCCGACAGGTTTTTCACACATGTCCTTCGCCAATTTCGCCCCGGGTTCTCTTCCCATTCTTGCCGCCAAGTTGCTCATCGGTGGCGCGATACTCTTTCTTCTTCTCAAGGGATACCGGTCGCGGAAGGAACGCGGGTTCGGCATTCCGCTCGTCGCACTCATGACGTGGTCCGTCGGCGTCAGCCCCGTGCTGTCCCCGCAGTACGTGCTCTGGATGGCTCCGCTGCTGTTCGCAGTTCTCTGTGATCGGATTCTTGCAGGGCGGGCGGGCGGGCGCGTCGCCGTTTTATTCCTGCTGACCGTCGCGGTTGTGTCACTGACGCAATGGATTTTTCCGTTGCATTACGGCGCGGTGATCGATCAGGATCCGACGGCGATCATCGTTCTGAATCTCCGGAATTTCCTGTTGCCGGTTATCGTGTACCACCTGTTGGTCGAGGGCGGCTACGTTCGGAGCATCGGATCACGATTGACGATTCCGCCGTTTCGGAAATTCTTCCTGCAGTATTGCGTCGACTCTTGTGCCATCGCGACAGGTGTGCTGTTGCTGGTTTCGGTCTATCCCCGACTGTTTCCCGCTTTGGATCATGCGGTTTGGAAGTCCGGAGAAGAGACCGGCACGGTTTCCGCATGGCAGCTC
Organism: Candidatus Peribacteraceae bacterium; assembly: GCA_028711345.1. GTDB lineage: Bacteria > Patescibacteriota > Gracilibacteria > Peribacterales > Peribacteraceae > CAINWJ01. The sequence continues at coordinate 1,792 of JAQTSK010000041.1, forward strand.
TCCCGGGATTTTCCCTCCGATCGTCTGCAATTCATCGCATCGTTGACTGTTCCCGCATTCGCACAGCACCGGTGGTTTCAGTTGCGGGTCGATGACTGTCTCGAGGGCATGACGGTCAACGGTTTTGCGCTTCCTCCGGAGGCGGCATTCTGCGATGGAAGCGGTCAGGGTCACACGATTGATCTTGCCGGTTTCATGCACACCGGTCCGAACACGATCATGATCGACGTCAAGAATACCGGCGGGCCGATGGGAGTCCATGTGACGACGCTTCCCACAATCCTCATACGTCTGTTGCTCGGCACCGCTCTCATGGCATTGCTCTGGTATGCGCTCCAGTGTTACCGGATGGTACGGTCTCTCTCCCTTTCCCTTCAGGCAGAGGGGCCGAAAATGTTCTACACTCTCCGCAACATATGGAGCAGGTTTCGTTCGTCCGCACAGGATTCCTGGATGATATCGGTCGGCTTGAAGCCGTCACGATTCATTTGATCCTCATCGCGACGAAGCCGGATATCATCAAGCAGGTGCCGCTGTACAAGGAGTTGCAAGCCCGCGGGCATGCGGTCTTTCTCGTGCATACCGGACAGCATTACGACGAAAACCTGAGCGGCGGCATGCTGAAAGAATTCGGCGTACAACCGGATGTGAACCTGAACGTGCGCGGCGGGATGCACGAGGTGGTCAGCCAGATCATCGGTCGGTTCGGGTGGCTGCTCGGCGAATTGAAATCCCGCGGCAAGACAGCCATTCCGTACGTGCATGGCGACACGACGACCGCCATGGCGGCATCGAATGCGGGGTATTGTCAGGGATTCGCGTCGGTCCACGTGGAAGCGGGGATACGGACGCTGACGCCCGCGTACGAAGCGATCAGCGATCAGCGATCAGCGATCAGTATTCCCAATCCCGCCGTGTGGAGAGAATTCTGCATGGATCGTAAGAATTGGAGAAGGGGCAGTCAGGAGCCGTTTCCCGAGCAGTTCAATACTCGCTGCGCCGAGGCGGCGACGGGTATCCATCTGGCGCCGGTCGAGCTGGATCGAGAATTTCTTCTGTCGGAGGGATATGCGGAGGATCGCATCGCCGTCGTCGGCAATTCCGTCGCCGATGCATTGAACGATGCCAAAACGAATGCCGCCACTTCGACCGTGTTCGATCGGTTTCCATTGCTCAAGGACGGGGAGTTTGTCCGATTCTGCATCCACCGCCGCGAGAACTGCATGTCGAAGAGGCGCTTTGTTTCCATTCTGGACGCCATGGGAACATTGCTCGAAGCGGGTCGTACCATGTTATTGATTTCGCTCTTCCAGACGGAGGCAGCCATCGATCGGTTCGGACTTCGCTCCACGGTTGACGAGTGGAAGAAGCGGTATCCGCACTTCATCTATTCACCGGTGTGGCCGCTCTACACCGATGTCATCGCCGCCATGGAGCGTGCAGCCGTCTGTGCGACCGATTCGGGTTCCATGCAGGAGGAGATGAACGTCCTCGGCGTGCCGTGCGTCACACTCCGCTTCGGGTCCGACCGCAGCGAGTCGGCGATGGGTGGCGGGAACATCATCGCACCGCCGGTGGACGCGACGGCGATTCGTGCGATCATTGAGTATGCGTGGGACAACGAGGAGATGCGCCGCGCACCGAAGCTCTATGGATCGGATGTCAGCAGGAAATCGGTCGATGTCGTCGAAGAGGTGTTGAAGAAAGGGAGTGTGTTCAGGAATGAGGATGAGCGGTTGGGGATTGAGGGACGGCAGTAAAGGCAATAATGGCAATAAAGGCAGTAAGGTATGAACGTTATTGCCTTCTCTGCCCTTACTGCCCTTACTGCCCTATTCTATCTACGATGCTCTCCACTCTGCGCCAACGTCTGGCAGTTTCTCTCATAATCCTCCTGCCGTTCCACGCGTTTCTGGTAACGGTCCTGACAAAGATCATCGCGGGTTCCGGCCATGCTCCGCTCGGGTGGCTGGCGATCTGGAAAGAGGCTTTGTTGGCAGTGATTCTTTTCGTTGCTCTCATTGAAATCATCCGTCAAATCACTACTCACTACTCACTACTCACTACCCGCCAATCACTCATTTTCGATGCTCTTGATTGTGTCATTATTCTCTCAGTCTTCCTCGGATTTTTTGTATCAATTTTCAATTTTCAATTTTCAATTTTCAATTTCGCCTACGGCGTGAAGTACGACTTCCTCCCCCTCGTCGCCTTCCTGATCCTCCGTCGCGTCCCGTGGTCAGCGCAATTTTTTAATCTGGTTCTCCGCTCCATCCTGATTGTCGGCTCGATCGTAGCCGGATACGGGATCATCACGGCATTCCTGCCCGCCGGATTCTTCTCGTGGCTGGGGTACTCGCCGATTCATTCGCTCTATTTCAGTGACGGTCCCATCGCCGCGTTCCAGTTCATCGGGAATACCGGCGTTCGAAGAATCCAAAGCGTCATGAGCGGACCGAATCAGTTGGGGCTGTGGCTGCTCATTCCATTGAGCGTGTGGCTGGTTCAGATTCGGTCGTGGAAGGTTTCTGGTTTCTGGTTTCTGGTTTCTGGTTTGATGCTCGGTGTGGGGCTTTTGCTGACATTTTCACGAAGTGCGTGGATCGGTGCTTTCGTCATGACGATGGTGGCGATCGCCATGGCGATTCCCACGCACTTGAGAAAGAAGATCATCGGCACCAGCATTTCCTTGGCTTTGCTCGTCGGCATCGGTCTGATCGTGGCATTTCCCTCGGTCTTCGGCCGCTTGGGTTCCACGCGGGGGCACTGGGAGCGTCCGATGGAAGCCGTTCGTATCATGATCGATCATCCGTTCGGTTTGGGTCTCGGCACAGCCGGTCCCGCCAGCAATCGCGGAACGGATACTTGTGTCCATTTGCGTCCGCAGGATGATCCCGCGTGGGCCAAGCCCATTACCAATCTCTGCGTGTTCCTCGGAAAGGTGCAGGTCCAGCCGACGGATCGTGCGTGCAATTGCCCATTATTGACGGAGAATTGGTATTTGCAATGGGGCGTCGAAATGGGAGTCATCGGCTTCGCATTAAGTTTGGTGTTGATATTTTTTGTGTTGAGAAAATTGATAATGGATAATGGAAAATGGATAATTGTCGGGAAGGATAGGCAGGCATTATCAATTATTAATTATCAATTATCCATTTCCCTCGTCTATATCGGCCTCTCCCTCGCCGCCCTCTTCCTCCACGCATGGGAAGACGCCGCGGTGGCGTATACGGTGTGGATGATGGTTGCTGTACATGATTCGATCAATCGGATGGCTGGTCCTCGGTGAGCAATTCCAATGCTGCTTCACTATCAGTAAGGATCGCTTGCGCAACGATCGCACCACCGAGAACGGGCGACTGCACATTTGTTGAATATCTATCACGAACTTCATCAATAAGCATATCCAGTTGTTGCACAGCACTTTCAATTCTGCTTGAACCTATTGCAGAAGCAATCGACGGGAGCAGTGCTCTCACTTCAGGCGGTAATTCATCTATCTTCTTCTCAAGAACGTGTTCGAGATACGAATCTGGCTGATCATTATCACCCGGAGTGACTAACAGCATTTCTATCATAGAACGCGTTCCTGTAAGAACTTCTGCCAAACAGATCCCCTCTGCAATTTCAAATGCCAAGTACGATTGTGCTGCACGAATCACAGCCTGATATCTTTCCAAATTAGTCATGGAGATGCATTGTAAACTAATGGAAATATTAGTCAATCTCCCGTTTTCTAATCGGACTCTATAGGCTGCATTCATGCTAGATATTTCAGGCCACATCGTCATCATCGACTTCGGCGGACAGTACGCGCACTTGATCGCCAGCCGCATCCGGAGATTCGGCTACCGCTCGTGCATCCTGCCGACGGAGACGAAGGCGTCGGAGCTGAAAGGTGCCGCTGGGATCATTTTTTCCGGCGGTCCGCAGAGTGTGTACGAGAAGGGGAGTCCGCAGGCCGATCCGGAAATTCTGAAGCTTGGCATTCCGGTGCTTGGTTTGTGTTATGGACATCACTGGCTCGGGCAAACCCTTGGCGGCAAGACGACACCGGCGAAAGTAAAGGAGTATGGTCCGGTCGATGTGAAAGTTCTGGATCGGGCCAATCCTTTGTTTGCCGGATTGCCGACGGGTTTTCGTGTCTGGATGTCACACGGGGATGAGGTCTCAGTATTGCCGGACGGATTCGTCGCTGTCGCATCGACGAAGGATTGCCGCTTTGCGTCGATGGCCGATCTCAGGAGGCAGATTTTCGGCATCCAGTTCCACATCGAAGTCACGCACTCGCAGCACGGGATGGACATTCTCCGTCGCTTCGTCGATCTCTGCCGTCCCTCTCCGTGGTCGGTGAAAAGTTACAGGCAGGAGATCGAGGAACAGGTTCAGAGGCAATCTAAGGGCAAGAAGGTGTTCATGCTCGTTTCCGGCGGAGTGGATTCAACGGTGGCATTCACCTTGCTTACCAAAGTCCTCGGTGCCGATCGCGTACAGGGATTATTGATAGATACGGGTCTGATGCGAAAAGGGGAGATCGCGCTGATTCAAAAAGCATTCTCGGCACTGGGCATTAAAAACCTCGCAGTCAAGGATGCATCCGAGCAGTTCTTCCGGAATCTTGAAGGCAGTGTCGATCCCGAAGACAAGCGCAGAATTATTGGAGAGACATTCATTCAGGTTCAGAAACAGGCATTCGACGCGATGGGATTTGGTGAGCGATCAGCGATCAGCGATCAGCGATCAGAAAGTCAGTGGTTGCTCGGACAAGGGACTATTTATCCGGATACAATCGAGACAGGAGGCACCAAGCATTCAGACAAGATCAAGACGCATCACAATCGTGTGGAATTAGTGCAGCGGATGATCGAAGAGGGGCTGGTGATTGAGCCGCTCAAGGATCTGTACAAGGACGAAGTGCGCGAGCTCGGCGAGGAGTTGGGCTTGCCGCACGATCTGGTCTGGCGGCATCCGTTCCCGGGACCGGGACTGGGGGTGAGAATATTGTGCGCAGAGAAGCCATCGTTACCGGAAGGGTTTCAAGTTTCAAGTTTCAAGTTTCAAGTTCCGTACGCCGTCCTCCCGGTTCGATCGGTTGGAGTGCAAGGCGACGGCCGTACCTATCGTCATGCATTGGTGCTGTTTTCGAAGAAGCCGTGCGAGCCGACTCAGGAGCATTTCGATCTTGCCGCATCGATTCCAAACGAGAACCGCACGTTCAGCCGCGTCTTGCTCTGTTCATCCCATTCCAAACCCTTCACTCCGGTCTTCACGCCGACATTCCCGACCAAGGAGATGGCCGATCTCCTGCGTGAGGCGGATGCCATCGTCGACGAGGAAGTCAGGAAAGCGGATCTCTACAAAGCCATCTGGCAGTTCCCCGTCGTCCTGTTGCCTACAGGTGCAAAGGAGGGAAATCGCTCCATCGTTCTCCGACCCATCGAATCGACCGATGCAATGACGGCTTCAGCATTCCGTTTGCCGCCAAAGGTGTTGCAGGGGATGACGGAGAGAATCCTCAAAATCCGTGGCATCGACGCGGTTTTTCTGGATCTCACAAGCAAGCCGCCAGGGACGATTGAGTGGGAGTAGCGGACTTTGAATGAAGGGGTGTAGATTCTTTTTGATTTCTCATTCATTCTATGCCAACCGTTTTTAACAATTCCTCCAATGGCACCAGTAAAAAATCAGTGCCGGAATCCCCCCCTTTTGCCAAAGGTCCGTATCTTTCCTTGTCTGTCCGACAAACAATTGTCTCCATTGCGCCGTGGGTCGCCCTAATCGGCGGGATTGAAGGCTCCTTTTGGCTTTTTGTACTTATCCTCCCGGCGTTTACTTTCGGTTCTTTCTCAGGGGGGGTGACATTTCTCATTCTTCAAGCCATCAAACCGGGACTTTTTTTCCTCGCGATCAAACCACTGATTGCACGCAAGAAGATGGGTTGGAATCTTTTTTTCTGGGCTGCCATGGTTAAGGCGGTCCCCACCGTCATCGCCATGACTACGTCTGTTGGTGGCAGCTTTGCCGTCGGTACAATCGTTTGTGCGGTCATCGCGTTTTGGCTTCTGATAGAGGTACGCGATCTTTATGTCGCATAGTTCGGAAGTAATTTATCAGTAAATCCTCCCTCCGACCGTCGCATCTTTTCCATCCAATCCGAGGAGCACCACATTGCCCTCCGCATCCGGTGCGCCAAGGGTGAGGACTTCCGAGATGAACGGTCCGATTTGCTTCGGCGGGAAGTTGGTGACGCAGACGACCTGCCGATTAAGCAATTCTTCCCGTGAGTAGAGTGCCGTGATCTGCGCCGAAGATTTCTTCGTACCGATGGCGGGGCCGAAATCGATCGTCAGCTTGTAGGCGGGCTTGCGTGCCTCCGGAAAGTTTTCAACGGCAGTGATTCTGCCGACGTGCATTTCAACCGTGCGGAAATCGTCGTAGGAGATGGGCATAAAGGAGGATGAGAGGAAATCAATTAACAATCCAAGGGAGCGGGTATCTACCCGCGGCGCATCAGTACACCTCAGCGAGGTAACATTGTTCACACAGCACCGTCTCCGGTCGTTCCGGCGCATAGCTCGTCGCAATCGTCGCTTTGCACTTCGCACACTTCCGGTTCCACAGTTTTCGCGGATTTCTGCGATCGATTCTGGCCCGGTGACGGCAGTCGAAGCATCGCTGCGGCACGGACAGACCGTGCGTTCTGTAGAACGTCAGTTCCTGCGGAATGATCCGATAGTTCCGCTTGCAGTCGGTGCAGCCGAGAATCTCCTGCGTGATGTCGTCCGGAACATTCGTCGCATTCTCCGGAATCCGATCCCATCCGATGCTGTCGCGTCCCGTGGTGTACGGCAGATCATCCTGCCATCGCCATCCTCGCTGAACCGCCTCTTCTTTCCTGAGCGGGAAGTACTCGCTTGCGACGGTCTCGTTGTAGCCGAAAGAGCTGACGCTTGCCGGAAAGAATTCGCCGTACTCGCTATTCTTTCGCATGTGTTCGATGATGATCGGGACGGATCGTTCGTATTCCTCTTTCGTATACTGCTTATTCAGAATGCAGTAAGAAGCATCCTTCATTCCTACACATCCGAAGAGATTGTGGCTGCGGTGGCAGGCATAGCAGTACAGGCATTCCTGCACTCTGTTGCAGAAAACCGAGAACAGCGTCCGATTGTTCTGGTATGCCCCCAGATACTCATAACACAACTCATTCTCTTCGGTGAAGTTCAGGTCGTGGCAGTCTTTCAGGTCGACGACCTGCGCGCAGTAGCGGCAATCCTGGCACTTGTCCGCATAGTACGAATCGAAGACGCGCTGCGAGGCGTACACGTAGTTCCCGCTCACATCTTCAGTTTGATTGCTCTGCATGGAGCGGTGAGGGATGGCGAGGGACAGCTCGCGGAGTTTTTTGTCTAGTAGCTCTCGCACATCCCGCCTGCTCATGTCCAGCTCCGCTTTCCGACGCAGGTATTCCTCTTTCGAAAGCTGTTCATTGAACATGTGATACTCCTTATGCCGGAGCCCGGCACAGCCGATGCAGTCGTGACAGCCCTGCAGGTCGATGCAGAACGCAAGGTCATTCGAACTGTGGCAGTCCTGACAGTAGAAGCAGGTATGCAGTTCGCGCGAATCGATGCACTCGTAGCAATGCTCGCAGTTGCGGATCACCAATGTGTCGACGCAATTCTTCGAATAATAGGGTGAGCCGTAGTAGCAGTCCTGCGAGTAGACCGGTCCGAAAATGAGGTAGCAGTCCTTCACGTCACCCACGTAATTGCAGAAGTTGCTGTTCTCCGAATTCCAGATGGAGAGCGCCAGTTCGGGCACCATCTTCTTGAGTTCCGAAAACTGGGAGAAGAATAACCGGCTCACATTGAATGATCGCCCCCACTCGCGGGAATCCCAACTGTCGCCGAACCAGCAGTCCCTGCAGTAGGGAGGTGTGGGATGATCCGGATGAAGGATGGAGACGATGCCGCGGCCGCAACACTTGCAGGTGCTCCGGTAGAACGTGTGTTCGTTGCGGAAGCTCAACCGGCGCTGCTGCCGGCAATCGGGGCACAGCGTGGGAGGCGGGACGGCATACGTCTTCCCGTTGATCATCGGCGAAATTTTTTTGTAGAATGCGAGATCAGCATCGGTGATGTCGAAGGCCGATTGGCAGTGGCGGCAGGATGGCATAAGAGGAGGAGAGGATTGAGAGGTGAGAGATCCTCCTTCGCTCTTCGGAGCTTCGGAGGACAGAGGAGGAGAGGAATCAATGTAATCCAAGGGAGCGGGTATCTACCCGCGGCGCATCAGTACACCTCAGCGAGGTAGCATTTCTCGCAATAAACAGTCTCCGGTCTATCGGGGGAATAGCTCGTCGCGATCGGTTCCTTGCACTTGGCACATTCCCGATTCCACAACTTGCGGGGGTTCCTGAGTGCCATTCTCTTGAGATGCCGTTCATCGGGATGGAGACGGGGGATTGGCAGTTTCAGATCCCTGTAGAATTCCAATTCCTGACGGACGATCCTGAAGGGTTTCTTCGTCGCTTTGCATTCGATGGCCCAGTTCGTGATGTCGTCTGGAATTTCTTCGATGGAAATCGGGAGCTTCTCCGCAGGAATGACGCGGTCGACATGCGGGGTCGGAGGTTCGTAATCCGACCACGTGAATCCTCCTCCCGTCGCCTCTTTTTTGGTGAGCGGGAAATATTCGCTCGCGACGGTTTCGTTGTACCCGAACGGACTTAGGGAAGCCGGGAAGAATTCCCCCCATTCACCGGTCTTGCGCATGTACTCAATGATTTTCGGGACGAGATTGGTGTACTCTTTTTCGGAGTACTGTTTGTTGAAGATGCAGTATTTCTGTCGGTGAAGACTGACGCATCCGAAGCAATGTTCGCAGAAGTGGCAGTTGTAGCAGTAGAGCGATTCTTTCAGTCCGTATCCGTAGGCACAGAAGAGCGAGCGGTACGCTCCGATGCCGAGATTCGTACATTCGTACAGCAGCTCTCCCGGCAAACCGAAGAAGGAAACATCTCTGGATTCCTTCACGTCCGCGATGTGCTCACAGTATGCACAGTCTTCGCATTGTCGTGTGTCGAAGCATGTATGGCATTGCTTCGACTCCACGATGTAATTTCCGGTGCAGTTTTCGTTCATGCGCTGGAATGACCACGGATGAATCGCCCTCCTTTTCAGTGTCGTGAATTCTTGGCGCATCCTCGCAAGTTCGCCTTCCGTAGTTTCCAATGTTTTCATCCTGTTCCTGAACTGTTCTTTCGTGAGCTGTTCGTTGAGCCAGCAGAAAGATTTATTCCGCAGATTCGTGCAACCGACGCAGTCCGTGCAACCGACGCAGTCCCAGAGTAGCATTCCCGATGAACAGTTGATGCACTCCTGGGAATGCAGCAGTTCGTAGCAGCGGAAGCAATCGACGCAGTCGAAGCACAGCTCGCATTTTCGTATGCTCGTGCAATCCACGCAGCGGATGGAATTTTGCAGCCAGTAGCAGTGCACGCACTCCTCGTTGTAGCTTGCGCAGAACACCATGTAGCAATCCTTGTTATGCACTGCGTTGAGTGTGTACTCGCTGTTGTCGCTTCCGGTATTGAGGAGGTTGATTAATGGCGCCGCGGCCAGCAAATCCCGTATCTGACGGAATACGGGTTTACGCGGATCGAAATCGCGGCCGACATCGTTTCCCTGGCATTTATCCGACCACCAGATGTCGTTTGCGTAGACCTTGTATCGTTTGTCCGGTGAGTACGCGCTCACGATGGTTTTGCCGCTGAATGCGCATCGTGATTTGTAGAGGTTCCGTTCGTTGCGGAAGCTGAGCCTTCGTTGTTGCCTGCAATCCGGGCATAGCGTCGGCGGCGGGAGCGGATGCTTTGTCCCTGCGATTACCGGTGAGAGTTTCTCCAGAAAACTGAGATCATCCTCAGTGATCTGGAATGTCTTCCGACAATGCTTGCAACTTCTGTTCATAAAGTGCAAATGGAGAATTGTACTGTCAGATTGAATAATAAAGGCATTATCCTGTATACTGTTCTTCAGAATGAACAACAGGATTGATGTAGGTATTCGCATATCGAACTATGAATTTTTTATTCAAGATTTGGGTAAGGAAACCGAGGATTCCGAGGAGTCCGAAGAAGCCGACGAACAATCGTAGTTCCTCGGAATCGTCGGACTCTTCGGTTTCTTCGGACTCCTTTCTCTGAATCATCGCCTGCTTCCACCACCCTATGCTTGACCGTTACCTCACCGACCTCGGCCTCACGGACAAGGAACAGAAGATCTTCCTGGCGCTCACCGAACTCGGCCTTCAGCCCGCTTCGGTTGTGGCGCGGCACTGTTCCCTTGATCGGGTGACGACGTACAAGCATCTGAAGAAGCTCAGTGAACTTGGATTGGTCAAGATTTACTACACCCATGCCATCCAGCACTTCGGCGTGGAGGGGCCGGAAGCCATTGAGCGGTTGCTGCGTGAGCGGGAGGAACACGTCAAATCCCTCATCGAGGAATTTCCGACCATCGCCAAGCAGTTCGCCGCGCTCTCGGGCGAAGGGCAATCGCTTCCCCGCGTGCAAGTGTTCGAGGGAACGAACGGCATCAAGAGCTGTTTTCGGGATGTCCTCAGCGAGCTGAAGGTGCAGGAGATTCGTCAGGTTCGCCTCCTGAGCATCAACACGTTCCACGATCGGCTGGAGAGTGTGCCGCTCTCCAAATTCATGTCCGAATTCCGGCGTGCCGTGGACCTCGAGGGGATCGATATGGATATTCTGGAAGCTACCGGGACTATCGTTCCCGAGCGCATGGAGCGACGGCACATGAAGGATTTTGACTTTTCCTCGCTTCCCGCCGCAGGAGGAGCGACGCACATTCTTCTTGCCGGTGCCGCCGTGTACCTCTTGACGTTCAAGCAGACCCAGATCGGGCTCAAGATCCGACAGCAGGAGATGGCGCAGGTATTCCACTTTTTGTTTGATTTAGCAGGAAAATCGGTCGTGCGGTCGCAAGAGCAGTCGTGAAGACAAGGAAACCGAGGAGTCCGAAGAAGCCGAAGAAACCGAGGAATGGTTGTTTTTCCTCGGACTCCTCGGACTCTTCGGTTTCCTCGGGATCCTCCATCAGTCTATAATCATGCTCTCATGTCAGTCTCCTCTCTTCCGCCGGAAGAACTCCAGTCTCTCGTCCTACGGGCACAGGACGGCGACACCGATGCGTTCGGGAAGATTTACGATGCCTTCCTCACGCCTATCTACCGGTACGTTGTCTTTCGATTCCCGCAGGAATTGGCCGAAGATCTGGTGGCGGATGTCTTCGTCAAAGCGTGGGAGAAGCTGCATACGTACCGTCAGCGTTCGGGGATACCGTTCTCCGCATGGTTGTTCCGCATCGCACGCTACTCCATCATCGACGCCTACAGAGCGACGCGGGGGTTCGCCGAACTGTCCGAGGAGATGGTGGATGAGGACAGGGAGAATGATCCGCAGTTGCGCACGGAGCGCGGTTTGTCCATCAGTATGGTGCGTGATGCGCTCAAGAAATTGCCGAAGGATTACCGTGATGTCCTTCTCCTGCATTTTATCGCAGGTCTCGGTCATCACGAGATCGGCAGCGCACTCGGCATGACCGAAGGGTATGTGCGGATTCTCAAGTTCCGCGGGCTTAAAAAACTCGAGCAACTGTTGCCTCTTCAGCCCCAGGATATTCCCAACACGCAAGCCCCTCTCCCGAATGCCGGTTATTCCCATTCCTGAGTTTCCGGTAACGAAATCCTTCTTTTTCCGTTGTACGCAGCGCAAGCAGACAATTCCATGACTACAGATCACCTCCTGTCCGGCCTCGTCGAGAGCGTCAACCCGCGTGACGATACCGCCGCGCGCGTCCGCTCGCGCATTTTGACGCGTCTCAAGCCGCAATCATTGCAGTCTCTGGTTGCGGGCAGCGCGCCGGATGAACACTTTGCATCGACGGTGAAGAACCGCGTGCTCTGTAAGATCAGACCTGCACTTGCGGGGGAGCTACAGTCCCTCGCTCACGACGTCCGCTTTCCGGTGTCCGCATCCGAGCGTCGCAGCATGCTTCTCTCCAGACTCATCGCGACACCGGCCCCCGTTGTGCATGCCGGTCTGAAGTGGGCCGTCGCCTTCGTGTTCGTTCTTCTCGCGGTGCGGGCGTTGCCGCTCGTGTTGCTGGCGCCTGAGACGCAGGCGGGTTTGGGTGTTCAGATGATTCCTTCCGGACCGGATGTCTCGGTCTACGTCGGCGGGATCTGGCGTCCGGTGACGCAACCGGAAATGCTCCGGGGGTCCGTCATGATCCGCACAGGCGATGCATCACGCGCCACAATCGTGCTGAGCGATCAGGGCGTCGTCCGGCTCGCGGAACACACCACGATCCGTTTCAACGATCTCGGCGATCGCGCAACTCCATCCTCCGTCGGTGTCGCTGCAACGATTCTCCGCGGCCGCATCTGGGCGCTGGGACTCATCCCACCCGTTGTCGACGGCATCACGTTCGACACGGCCCGCGGTCTTCTCTCACTCAACAGCGGGAGCGTTTCTCTGGAGCAGGATGACACGCGCGTTCTCGTCGAGACGTACGATCACGGAGCGACGTTCCAGCAGGGGGCGCAGGCGGTCTTCATGGTGGCCGGAGAGAAGATCGTCGCCCGCGGCACTCCCATCAGCATCAGCATGATTCCCATCCGCACGTTCTCCGACGAGTGGGTCACGGAGAACCTGACTCAGGACGCGGCTCACCGGATCGAGATCACGAAGATTCTGGAAGAACGGCGTGAGCGCATCGCAGGCATTTTGCCGACCTCATTCCTTTACCCGGCCAAGCGTGTCGCCGAGGAGGTGGACTACCTTTTCGCTCTGACGCAGGACGGACGGACAGAGAAGCGCGTGCAGCAGGCGAATACGCGACTCAGCGAGGCGCTGACATTGCTGAGTCAGGGGGACGGCCAGGCTGCATCCGGTTCACTGGTCGCGTACAAAGATTCCCTGATCGCACTTGCCGGGAAAAAGGATGACAACATCGTGAAGTATCTCGTTCGTGAGCAGATCGCGCAGGCCAGCGCGTCGCTCAATGTCGATCGGGCGGATCCGGATGCGAATGCGGCGCTCCTGACGGAGGCCATTGAACAGGTCGGTGCGGTCATTCCCGATGCTCAGGTCAGCTCGAAGGACGTGGAAGGATACGTCCTCGTCGATAAGCTGGCCGCCATGAAGCAGGTGCTGTCCGTCCAGCGAGATTCAGAGGGGGCTGCCGCTCTCTACGCAGAAGTCAGTCCATTCCTTCAGGAACTGCTGGATGCCGAGAACGGTGTCCATCCGCTGCTTCGGAAAGAAGCCACCGCACTGCTCGCATCTTCATCGGTACTGCTCAGGGAGATTGTTCCGGATGGAAACGATATCGCTCTGGATGCACTCCAGACGGACATGGCTCAGTACCTTCCGCCGGAACCCGAGCAGGCGCTTCTTTCAGAGGAGGAGATCGATCGGCAGATCAAGGTGATAATGGATCGCATCTACGTGTTCCGTTCGCCGCGCAGTCGTTATAACCAGCTGTTGCAGGAGATGCAGGGCTTGCAGGGACATCCCAGGCGGGGCGTCCTCCTCCGGCGGCTGCGTCAGGCGTTGCCCGAGGGCTTGGGTGACTACGTCCTGACTGAGATCAAGAAGGTGGGGGATGAGCTGAAGAATGAGAGTAAATGAGGTGGAGGTTGCATTAAGTGATATTAAGGGTGCGTAGCAGGTAGCAGGTAGCGAGTAGTAAGGGTAGTTCGAGTTTTATAGTTCCCTGCTACCAACTACTTGCTACCTACTACATCTTTCGAGTACCTTTCCTTTACTTCTTTCCTTGTTTGCACCATGTACACCATCACCGAACTCAAACCGGGTCGTGCCATCACCATCGATGGCGAACCGTACATCGTTCTCTCCTCACAATTCGGTCGTAAGAGCCAATCCAAGGCCAACATGCAGTGCAAGCTCAAAAACCTGAAAACCGGCGCAATCATCGCGCGGAACTTTCAAGGCAGCGAGAAGATTGAAGAAGCGTCGGTCGGGTACCGACATGTGCAGTATTTGTACGCCAATCAGGGGAAGCGCACGTTCATGGATCTGGAGACGTACGATCAGTTCGAGTTTACCGATGAATCCCTCGGCGATGCCGTGCAGTTCTTAGTCGACGGTCTGGAAGTTGACGCACTCCTCTACGACGAGAAGCCGATCGGCGTGAAGCTGCCGGTGACCGTGACGCTGGAGGTAAAGGAGACGCCTCCGGGCTTCCGCGGCGACACCGCAACCGGCGGCAACAAGCCCGCTCTTCTGAATTCAGGCGCGACGATCAACGTTCCGCTCTTCATCAACGAAGGCGACAAGATCAAGGTGAATACAGAGAGAGGGGAGTATGTGGAGAGGGTGAATGGATAGAGGAGGAGAAGATTGAGAAGAGGAGAGGATCAGAGGATGGAAAAAACGGAACCAGTGCGGGATTCTTCCCGCGGAGTTATGCAAAAAATTTTCCGCAGCCGGGACGCCGCGTCCCGGGAACTTGGAATTCAAGAGTACAACACTGTCGTCAAGGCGCAGGCTTTTCCTAGAGTCCCCCATGCCAAGAGACTGTACGAGCGTACACCTATAGATGCCCTGTTTCCATGGCAAATTTCCGGCTATCTCACCGCGCTTCGGAAGAATCTGTTCACGCGATCACTTTCCTCAGTATCTCCTGCACCTTTCCCGCATCCGCCTGCCCTTTCGTCTGCTTCATCACCCACCCAACTATCGCTCCCAGCGCTTGCGTCT
>JAQTSK010000042.1 GCA_028711345.1 Candidatus Peribacteraceae bacterium
TTTCAGCGACGAGCCTACGGTCTGCGTGATGAAGAATATTTGCGGCTCAAAGTGCTCACTTGCATGCTTCCTAAACTTTGATCATGAAAAAGAATGTCAGATCAGTTTACCCACACGATTACCTGAAGAGGCATTTTTTTAGTTAGGTCTGCGCCTGCAAATATAAAGGCGACAGGTCGTGCTACTTTTCCATTTTCCTGTATGCGCGGGTAGAAACCTGCTTCATGATTTAGAAACTTTTCAATCTTATCTCTGAATTCTATATAAGGGAGATTAACCAGTTCGGACGAATGGATTTTACGAATAAGATAACTGGCAAAATTAGCATTACCGGCTGCTACTAAATGCATATTTTTTCCAATCGACATGTATTTACAAAAATCGTCCTTGGATGTTTTCTGTCCCGATGCATCGGTTAAGGTCAGGCGAAGGTCAGCTGCCAGATAAACCCCAACTTGGGTGTGTATACCGTAAATAAGTGTCATAACTTCACAATACGCTGAACGGATAGCGGCTGCACGCTTCGGTTATTATTGCACAGCCTCTCTCTTTTTCTTTTTGACGGACGCCTGTCACATATCCACGGCAGGCAAGGTGGAGGCGAGCCTCAACGAGCACTACCTTGCCTGCCAGTGGTAGTCTCCGTAGGCCATCAAAAAGAAATACCCCCTGCGGCTGCGGCTCGGAATGGAAAGTCAGTATTTTTTTGCTTTCCCCTGCGCAGAATCCGAAAATTGCGACGTGATTCCGACAGTCGCCCTGCAACGGCAATCTTCTGCTCCTGCCCTCCCGAAGGAGCGTGTATTGCGTCTTGAAGGCGCGTCCGTGACGTTCACTGAAAAAGAGATCGGAGAATATGTCGCGCTCTCGGAAAAATTGTACGGCGTCCGTCTCACCGAACAGGAGGCACTTGTCCGGTGCACGATGCTGGTACGTTTTCTGCGCGTTGTCTTGGCAGGTGGAAACGCCGCTGCGGACACCGAACGCAGCGGCGGTCAAGTGCTGATTTCGGGGGTGTGCCGGTAACCACATAGTAACGTGGTTACCACTTATTGAACCTTATCTTGCGAGTAAGCCGCTCCTGCAAACAAAAGATAGCCAAAACTTGTCCCAAGTTCATTTACCCCTTAAATCATAGAAGCTCGGAACCGATTCATGCGACATTTCCGACTCAACCGTCCTATCATCTCCCTCCTATGTCCCGTTACATTCTCTACGCCCGCAAATCCACCGAGGACAAGACGCGCCAGATCCAGTCCATACCGGATCAGATCAATGCGCTGAGCCGGCTTGCGACAAGCCGAGGCTGCGAGATCGTTACTGTCATTGAAGACGAGAAATCCGCGAAGGACATCGGGCGTGTCGGCTTCTCCTCCATGATCAAACGCATTAAGAGCGGGGAAGCGCAGGGCATTCTCTGCTGGAACATCGACCGTCTCAGCCGCAATCCCAAGGACAGCGGCGAACTTATGTGGATGCTGCAAAAAGGCATCATTGAGGCGATTATTACTCCGGAGCGCACTTACTATCCCCATGACAGCTCCATCCTGCTCTCCGTCGAAACGGGACGCTCCACGGACTACGTACGCAAGCTCAGCACGGACGTGAAACGTGGCATGCAGAGTAAAATTGAGCAGGGATGGCTGCCGTGCAGAGCTCCCATCGGGTACAGGAACGAACGGGAGGGCATCAAAGGTCGCAAGCGCATCCTCCCCGATCAACCGACCTTTGAGAGTATTTGTACGCTCTGGCGGCACCTCCTGAAGAATCGCACACCGTTAGCCGAGCTTTACCGAGTCATGCAGAACGAGGCTCCCATCCATGTGCGCGGGGAAGTCATCGCGTTCTCGTCCTTCTGTCGCATCTTCCATAATCCGTTCTATGCGGGTGTCTTCACGTGGAAGGGTGAAGCGCACGCGGGAGCGCATACGGCAATGATTACACAGCGGGAATATGAAGAGGTGCAGGGTATTCTTTCGGGAACATCTGCCATCAGGCAGCAACGCGATGTTTTTCCTCTGAAGGGTCTGTTCCACTGCGGGACGTGTGGCGCATGCATCACCGCCGAGAGACACACCAAAGTCGTGAAATCAAAGCATCGGGAACAGAACTACGATTACTACCGCTGCTGCCACAAAAAGAAAGGCGTCACGTGCAGGGAAAAACCGATGTCCAAGGAGAAGATTGAGAAAACGATTTTAGATGAGATCGTTCGTCTGTATCTGCCAAAAGAAGTCATAGAATTCGGTCTCAGAAAACTTAGACAGGAACCCGCAATGCAATCATACAATCCGAAGGTGGCGGAACTGGAACGCAGCATCGGCATCCATGAGAAAAATATCCGCACGATGGAACAGAATATCGCACTGGAATCCGACGCCGAGACGCGCGCGATCATGAAGAAACAAATTGAGCGAACACGGGTGCTGAAACTCGGCTGGGAGCAGGAGCTTCGGAAACTGGAAGCACGACCCGTGGAACTCTCGAAAGACATTCAAGAGAGCTTGGAGCTTCTACTCATCGCACAGGATCGGTTCCAAAACGGCTCCGACGAGGAGCGCAGAGAGATCGTCCGCACTCTCGGCTCGGAATGGCGCATGTCCGGACAATCGCTCGTCTACAAGCCAAATCTCGTCCCCGCTGCTTTGCGAACAATACGCGAGCGGTATCTCCTCCAAAATCCTCGGCTAGAACCGTTACATAGCCAGTCTGAATGCGGCATAACCTGTTGTCTGTCGGACGTTGGTGCACTATGGAGCGGGATACGAGAATCGAACTCGCGTCTCAAGCTTGGGAAGCTTGCGTACTACCATTGTACGAATCCCGCACGGATCTGATTGTACACAAAGCGATCGTGGTTTACACCAGAGCAATCTGCCGGTCTTTGCCTGCCCAAATCATTTTTCGCATCGGCTTCCAGGAGACAGTTGAAAACATCAGAGGGTGCAGCCGTCTTCTCTGCTAGAGTACTCCGGCAATTTCCCTATGTCCGATCTCATCATCACCGCGCAGAAGCTGACCAAGAAATTCGGTGACTTCACGGCCGTGAATGCCATTTCGTTCGCGGTGCCCCGTGGCGAGATCTTCGCATTCCTCGGCCCCAACGGCGCCGGCAAGACGACGACCATCAAGATGCTCACGACGCTGCTCCATCCCACGTCCGGGCAGCTCACGATCGCCGGCTTCGATCCCGTGAAGGATCAGGCGGGTGCGCGTCGGACGTTCGGGATCGTGTTTCAGGACCCAAGTCTGGACGATGAGCTGACGGCGAAGGAGAATCTGGAACTCCACGGCGTGCTGTACGGCGTTCCCCGCGATGTCCGCGAGAAACGGATGACGGAGCTGCTTGGGTACGTGGATCTGGCGGACAGGACGAACGATCTCGTGAAGCATTTTTCAGGAGGAATGAAACGCCGGCTGGAGATCGCACGGAGCCTGATGCACCATCCTCAGGTATTGTTCCTAGACGAGCCGACGGTCGGACTGGATCCCCAAACCAGAAACAAGCTCTGGGAGTACATCCGCACGCTGAATACGGAGGAGGGGATGACGGTGTTCATGACCACGCACTACATGGAGGAAGCCGCCAAGATTGCCGGTCGCATCGCCATCATGGATCACGGCAATATCGTGGCACTGGGAACAGCTGAACAATTGATCGCACAGACGAAGACGCAGAATCTTGAGGACGCCTTCCTTGCGTTGACCGGCAATGCCTTACGTGATCAGGATGCGACGAACGCGGATCACATGCGTTCGATGCAGAAGATGTGGCGACCAACCAATCGGCGATGATGTATTTCATGAGCCCGCGGGTCGGTAGACCCGCGCTGATTTACCACCTACCTTACCTTCATTACCTTCCTTACTTCCCCTTGTCCGTCATCTACATCCTTTGGCTCCGGCAGATCAAGCGGTACCTCCGCTCGCGCGCCCGCATCGTCGGGTCGCTGGGGCAGCCGGTGCTCTTCCTCTTCGCGCTCGGGTTCGGTCTCGGTCCCATGTTCGAGAAGAGCGGCGGAGGCAATTACATCGAATTCATCGCACCGGGGGTCGTTGCCATGTCCATCCTCTTCACCGCCATTTTCAGCGGCATCGAGATGATCTGGGACAGGCAGTTCGGATTCCTGAAGGAGACGTTCGTCGCACCGGTACCCAGATTGACAATCATGGTCGGCCGGACGCTCGGCGGCGCGACAGTCGCCACGCTGCAGGGATTCATCGTGTTCCTCATCACGCTGCTTGCAGGTTTCCGCCCCGATTCATGGGCGATGCTCCCTCTCGCGTTCCTCTGCATGTTTCTGATCGCGTTGATGTTTACTGCCCTCGGCACAGCGATTGCCTCGACGATGGAAGACATGCAGGGATTCCAGCTCATCATGAACTTTCTCATCATGCCGCTCTTCTTCCTTTCCGGCGCACTTTTCCCCATCGACAATCTCCCGTCGGTCCTCGCCGTGCTGGTCCGGATCGATCCTCTCTCTTATGGTGTGGATGCCCTGAGATATTCTTTGATCGGCGTCGGGCACTGGCCTATTGCCTTGAGTCTCGGCATTCTTTCCGGCTGCCTCGCTGTGTTCATGTTGGCGGGGAGTTGGCTGTTTTCGAGGATCGAGTTGTGAGTTGGTTTACTCGATAACAATCACCTCTCCGTCTCGCAACGGTTTGCATGGAATGTTATGCGCTTTGCAGAAATCTACCTCTTTTGTGACATCCTCCGATTCCGGATGATCTGACTGGAAGTGCGGAGCAATACTGAAGTTGATGAGATTGAGACCTTCCCAGATCGTTTCCAATTCTTCGCCGTACGGTTTCAGGTTTGGATTATCGACAAGGTGTAAACCTTTCAATGTCGGAGCGAGGACGCAGATGCCGGCACTGTAACCGCCGTACAGAAGATCTTTGTCGCGGAATCTATGGATGATGACATCAAATCCGCTGAGCCTCATCGCTTGCCGAAGCACAAACGTATTCCCCCCACAAACCCAGAGAACCCCGAAGGGAGAAAGTGCCGATTCCAAATCCACCGCTTTGCCGAAATAATCCCGCAAATCGATCTTTTCAACTTCCAGACCGAGGTTTCGTAGATCGCTCATGTCCTCTCTTTCCCGAACTCCCCGTGCTTGGACATTGGAAGTAACATCCATCGCATTCGAGATATATGCGGTTCGCTTGTTATTTCTCGGAATCATCGCCATCAATCGATCGGGTTGATTGCCGATTTTATAGGACGAGAGATAGAACTTCATAAGCACTCTCTGTCAGGAATAACGAGTGATGCGTTGTACCACATCACATCTGCACCCTGATCCCCGGCCCCATCGTCGGGTTGATGGAAAGGGAGACGATGTAGGTTCCTTTGATGGTGGCGGGGCGGGCGTCTTGAATCGCCTGCAGCAGAGCCTTCATGTTCGCCGTGAGCTTGTCCTTGCCGAAGGACAGCTTGCCGAAGATGGTGTGGAGGATGCCCTGCTTGTCCATCTTGAATTCGATGCGACCTTTGCTCAGCTCCTCGATGATTTTCGCCGGCTTGTCGGACACCGTTCCGGACTTCGGACTCGGCATCAGACCTTTGGGTCCGAGCGTCTTGGCCAGTTTGCCGAGGTCCTTCATGAGCTGCGGCATGGCGACGGCGATGTCGAAGTCCAGCATGCCGCCTTCCACTTTCTTGATGAGATCCATCCCGCCGATGTGCGTCGCTCCTGCTTTCTTGGCTTCATCCACATGATCTTCGGTGACGAATGCCGCGATGCGGACTTTCTTGCCCGTGCCGTGCGGCAGGGTGACGGTCCCGCGGACCAGCTGATCCGCCTGCGACATGTCCGCGCCGATGCGGAAGTGCGCCTCCGCCGTGCCGTCGAAGGACGTCACCCCGATCTTGGTCAGAAGCTCGACGGCTTCTTCCAGCGTGTAGACGGGCTTCGTGATGAGCGCCTTCTTCTGGGCGTACTTCTTTCCTCCGGGGACGGGCTGGTTTTTTGACGGCTTTTTTTTCTTGTCTGCCATGGTGAGTGGGGGGAACGTGGTAGAGAGAGGTCCCCTATGCATTTGACGGCACAGAGTCCCACGAGCGGGGGGATTGTGGGGGATTCTCGGATTGAAAACAAGAGAAGATGCTCGGAATGACAGGAATGCCCAATTCCCAAGGGATCACATGATTTTTTGGTGGAGAAACAGTTTGTCCATCGTCATGCCGCCTCACTCCGGCTCTGCGGAGCCACCTCTCTCCCTTTGGGGAGAAAGGAATCTATGGAATGATTACCGATCGGCTCGAGCGATCAAAACAGTGCACCCTTCTCCCCGCAGGGAGCAAGGGTCGGGGATGAGGCGGAAGACGTGAAGCTGCCTGAACCTCCAGAGCTCCTGCAGCATATGGACGAGAATCTCTTCATTTCTGAATCTGAGAAATGAAACAATCTGATCATCAATGGCCTGCCGTATCGACTGCGAATATTTACTCCACCAAAGAATCAGGTGATCCTTCCCAAGATGCCTCTCCTCATTCATAGAATTGGTCATTGGTCATTCCCTCCATGGTATGCTGTGGTCCGTGCGACTGAGCGTCCTCTTCCGGCTTGGTGCGGTGTTTCTCCTCGTCTGTGCGGTGAATTTGTCGGTGGTTTTCGCCGATACACAGCGGACGGACGACTACATCATGCCCGCCGATGCCATCGTTCCCGCCGGAGAAGAGAGAGGGAGTTCCGTCAATTTCATGCTGGTCGATACCATCGGCGAGCCGGCAATCGGACCGGGGGAATCGGCTGAATACATGCTGGATTCCGGCTATCGCCAGCTTGCCTCTGATCCGTTCATCGGCATGAATTGCTCCGCTTCGGTGGCATTGCCCTCCATTGCGGTCTTCGGAGCATCCACGGCATCCGGCACCTGCATCGCCGTGACGGACGCCGACGCCGGTTACTCACTCTCATGGGGGGTGTTCACCGGCAGCGGAGGAACGAACACGGGATCCCTCATCGCATCCGCCGGGAATACGATCGGTCCGTATACGCCGGCGGCCGGAGGGGTGCCCGAGACATGGTCGGTGCCGTCGAATGCGGCGGAATGGGGCGGGAGACTGAAGTCCGTGAGCACGGATACCGACGTCAAGTGGGGGACGGAAGGCGGCGGCGAGAAATGGCTGAATATCCCCGCACTGACCTCCGGCCATCTGGTTTCCCGCAGCGGCAGGACGGACATCGCAGGGTCGACTGAGATTCTCCAATTCCGTGCCGAGATCGGTTCCGGAATACTTCAGACAAGCGGAACGTACGAGGCGGTCGTGACGTTCACGTTGGTATCACTGTAAATGTCACTGGTCGGCAGGTCAGAAAATCACTGGTCACCGATCAATGGTCGAAAAAGGTCAACATCCATGAATGCAACAGACCAGCGACATTACTTCTTCTTCCGTGAGGCTGATTTGCCGTTCTTTCCACTCGCATAGATCGAACTGAAGAGTGCGAGCACCGCTCCCGTGACCATGATGGTGGCAGGAGACTGCCATTCCTGTGCGTTCTGCGTCAGGAAGAAGTTCACGACGAACGAGAGGAGGGCGGAAGCCGCCGACAGGATACCGACGATGGTGCAGGAATAGGCGAACACTGTTCGTGCCACGACGACGGAGGCATCATCGATGCGATGCACGATGCGGCTTCCTTGCACCAGCAGGCCGATGCCGACGACGGAGAAGAGGATCAGTGCAAGCAGCGTCATGGTTTCCGGCAGGCTCATGATGAAGGCGGAAAACAGCAATTGCATCCCCGCCATGGCCAGCAGGATCACACCGACCGCCTTGAACATGTAGCACGCGATCGCCTTTCCCGCAGCATCCGCTTTTGCCCCCGGCACCAGCAGGCTTGCAGTCAGCAGCGCGATGAACATTGCGACGATGGCAGGGACGATCAGCGCGGCGGACAATGTCTGGGTAGATCCGAAGGGGAGTGAAAACATACTGAGGATTGGGGAACGTGCGACAAGGGTAAGTGATTTTTCCGCTCCCGTCTTTCCTTCATCGAAAGAATCCCTTGCGGCGCTCTTCGCAAGGTTTTTTTATAATGCAGAGAATCGATGACGTCTACGCCGAGACTTTCAAATCATCCTCGACTAAGAGGCCCATGTTCTTGGCGGTGCCTGCCATCGTGCGGGTGGCGGCAACGATATCCGTCGTGTTGAGGTCCGGCATCTTCACCTTTGCGATCTCCTTGAGCTGGGACATCTTGATCGTGCCGATCTTGTCTTTGTTCGGCTTGCCGCTGCCCTTTTCCTTGCCGACTTTCTGGAGGATCAGGAAGGAGGCGGGAGGTTGCTTGAGGATGAACGTGAATGATCGGTCGTCGTAGATGGTGATTTCCGCCGGGATGACCTGCCCCATCTGACTTTTCGTCTTCTCGTTGAACTTGGTGCAGAAATCCTGAATGTTGATGCCTGCCTGTCCGAGTACGGGGCCCAGCGGCGGTGCAGGGTTTGCCTGTCCGCCTCTGGCTTGAACTTTGACGACTTTGACGATTTTCTTTGCCATAGCGGGGGCACTGTAGGGATCCAAGGGAAGGAAGTCAATTTGAGATGAAGGCAAAAAGGCAAAAGGAAAAGAAGGCAAAAGGTGGTCTGCTTTTTGCCCTCTTGCCTTTTTTCCGTTTTGCCCTATTTACTCAGCTCCGCTACCAGTTGATCCACGATGCCCTCCCCGTTCTTCGCAATACGGATTTCATAGAGTCGTGTCCGTACGCGGAGGAAGATGACGCGTTCGGCGGAGAGTGCTGGGTCGAAGAATGAGAGGACATTCACGGGCGGGCCGTCCGGTGCTGTGATTGTTTCGTCCTTCAAATCGGCGAGCTTCCCTGAGAATTGCTGCTGCAGTGCCTGTTTCAGATTTCCGAACATGGGCTTCACGTTGTCGTTCTCGATCCAGCTGAAGAGAAATGCACGGTCGTCGTGCAGCAGGAGGACAGTTGTCTGTGCCGGCGGGACAGCCTGCGTTGCAAGAGTGATGAAGCTCGTTTCATTCGTTTCCTGTTTCGCGAGCCCCAGACGCGCGATGATTTCGTCGACGTTCACGCCGCTCTGTTTCCTGGTTGAAGTGCCCTTTTTTACGACTCGAGACGATGAGGGGGACGATGAAGGAACAGACGGAGCGGAAGAAATGGAGGATGTGGTTGCGGTCGGCATGACCGATGAAGCCGTCGCGGGCGACAACGACGTTGGTGAACTTGCTTGCGAAGCCGGTTCTACGGGAAGCGATTCCGTCAATTCCGCCAAGTCAAGGTTCCGGCGTTCCTTGAACCGCTCGTCCGCACCGGCGAGACCAACCAAGATCAGCAGGATCACTGTGCCTGCGAGGAGAGTCGAGCGTTGCACGGGGGAAGTGTAGACGAAAGGCAAGAGGGCAAAAAGGAAATATGGCAAGAGGACATTCGGTAATCGGTCACTGAGCCTGCGTGACAAAGGAGAATACATCCGTCGTGTTGCCGTCCGTTAGCCGCGGAATTAATTCCGCGGCTAACGGACGAATGCGGGGCGGAATGTATTCCATGTGCTCTGAAGTCTTTTCAGAAAGTAGCACAGGGTCTGAACTCACGAATTGGCTGATCGTGTGTCGAACAGAGGCGACGAAAACAAGGTGTACGCGTCCTGTTCTCGTAGAGACGCCCGATCGGGCGTCTCTACGAGAACGACGCCTGCATGGAGAATAACAGCGATACTTTTGTTGGTATGAACAGAATGGCAGCGGTTTCCTGCCGTCAGCCCATTCCTGAGTTCGTTTTGCAAAGAGTCAGTGACGGGTTACGACATTAGTGATCAGCAACTTCTTCCCCTCTTCTTTCCCTTTTTGCCATTTTTCCCTTCTCTGCCGTTCCTCTATACTCCGTTCATGGTTCTCGAACGCAAGCGCAGGAAGCACGTGGTCGTCGAGACGGTTGCAGCCGTGACGAAGGATGCCGATCAAACGGATGCCTCGTTGCGTCCGTCGACGCTGAGTGAGTACGTCGGACAAACGGATATGAAAGGGCATCTGTCCGTTTATCTGGAGGCGACGAAAGTCCGCGGTGAACCGCTGGGACACACGCTGTTGCACGGTCCTCCGGGACTCGGCAAGACGACGCTCGCTTTCATCCTCGCCAAGGAAATGGGTGCGCAGATCCGCGTCACGTCGGGTCCGGCCATCGAGAAGCCGGGGGATCTGGCGTCGCTGCTCACCAATCTGCAGGCGGGTGATATCCTCTTCATCGATGAGATTCACCGGATGCGCCCCGCTATCGAAGAGGTGCTCTACAGCGCCATGGAGGATTACGCGCTGGATCTGGTGATCGGCAAGGGGCCGTCGGCGCGTTCCATGCGCATCGATCTCCAACCGTTCACGCTCGTCGGCGCGACGACCAAGATCGGCGCGATCAGCATGCCGCTCCGGGATCGGTTCATTCACACGTTCAAGCTGCAGTTCTATTCGACTGATGAGCTCACGCAGATCGTGCAGCGGACGGCGGGTATCCTCTCCATTTCCGTTGATCCGGAAGCGTCGACATTCATCGCGCAGGCAAGTCGCGCCACACCACGCATCGCGAACAGGCTTGTGCGGTCCATCCGCGATTTCGCGCAGGTGAGCGGCGAGGGAACGGTTTCCGCGAAGCGCGTCCGATCCACATTGCATTCGCTCGGCATCGATGAGCGCGGACTGGATACCACCGATCGCCTGATCCTCCTCTCCATCATTGAAAAATTCGGCGGCGGTCCGGTGGGTCTGGGTGCGCTCGCCGCCATGCTGTCCGAGGAAGAGGAATCGCTCGAAGATGTGTACGAGCCGTATTTACTCCAGTGCGGCTATCTCCAGCGCACGCCGAAAGGTCGAACCGTGACGAAGATGGCGTACGAGTTACTCGGTATGGATCCGCCGAACGGGCAGCAGTTGTTCTAGGACTTACGGGAGGATGAGAGGACGGAGAGGTGAGAGAGGAGGAGAGGAACGCTGCAAATGATTTGTACGTAATATTCCTCTCATCCTCTCATCCTCTTTTTCCTCTCATCCTTTCTTCGTGCGATCGATGTAGTATGTGGATTGTTCATTTCCTTCGCGTCCATGACCAATCAATATCTCGGCATCATCATCGGCGGTCTTCTGCCCGCACTTCTCTATTCCGTCACCGGCATTTTCTCCAAAGTCAGCAATCAGGCGGGGATCGGCGTCGGTCCGTACCTCATCATCATCGGTCTCGCCATCGCACTGACAGGCGGCGGATTTCTCCTCTTCCAGCCGGACATGACGGTGAACTGGAAGTCGGGGTCCGCTGCCATCGGCATCGGTCTCACGTGGGGAATCGGCTCGGGACTGATCGCGCTTGCGCTCGTGAAGTACCGTGCACCGCTCAGCCAGATCGTGCCTCTGTATAACCTGAATACATTGATCGTCGTGTTGCTGTCACTCTGGATATTTTCCGAATGGAAGGATGTGAGTGCCTTGAAGCTGGTCGTCGGTTCAGCATTGATCGTCGCCGGAGGTACGCTGGTGTCGGTGGCGTGACGAGGAGATCAGCGATCTGACATCAGCGTATCAATTGCGTCTCGTATTCCCGCTTCAAACTTCTCTCTGGAAAACTTCTTCGCCTGAGTGATGCACGCATCTCTCGAATACTTATTTTGATCAAAGTTTTGCAGAACAAATTGCAAAGATTCCGGTGTTGCTTCATCGAAGAACTCTCCAGTCTCATGTTCGATGATCGTTTCCAGCGCACCGCCGGACCGGTAGGCGATCACCGGTGTGCCGCACGCCATGGATTCGAGGGGGACGAGTCCGAAGTCTTCGTCGCCTGGGAACAGCGTCGCGCGCGCATTGCTGAGGAGATCGATCAGATGATCTCCCGTGCAGTATCCGTAGAATTCAATGGTCGGTCCTGCCAGCTTTTCGAGCCGTTTGCGATCGGGTCCTTCGCCGACGATCTTCAGACGGCACTTGAGCCGATTGCATGCTTCGATCGTCAGATCAATTCGCTTGTAACGGGCGAGTGTGGAAACCAGCAAAAAATAATCAGGATGTTCCATCTGTTCCCGCATCGAGTGATTTGCCCTTTCGCGAATCGTCGGTTCGAGCCATCCATCATCGATCGGCGGATAGAGCACGTCACTCTGTCTCCGCCAATACAGTTCGATTCTCCGCTCAACGGTTTTGGATGCAGCCAGCAGCATGTCCGGCCGGTCAGCCGTTTCGCTGTCCCAAATCCGCAAAGTGTGGAAAGCACGTTCCAGATACCGTCGCTTGAGGGGGCCAAGCAATCCTTTCGCAGCCTGATCGACGACGTCGTGCGTCCGGTCCCAGAGGTAGCGGGCGGGGGACTGGACGTAGCAGAGGTGCTTCGGTTTGCCGTTCGCGATGATGCCGTGTGCGAAAGCGGATGATGAGGAGATGACGAGGTCGAATGCCGAAAAATCCCATGCTTCGACGGCGGCGGGGAAACGGTTGAGGTAGAGGTGGTGATTGAATGAATTGAAAATTGAAAATTGAAAATTGAAAATTGACGGTTTGGGTTGAATCGAACTGGGGTGCACGCGATCTCTCGGGAACCAGTCGCCGAGCTTCTTTTCGTCGTACAGCAACGTGAAGATCGGCGCATCCGGAAACATGTCGGCAAGAATCCGGAGGACGCGCTCGGCGCCGCCGCGCATGGTCAGGAGTTCGTGGACAAGGGCGATCTTCATCGGGAGCAGTGTACTGCACAATCACATCTCAGAAATCACTTTTAGAAGTTCAGGAAATTCATCGTAGCCGGCAGAGGCATTGAAATGTCCGCCCCCCGCTATGACGGTGATGGTGGCCTGCAGACTCTCCGCGAGCCGCTTGGCGGACGCGAGCGGGATGAACGGATCGTTGTCCGAGTTCAGGATGGTGACGGAGCCGGCATTCCTGCGTATGGTTTCAACGTCGAACGGCTCATTCGTGAAGCTTGTCATGAGCGGTTCGTATTCCCTGCTCATCTTCCGTCCGGACACGGGTGCGATCAGGAATGTGGCCTTCACCGGCGTGTCGATCGTTTCCAGCAGCCGGAGGAGGAATGCCGCACCCAGACTGTGACCGATCAGGATTGTATGTTCATTGATAGACGGCAGATATCGCTTGAAATGTTCCATCCATTCTTCCAGCAACGGACGGTCGGCGTTTGGAAACTGCGGGATACTGATGATGTGTCCGGATCGCTCCAGTTCGGTTTTCAGCCATGGGAACCAGTTCTCCTCCGGTGAGCCGCCGATGCCGTGGACGATGAAGACGGTGGACATGATTTGCAAGATACAGCCTTTCATTTCTTCATGAGAAGATCAATGATTTGTTGATAATGAGATGCGAGATCATTACTCACTTTCTTCATCTTATTGCTCATACGATCTTCCACATTACGAAATCCCTCGAATGCGCTCTTCCAAAGACTTAGTCCAAATCGAAAACCATTATTCGCTATTTCAGGATTTCGAAGTTGCCGTGGTCTCCAAGGTGAACTCATCATCATTTCAAACATGAACTTTTCGTCGGTAGTGAAATTGTTCCATTTACCATATAAATGATTGCCATAGTCGTAGTCAAAATAACGAATGAGGTTTTCAGTCGGAAGCTTTCTTCTGCCTGGAATAATTGCATTTTTGTTGCCAGTGAACGGATCACCACCCCGAGGAGGAAACCCCTGAGTCCCTTTTGGAAATATAAGTCGATATCGCCGTACGAACTCACTGAGTGATCGTACTTTTTTCTGAGTATTCAGTTGTTCCATTGCACATCTCATCAATATTGCGTGGGCGACTCCGTCCTCCCCGTACCGGAGCAACTCATGTTTGAGTCCGTACGCATCACTTTTACTGTCATTACGATTCAGCTGCTTATTGATGTCTTTGGCTAGTCCATCTGGCAGCATCGGAAACTTTAACATAAGTGAATTATTCAATTTAAAATTCTACATGTCAACTAACAGTTTTTTATCTTACAGAAGACCGATCCAAGTTGTTCCATAAAGAATTGCCAGTAGCATAGGCTGATGTATCAGATAGATCTGTAAAGAATACCGACCGGGGGATGCAAGCAGTTTCCACCATTTCGTTTCCGGCAAGTGCCACCGAAGCAGGCCGCGGTTATAGAGCGCATTCCCGACAGCCGCCCCGATGAGAATCGTCGCAAACCACGGGATCAGAGGGAAGAAGTCGATGGAAGTGAATGAAACCGGAGTGAATCCGAGCGGGAGCAGGAGTGATGTGTGTATCGGTGCAAAGGGCATCCACCATCCGATAATCATAATCAACGCTGCCGTCAGAATGTTCCATTCTTTGAGTGGGATGAAGAGCGGAAGCAGGATGATGCTCACTCCGATCAGGTGCAACACGCCGAAGCGGACGAATTCTTCCCCGACGGTCAGCGCCGTCGCAATCGTCACCAGCATGCCGCAAGCCAGCACGATGCAGCCCTGTCTCAGGTATTTTTTGAAGATCGTGAAGCGGGATGCGCCGGCTTTCATCATTCTGTCATGGGATACCGCGAAACTGACGCCGACGAGAACCAGAAACAGGTTCGCCGTGATCAGCTGGAGCGTTTTCCAGCCGCCGGAGAGGGGGTCAATGGGTGCATTGAAGAAGAGCGAAAGGTCGTATCCCAGATGGTAGATGATCATCAGAACGACGCCCATCGTCCGCAGCAGATCGATCTCGGTGAAGCGGGGGGTGCGGGAGATTGCAGGAGGATTATCCATGACGTCATTGTAGTCCCCGGCATCGGCGATAGGGATCTTTGTGGTCGGACAAGGGGCAACGGTTACATGAGTTCGATGAGCCAGCCTTCGCTCCGATGGCTTGCCAACCGTAGCTCGGCCGTTTGTGGAAGTGTGACACGTGAAAACGCCGGAGCTCCGGCTGGCAACCTTCGCCGAGCGAAGGTTGGTGGGTCGGGCGGGGATTGAACCCGCGACCAAAGGCTTAAAAGGCCTCTGCTCTACCAACTGAGCTACCGACCCGGAAAAGAAAAGATCAAACACTTGGCAGAGGATACCTCATTCTGTGTAGATATGAAGCGCAGTACAATAAAATTTGCTCCATAAACAAAACCGCCTCACGTATTGCTACGAGGGACGGTGTTTGTTTTGGTCACCGAGCGAGTAAAGGTTGAACTCTATTCACCTGATGACAACAACAGTATAGCAAACTTTACTTCTGAATGGAAGTGAATTTCCGGAGAATCCGGAGCGTTGATTATTCCGTCCCCATTCTTCATATGGCAGGCTCGTTTCTTTTTTTCTGTAATGAAACACGTCCTTTCTCAGTCTATACAGCC
Source organism: Candidatus Peribacteraceae bacterium (assembly GCA_028711345.1). Classification (GTDB taxonomy): domain Bacteria; phylum Patescibacteriota; class Gracilibacteria; order Peribacterales; family Peribacteraceae; genus CAINWJ01. The sequence continues at coordinate 15,290 of JAQTSK010000042.1, forward strand.
AGCCGATGACCGTCCTCATCCGGCAATCTCTTCTCTCCCCCCTTCTTCCCATGAAACAGTCGTTCCTCCTTCTGACGCTGTCGCTTCTCCTCGCATCCTGCATGCAACCGGACGCAGACGTAACGGGACAGGGAGTGCAGTCAGGAAGCCGCAGTAGCAGCTCCACCAGCAGCGTGATGAGCAGCGCGACCGGTTCCGTCTCCGGTATCGACAGACTCAATTCGTCTCCGCGTCATCAGGAGTGGGTGGAAGTGAAGAACGGTGACAGGACGATCTACACGTGGGTGGTCTATCCGCAGACCAGCGGGACCGCGTCGGTCGTTCTCCTGATTCACGAGAACAAGGGACTCAATGACTGGGCGCGCGGCATGGCCGATCAGGTGGCCGAGGCGGGGTACATCGCGGTCGCACCGGATTTGCTCTCCGGTTTCAGCGATGTCATGCGTCGCACGAGTGATTTTCCGACTGACGATGCCGCGACGGAGGCGATCTCTGCGCTGGATCCCGCCGTTGTGATCTCAGATCTGCAGGCCGTCGCGGACTGGTCGGAGAGCATTCCCGCGGCAAACGGCAAGCTGGCATCCGCGGGGTTCTGCTGGGGCGGTGCACAGTCCTTCCGGTTGGCTGCGAATCGTGGCGATCTGGATGCCGCACTCGTGTTCTACGGGACGGGTCCGGAGACCGCGTCCGATTACGGGAATATCCGGGCTCCAGTGTACGGGTTCTACGGCGGGAATGATCAGCGCGTGAACGCCACGATCGCTGATTCAGCGGAACGGATGTCTTCTGCCGGCAAGACGTACGAGACCGTGATCTACGACGGTGCCGGACACGCGTTCATGCGGCTGGGCGAGGATCCTGCAGGCGAGGCCGCCAACGTCTCCGCCCGCAAGGCCGCATGGCAGCGTATGAACAATATTCTGTCGGCACTCTGACAAGCCGTGATTGTACAGTCGTCGAAAAGAGCGGGTACGCTGTCGGCGTTCCATGGATCAGCA
>JAQTSK010000002.1 GCA_028711345.1 Candidatus Peribacteraceae bacterium
GCTTCACGAGATTTTCCACGCTGATGATGGACGGGGATGCCATGACGGTCAGGGCGAAATGCGGATGGAAAATTTCCGGAGCACGAATGAGGGTTGCCAGCTCTCCTTGGATGTGCGGATACTCGGGATGCCCAGATCCTGCTCGCGGTTGAGGGAGGTGAAACGCTGCGGAACGGACCGTGCGAATTGCCGCAGCAGAAAGGGATAGATGCCCGGATAGTCCTTGAGTCCTTTCTCGAAGTGCTCCACGAACGTGTCTCCGTTGAGCGGTTCGCCGATGGCAAAGCCGGCGAGGTGCGAGTCGACTTCCACCCCGATGCCGGTGATCGCCAGTGCGTCGAAGTGGCGCATCGCATTCATCAGCGCCGTGCTCTCGTCGAGCATTGACGGATCGTTCTTGCCGCGGAACTCCAGCCACCGCTCCTGAATCCGCATGCAGGCGTCGGCGTCATCGGCTGTGAGCGGCCGGACCTCCGGATTCAATGCCTCGAAGCGCTTGATGAAGTTACGCTTGCCGTCGTATTTCTTGCCGCTGAGTGCGCGGAGATCGGAGAGGCTGTAGACGTAATCGCTGTTGCTCCGATCCAGTATCAGGCGCATGTCTTTCTGCGCCACTGTGTGCCCCGGATGTTCGGGTATGCGCGCCCAGCAATACTTCTTGAGTCCGCTGAATATCGTATGCATGATCCGGACGGGGTCGGGTCCGACAGGCGGGTAGAAGTTAAGCGTGCAGTGCGCATCGCGGAAGGTGACGAGCAGGTGACCGTCATACTCCAAGAAGAGGTGATGCCTCGCTTCCGCCCAACAGTAGAGGTTGGTGAAGGTGAGTTCGGAGATCTGCGGAGGATACGCGGAGAGATAGCGCTGGATGAGCGGTTGATCGTTCATCGTGACCGGCCGGAGCATTTCAAGAACGTGACAACTCTGCGCATCGCGAACGGAGAAGGGGGCTGTGGAGATGTGCATATGTCACTGAGACGTTGGCGGCTCCGGAGATATGACATCCGTGTGAATCAAAAAAATGACTACTGAGTTAACGCAGAAACAGCATTGTTCTGCCAGAATGTAGGCCTATGCCAACCTATACTTCTCTAAACTTTCTTGAATTCTTCGCTGCGTTCCCTTCGGAAGAAGCATGCGAACAGCATTTAATGCACGTACGCTGGCCCCATGGAATGTCATGCCATCGATGCAGTAAAAAGGCCTTCTACAAGCGCATCAACACACGAAGAGCCTATCAGTGCCGTCATTGCAAAGCGTTCGCATATCCGACCGCAGGTACAATCTTCCACCGTACCCGTACACCATTGAAAGCATGGTTTTTGGCTATTTTCTGCGTTGCATTCGACAAACGCGGAGTATCAGCATTGCAACTTGCCGACCAGATCGGCGTAGATTACAACACCGCGTGGGCGATGCTTCATCGCATTCGTCGTGCCATGGCGACTCGCGATGCGCAGTATCATTTGCCAAGTCCTGTGGAAATGGATGACACGCTGATCGGTGCGCCGACGGTGGGCGGGAAGCGCGGACGCGGTACTGACAAAACGCCTGTGCTTGTTGCTATCTCCTTTGTGCTGAATCCAGCCGCAAAAGAAGAGTACACCGGTTTTGCGAAAATGCAGGTGGTGGCCTCGCCCGGCCGTGAATCGATCAGGGAATTTGCCCGTCAGTGCGTCACTCCGGGCAGCCATGTCCGCACCGATGCCAATTTTCCCTACCGGGTGCTCACCGAATCAGGGTTCGTCCATCAGCCCATCGATGTCAAAAACTCGGGGAGGAAAGCGCATGTTCTGTTGCCCCATGTCCATACCTGCATCAGCAATCTGAAGACCTTCATCCAGGGAACGTACCACGGACTGGATGACGGTCATCTGCAGCATTACCTCGACGAGTACTGTTATCGCTTCAACCGACGGAAGCACCGGCCGGAATTATTCGATCGTGTGCTGCTCGCCTGTCTGGAAATGCCGGAAACACCTTTCTATTCTCTGAGGAAAGCCACTTCTGCGTTAACTCAGTAGTCATTATCAAAAATCGGATCGGCAAGATTTTGGTGGAGCACCGTTGCTCTAACCATCAACTTTTATCAGGGGACCGCGGGTAGATACCCGCTCCCTATTCAATTGATGATGCTGCGTATGCCTGGTGCTTATTTTCCACTCAATTACTTTCTGATCCCAAACATTCTCTTTTTTCAAGCCGGAACTTTTTTGTATACTCCGGCTGCCCCTTCCTTTCAACGTATGCTCACCGTCAAACGCCTGACCAAGTCCTTCGGAGACACCAAGGCAGTCGATGATCTGTCATTCAGCATCACCGCCGGCGAGATCGTCGGGTTCTTAGGCCCCAACGGCGCCGGCAAGACGACGACGATGCGCCTCATTGCCGGCTACCTGTCTCCCGACAGCGGCACGATCATCATTGATGACAAGCAGGTCGGTGAAGAGGGGAGCGATGCACGGAGATACATCGGTTATCTTCCCGAGAACAATCCTCTCTACAAAGACATGCTCGTTTCCGAGTTCCTGACGCTCTCGGCGGATCTCAAGAACATCCCCGCCGACAAGCGCCGCGCCGCGTTCGACTTCGCCGTGAGCGCCGTGGACATCGGCGATGTGTTCTACCGGCCGGTCGGGGAGTTATCCAAGGGGTACAAGCAGCGCATCGGCATGGCGGTGGCGCTGCTCCATCGTCCGTCCATTCTCATTCTCGACGAGCCGACCGAGGGGCTGGACCCGAACCAGCGGACGGAGATCCGGTCCCTCATCAAATCATTGGCCAAGGAGCGCACGATTCTGCTCAGTACGCACGTCATGCAGGAAGCATCGGCGCTCTGCAGTCGCATCCTGATCATCCATCACGGCAAGCTGGTGGCGGACGGCACTCCCAAGGAATTGGCGGCGAAAGCGCAGCAGCAGAATATCCTGATCGTGGAGCTGGAAGGCAAAGGGATTGAAGCCGCACTGAAGTCCATGCCGGGTGTCTCCCGCATCGCGCTCGATTCGCTCGGCGGCGATCGTATCCGCGCCACGCTCATCACCGCCGGCGATCAGCTCCAGCCGCAGGTGCTTGCGTTGTCCGCGCAGCACGGCTGGAAGGTCTGGCGCCTCGCCGAGGAGGAGCACAAGCTGGAGGACATCTTCCACTCCCTTACCACTCACGCCTGATTCCCATGCGCAACATTCTCACCATCCTCCGCAAAGAATTCCGTTCCTCTTTCGATCATCCGACGGCGTACATCGTGCTCGGCGTCTTCCTGCTTCTCTGGGAGTTCCTCTTCTTCCAGCGGGTGTTCCTGGTCGGCGAAGCGTCACTCCGCTTGTTATTTGACGTCCTGCCGTGGCTTCTGATCTTCGTCGTGCCGGGGCTCACGATGGGAAGCATCGCGCAGGAGAAGGCCGACGGGACCCTTGAACTGCTGCTCACGCATCCGCTCAAAGATCGGGAGCTGATTCTCGGCAAGTTCCTTGCAAGTCTCGCGTTCCTCGCGCTGGCGTTCCTCTTCATGATTCCGATCGGGCTGAGTCTGGCGTCATTCGGGAGTGTGGATTGGGGCGTGGTCGCGGGACAGTACCTCGGGAGTCTCTGTCTCGCCGCGGTGCTGGTCGCTCTTGGCGTTTTCATCTCCAGTCTCTTAAGCAGCCCCGTCGCATCGCTCCTTGTCTCCGCCGCGGCCGGGTTCCTCCTCGTCATCGCCGGATCGGAGATCGTCACGGCGGGTCTGCCGGCTGTGCTCGGTCACATCTTGGAACAGCTCTCGGTGACGTCGCATTTCCAGTCCATGGCGCGCGGGGTCATCGATCTCCGTGATGTGTGGTACGTCCTCTGTGCGGTGACGGTTTTCTTGAGCCTCGCGTACCTGCAACTGCGCAAGCGCAAGTTCGGGAACAACCGTTCCGTCTACCGGAAGTATCAGCTCAAAATCTCGGCGTTCGTGTGTCTGGCGGTCATTGTCGCCATCCTCGGGAACTACGTGCCGATCCGCATCGATCTCACGCAGAGCCGGCTCTATACCATCACGGCGACGACGAAGAAGATCCTCGGGAATCTCACGGGTCCGGTCACGCTGACGCTCTACGCAAGCGATCAATTGCCCGCACAGCTCCAGCCCGTGCTCAGGGACATCGCGGATACGCTCCGCGACTATGCATCGTACGGCGGAGGGAACATCATCGTGATCCGGAAGAATCCTGCGAAAGATCAGAGCGTTGCGCAGGAAGCGGTGATGCAGGGCGTAGAGCAGGCGCAGTTCAACGTGGTCGGACAGGGGAACTTCCAGGTGCAGACGGGCTTTCTTGGCATCACCGCTGCATACGGAGATCAGAGTGAGGTCATTCCGTTCGTCCAGAGCACAGCCGATCTGGAGTACCAGCTGACGAGCATCATCCGCAAGCTCACCGTGACGGAGAAGAAGACGGTGAGGTTCCTGACGGGTCACGGCGAGAAAACCCCGCAGGAGTACGGGGCATTGCATGCGGAATTGGGGAAGCAGTACGTCGTGCAGCCCCTCACCATCGACAGCAAGAATCCGGCGGTTCCGGACGAGACGGCGGCACTGGTGATTGCGGGACCGACGACCGAAATCAATGCGAAGACCCGCACGGCCGTCAAAACGTATCTGGACGGCGGCGGATCGGCGTTCTTCCTGATTGATACGCTCAGTGTGGATCTGTCGACGTTGAGCGGCACCGGAAGCTCGCACAGCTTCGCGGATTTCCTTCTCGATTACGGCGTGTCCGTGCACACGGATGCGGTGTACGACGTCCGGTCCAACGAGACCGTCAACTTCTCGGGCGGCGGCGGAGCGAACCGGTTCATGAGTTTCCTCCTGCCGTACCCCTTCTGGGCGCTGGTGCAGCCATTCAGTTCATCGTCGCCCGTCACATCCAGAATCGGATCGGTGATGTTGCCGTGGACCGGCACCATTTCGCTCGATGATGAGACGCTCACGAGCGCCGGTCTCAGGGCAACGAATCTCCTCATGACCACCCGCTTCGCCGGAAGGATGACGGGTGCGTTCAATCTGGCGCCGCAGCAGGATTTTCCGGCTGTCGGCCTCACCTCTCTGCTCGTTGCAGTCAGCCTCTCGGGCGACGCTTCCGATGACATGTCCTCCGCAGCGCTCTCCGGCACACGTATGGTGGTCGTCGGAAACTCCAACTTCCTCACCGATCAGTTCATGCAGCAGTCGCCGGAGAATCTCGCTTTCGGCATGGGCGCCGTCTCCTGGCTCGCTCACGACGATTCCATCGCGTCCATTCAGCTGAAGCAGAACGTGGAGCGCAAGCTCGTCTTCGGCAACGATACGCAGATCGCGCTGGTGAAGTTCGGGAACATGGTGTTTGCATTGATCGTGCTGCTCGGCATCGGACTGTACAGATTCCTGCGCCGTCGGCACTTGCGGCAGCTCACGTATGGATCGATCGTCTGATACGAGATTAACTTGAATGTTATCGTAGCTGCGGTTCGAAAACCGCAGCGGCGGCGATTTTCGAATCGCCGCTACGGAGATAAAAGATTCGAATCAGGTTAATTCCGTATGACAGGAGTAGAATTGCCGCACTATGAAAAACTCCTGCCAAAGTTGCTTGATGCCGCTTGCCAAAGATCCGGGGAAGAGCGGATCGGATCAGTACTGCAGTTACTGCTTCAAAGACGGGAAGCTGGCCTACGAAGGGAATGATCTGAAAGAGTTCCAGCGACGGTGCTTCGAAGGCATGACTGCCGGTGGCATGGGCAGGTTCAAAGCCCGATTCTTCACCTGGCTGGTTCGCTTCGCGCCGCGGTGGAGAAGGAAGCAGTAGGGGGAGCGACTGAGGTTCCATCTTTGCTTGTCGGGTTGTGCGGAGCACATTTTCAGTTGAGCCAGCCACGTCGTTCGTTATTGGTGAGTGATACGAAATTAATCTGAATTGTACCGTAGCGGCGATTCGACAATCGCCCGAAGTGAGCAATCTGATTTCGCAGAACATCGAAAAAAGTATGACTTCTTTGTTAGGGAACTTTCCTTGCTTTTTCAGAGGTTCCTAAGGAAAAAGGATCGTTCAGAAGGACTGAGAAAAATACCCCAACTCCGCAAGTATCGTACCACTTGCTCCCACAATGAGATTAAAAATAAAAGCAGACAGTATCCCGATTCTGATGAACTTCCTGCCTTTCTTTTTCGCTATTTCACTTCCGAAGAGTAGTGGTAAAAAGAAGATACAGTTAATAACTAAATGTATGAGATAGATGCCCCATCGAGGAAGGTGTGGCATTTCTGCCATGCTGACAAAACTCCATACGATTACAAGTACAAGACCCCCCAAAAATCCTATGGAGAAATCGAGCACTTTGTTATGAGAGGCCGAAGCAGAAGAAGGAGGAGAAGGGTGCGTCATAAGAAGGGAGGGAGGAGTGAATTATTATGAGAGATGCTTTATAGGGTAGTGACGCGGAAGGAGGACACCCCGCCTTGCTTGCCACGTCAACGGAGGTTGACGTGGCCAGACAAGGTTGAAAATGACCTGCCGTCCTCGTTCAACGACTGGATAAATACTGATAGATGGCAACAGCCACGTCCTGACGGCTGAGTACAGATCCTGGACGCAGAGAAGCTGATCGGCCGGGGAAGAGAGAATACTTTTTGGCGATACCGGCATATCGGGCAAACCAAGCGTTCGCCGACACATCCGAATACGTATTGGAGGTATTCAGCTGCAATCCGAAGGTGAGAGCGAGCATCTTGAGGAACTCAGCCGTGTTCACCTGGTCAGCGGGGCGGAACGTGCCGTCCGGATATCCGTTGATGATCCCTTTCTGCGCAGCCGTCATCACGAACTTCGTGTACCACTGGCCATCGAGAACGTCCGGAAACGTTCCGCTGTTTGCGATGTCGTCAACGGATCCGTACCGTGCGAGGAGAAGGAACTTCGCCGCCTCGGCACGATTCACCGGTTGGTCACCTTTGAATTGCCCGTCAGGGAAACCGCCGATGATCGCTCTGCGATAGAGCTCGGCCGCCGCTTTTCCCGAGAGCTGAGTCATATCTGTGTCAGGGAAGGGATTGCGGTACGTTTCGATGTTCGTGAGAACCGTGTCTTCGTAGCCTGCGGGTGGGATTTTCCCGTTGGAAGCAGATGTGAATGTTGCACTCTTTACGGCTTGCGTTAATAGACTGCTCAGATGAATTTGTAGATTTTGCACAGTCACATTCTCCGAACACGCACTCTGCGAGTGGATAGAGGTAATCTGATGGAGGGCATCCACATGGATAATGCCGATACCATCCTGCTCGGCTGTGCAGTAGTGGCCACCGGCGTCTTGGTCAGCTTGAATGAGGGCCTTGGTCGAAAAAAGCACATTCTTTCCGATAGTTTTACCGTCAGTCTCTTTATCGGGTGCATCCACGATGACGTACACCAGGTCGCTCAGATCGGATGGAATGGGGAACTGAATTCCCAGCTCTGGCACTGTAAATACGGCAGAAGGTGTAGTAAATTTAAAAGTAGAAAGAATCTGCGGGCTCACATTTTCAAATGTTGAATACTGAGCCGCATAGGTTTTACCATCGTGGTAAGTCAGTTGAACAATTTGATTTTTGGCAACAATCAACTTCACCCAATGGATACCATTCGTTGTGATCGTTGTTCGTGAATCTATTGTACGTCCGGGTCTGCTGAACACAGGCAACAATGCTTCTGCCTCATTGAGGGGCACATTGTAGACATGAATTGCTAAAGAATAGTCTTGTCCTCCAACGGGCATAAAAGCGACATTCGTATCGCTTATAGGACCCTTCCAATTATTCGGATATTTTACCTCATAACCATATTGAGTGTTTGAATATGTTTTCCAGCCGGCGGTTGGGTCTGCTGGAGAAGCAACAACGCTGAACGCGACTTTATTACTCATCGTGCCCCATGGCTGTGCATAGAGGTGATATGCCCCGGGAGTAATGGTGATAGACGAAGGGCACGGCAAGCCGGAATAGGAAGTATCTTTCGTGCAGTAGCTGCCAGAAAGTTTGAATGTGACCACGGTCGTCGAATCAGTACTGTCGCCGAGGACGACTCCTTTCTGTCCAGCACCGTTTTCGATCCAGAGATTCTTATCTCCTTCGAAGCCACGCAAGTTAAAGCCGTTGACCGTCACCGTCGATCCGATTTTTGCTGGATTGGGAGAAACACTGCTGATGGAAGGCACGAGAGACTTAACGCATTTTCCGTCAACGCATGTGTTGGTTGGACACGGAGCCACAAGACAGGCAATTTGCGGACAATCCGTGTCTGTTTTGCACTGGGAAGATGACGAACATTGACGCGCCAGCGCAGGGCATGCGATCGACCCGTTGGCCACTCCGCAATGATTCGAGTCATTTGCCGTCAGAGATTGCCAGCCATTGGAACAGGCGCCCCAATCGCATTTCCAACTCGGCGTACAACTTGCTTTCGTCGTATTGAACGCATTCAGGCAATCCTGTTGATTGCTGAACGTTTGCAAGCCGAGATACATATATGTGCCGCAAAATTGTTTCCGTGTTTGACATTGATCGCCTCCGGCAGTATCAAACCAAAATAAATTTGAGCAGGATATTTCCGCAGCAGAAACAGAAAGGGGAATCAGTGCAGCTGTTACGACAGCAAGACTGAGGAGATAGTTCTTCATGAGAGATGGGGGGGGAAGGAGAACTTGCACAATAAGCGCATAAGACTTTTGCGCAAGGGTCTGCGAAGAAACGAAGTCGTCAGGATTGGACCACTCCGGCACTCGTCTGGACTGAAGATGCTCCATAGTGTTTTTGTCTTTGCATTGTCAGACAAGCTCCCGTGGTGAAAGTGATCGTTTGAGATGAGACGCACAGCGTCTACGGGGTGCGGTGGAGGGGAATCAGGATTATCGCCGCTTCGCAAGCGGGATTGGGAGACTCTTGGATTCTTATTCGGTCCTTTCCATGAGGAAGGCGGACAAAATGAATCTGTCACGACAGAATGTTATTCTGTGCTGTTTGGTGCACAGTCACTGATTTTGGACATCGCAAAAGAGGACGGTAGGCATGCATCGACCATGGTATAACCGGGTCATTTTGTTGCGAAAAATAATGGCAAACCGTGGCCTGCCACGCGAAGCGCCTCCGCAGAGGCGCGAAGTGTGGCGGAGATGATACGAAAAAGTTGGAACCAGCTTGAACAGCGGCTATTTGGATTCGCAGTACCAATCAAAACGATTGAACGTACTCTGTTCATCGCTCCGATTTCTTCTTCTTCCCCTCTGCGCGAATTTGCCGTCCACGCTTGACGGCATCGCCGTATGCTTTGATGACAGGATTCTTCGGATCCGGTGATGGGAGAGGAGTGCGCTTCATGATGACTGAACGTCATTGGCCAGTTCATCAGTAGAGTACTGAATACTCTGCAAAAAGGCAACGAGCCGTGCATGATCCTGAAAGGAAATATCTGTAAACCGGATAACATCATCGCGATAGGTGCTTTCGTAGAGCTTGATCGCCACTTCCGGATGTTCCTTGGCAATCCAGAGTAATGTCTGTCGTGATCCTGCATGTGTTCGGTAGAAATGCTTCTCGTCGAATTGGCGTTTCCTCCCCAGGAATGCGTCAAAAGAACGTCCGATGTCGTCGGGAAATACGGCAATGATGATCGGCTTCTTCTTCGCCTTTGCAATCTTTCGCATCTTGATGGTCGCACCTTCTATCGAGGAGAGAGTACTATCGAACACAATGCAATGTCGTTTTTTTAGGTACGTCTCCGCGAATTCGGTCTTTCCCGATGCGCTTCCGCCACAGAGCAAGATGACTTCATTGATGTCCTTGTTTTTCAGTGCTGTCTCGAATTGTTTGTCTGCAAGTCTCGCAGATTCCCGATGGAATTCTTGCGCTCTCTCCGGCATGTATCCTGCGATTTCTTTCTTCCAATCGTCGATGGAAATATAGGTGACGGACATCGGGGAAAGTGTAGCATGAATGAGCGCCCGAAATGGTTTGCCACGCGAAGCGCAGCCCATGTGCAATTTTGCCCCACTTCGCACTCCGGGCTACGCGGGGTACACTTCGTTTCTTTGCTTTTGAAGAAAAGTGCTCAACAAAAAAACGGGCGGCTTGCCACGCGAAGCTCCCCGCAGGGAGCGAAGTGTGGTGGAGATGCCGTACCCGATTATTACTTGTGGAGATGTGAGTTTAACGAGCTGTAGAATTATTCGATATTTAAGCCAAATTGTAAGCATTAGTATCCTGAGGAGTAAAATACGTGTATGGGACGATCACACTCAAAAGCATTTCGTAGGCGGATAAATACAGGAAGACCTTTCACTGCGCCCAGACCCATTGCTGTTCCCGTTTCGATACCCGCCTCTGTGCGATCTCATATCGATTACATGGCCTACGAACGACTTATGAAGGATTACACCGCAGGTTATAAGGCTGCCGACTTCCTTCCTCACATATGCAGCCTCTCTGCTGTACGGCTTGGCATGGACGATATATTCAACGCACCAGATGGATACATTATCGCATCTTGGGATATGGCCAACATAACTAAGCATTTTCTTCTCAACGAAGACCCCCATAGCACAAAGCCATTTGGAATCAGAGTTGTAGAGCGTGCATGGATGCTTGAGATTAATCGACCTGAACCCCATCTTGAGAGAGAAATTGCCACTGGTGGTTGGTGGTTACACTTCATACGCGCTGGTTTCATAAGTGTTAAATATCGAAAGAGGATAAACAGCATCTTAGGAAGGGCCATTGTTCTCTTCGGAGAAAGTGAGGCTTTTGGTAAGGATGCAGAGCAAATCGCGTTACGTACTCAGATTGAGACATTATTAGGGATGCGAATCGAGGAGTTTATAAGAATAGTGTTCGGAATATTCGCAACGCAGTTGAAAAATCATGGAATCATCACCATAAAGAATATCCTTGGGTCATCGGACCCAAAAATGCAGGAGATTATGGAGCCATCTAAGGTTGCTCGCGTCTTGGAATTGCTTTCCATTACGCCTGAGGGATTCCGAGACTTCGCATCACGCAAGCTCCCTGCTGGCTTAGATGCTTATTGGCTCAATCCCTTGTTTTCCTATCCTATTATTAAGGAAAAGGATGGAGAACAGATCTTCATTCCCATCACATCTCTGCTCATGCAGAGGGCTACAACGGGCCTTTATCATATGATTCTAAGAGAACTTGAGAAAAAGGGAGGAAAGGAATCACTCATATTCCGTGATTCGTTCGGCAAACATATCTTTGAGCCATACGTGGGGCTACATATGGCTCAAGCAATACCCTCAGAGAAGCAAAGAAGGGGTATGAAGTACTGTGACCCCCAGAGACCTTCACAGCAGATTAGTGACGTAGATGTTTTGGGGTGGGACGCTGAAGGCATCATTTTTGTAGAAACCACTTTGCTTACAGCTTCTTTGGAAACACAGTTAGCCGTAAGCACAAAGAGCGTGACGGATTATGTAAGAAAATTATCTGATAAAGTGCGCCAACTGCATAAACATCACAAACACAGCGGACTTATTAAGAAAGATGTTGGAATATCAGAGGTGCTCCCTCATCACTGCGTATTAGTCACATTTCAAGAGCTTCCGATGCCCAATCTTCTTATCCGTTACCTCCTAGAATTAGAGTTAAATGGCGAACTAGGCACCGATTTTATCTATCACATCGCCTGCATCGATGATTGGGAGCACCTTTGCTCTTCATCCAAGAAGTATGGTATTCCACTTTCTCGTCTACTCTCAGAAAAAACAGGCGAGGTTCCTACGGGATATGATCTTATGCAATGGGAATGCATAAAGGATTCCGTATTTGCGAAGATAGAACTAAACATGCCAGACCCTGAAAAGGAGAAAGCAGGTAAGAAGCCACCTCAGTGGGATATAACCAATACTGCCTTCTCTGAATTTACGGATTTCCTGATGCGCAGATTCGGTAAAGAGGCCATCGGTTCTGAGATGCTAGATGAAGCACAGAACCGCATGTGGGTAGAAATGGGTATCGATATCCTCGAAGAGCGCAGAGAGGAGAGGGCAATGCAGGATGGGCAGAATTGATCTACTTATGATCGTTATTCATGCCATTCTTAAAGAGCTTCTTTCGAGCTTTTACGATGAGCTTATGCATATGTCTTCCAACGATCTTATATTTATATATTCGCTTCTTATAGCGCGGGTCGAGAGCTAGAAAATCATTGAGAGATATCAGTCTATCGCGATGTTCTAGGGTGTAATCCGATAGCAACTTGTGGAATGGTATTCCCCTGTGAATTGAGTCTTCGAGAGCTAAAAGCTCATCCATTGTCATGGTTATAAGGTTCGGAATGCTTAGCCTACCCTTGGCCATATCACCACGACCTGTGTCCTGATCTGGCTGGAGCTTTGTCTTAAATTCACGAGCAAGAAACCAGGGATGTAATGCAGAATCGAGATGAGGATCTCGCACAAAAAGAATGGGGAAAATCCTATCTAAGTCTCGTGGGGCTATGCCATTTACGGATACATCTGTGGAAAGATTCTTAATCGCAGTGGCCAGTTGTTCTGCCCCCCAAGTATTAACGTACTTCTTCCTTAGCTCTTCTAAATACGCTGCATTATCTGTGCCGTATATCACGTTCAGATTCAAGAACGATGCCTTGATTTCGAGTATGGCTAGTTGCCGATCTAACTTAAGGCCGATGTCCACATCTCCTGACTGCTGAGGTCGAGACATTTCTACGCCTAGCTTGTTTACACGAGCGCAATATATCTTCTTAAAGAAGAAGTGAGTGTAATCCTCAAAGGCTGCTCCGTAGTATCCGATAAGTTCTTGTGCTGGCTTTTTTAGCTTTTTCCTAATGATGAAGATTGGCCCAGCGGCCGCTCTTTCTGCGAAGAAAAGAGAATCTAAGATGATACCTCTTCCATCTCTGATACGAAGAATGGGCCTATCAAGCATTACGCGGGCATCAAATGAACCCGCCTCGCTTAGGGTGGCAACATCGAGACGCTCACCCCAGAAGCCTTTTCGTAATTCTTCAATTGTCTGCGACTCAAATTCCAGATAAGTTCGAACTGCTGGCTTCATAGAATCCAACACTTCATTTCCTGCGCTGTTTATATCGAAAATGCCATTACTATTCTCTGGCTTAGCGGCAATCTCTGACAGCGTTTTAAGATAGAAATGCGAAACAAGAAAACTCTTGCAGATGTAGTAGTCATCGATCTCAATTCCAGTCGCTTTGCGAAAATCCTCTCTGAGGGTCGTATAGTGTTTTTCCAGATATTTCTTTCGACAGAATATGGAATGCCCAAACCCTACCCACATCATAGGGTTAATATGGCCTATATAGCTACCCTCATGATTTCTGCGTAATGCAAGCATTAATAACTCCCTCCCTTCATCATCTACTGGCCTCGTCGTTATCTGAGCAAAATCTGTAGTATCTAGCCAAATCTTATTAGCAATTAACATTGCCTTAGCAAAGGTCTGCCTGACATCTTGTTTTCTGAACGTTTCCCCGTCCCCTTCGCTATTCTTACACCACAGCAATACCCATCTCATAAGCTCCAAAAGTCCAGCCCTCATACAGATCACACTCTTGTTAAAGCCCTCAGATTTTTTCCAAACCAGCTCACATTGCTCCTTTGTGAAGAACCATTGAAGTATTAGTTTCTGTGTTTCCCTACCGTGATTTTCGGGATCAAGTTCTGGGTTTGATACGAGGAGGTTTAGCCGAGCACACCAAATAAGAGCATCTGTAAGGCTTAAGGTTTGTAAGCACCGTCTTAGATTATCTATATCTGCACCAACTTCTAAAAATACATCTTCAACGCCTAAGAACGATATTACTTGCGACGTCATAACATGATTATTTTAGCTTTAAATTATTTTCACATAATGGGAAATTTTTTGTAGTGACCTAAGTATTCTGCTTACCCTACATCAAAAAGAGCACTTGTGGTACATTTCGGATACATGGAAATTGCAATGAAGATGAACGTGGCAGATCACCTGAATCGAACGTTTGAAGCTGCGAAGTGTAGGATTGTGCTTCAGCGGCTTTTTTCGCTAAACAGAAGTAACAACGGCTCCTTAACCTTCAAGTTTAATCCAGAAACAGATTCGCCGATTTATAAATCGGATACAGTCGATTGCCTTCAATCTTTGGCTGATGATGGAATAATAGAACTTCCAAGTTTGGAGAAAAAGAGGCAACGAGTTGGAACGGTTACGATAAAAATTCCGCCTGACTTTGATTCGAAGTATCAAGATGCAATAAGGAGATGGCCCCTTTTTCATGATGAACTCTCTTCTCATAAGCAGATGAATTTTGTGTACCAGCAGTTACAAAACAAGAGTCGTTTCTTGGGAAAGCAGATTGTGGTCATCGGCAATGGAGACCTTGGAGATGGCAAGGAACTACTGCACATCAATCTGCATCGCGCTCTACTGTCACTGGAGGCAGATGGGAAAATCTCCATCCATTCCATTCAGGCTATACCTCCTGTTCACTGGGTAGAATTTCCAAACAGCAATCATCGCAAGAAGATGGTCTACGATTTATTGTACGAAGTGAATGTGCAGGGGAGCACACTCCGCGGCGATAACTACATGCTGGACATGAACAGACTTCTCATCACCTTCGACGACGGACACACGGCTTCATTCAAGGTTGGAACAGAGTCATACAGATTTTTTGCTCTGTTCGCGCAGGATGGCAAACGTTCAGTATCAAATGAGGAATTGGTATCCCTGCTGTCTTCAACAACGTATGCCTCTGAGCAGGATATTCGCGATGCGGCCAAAGGGATAAGGTTGAGAGTAAGGAGCAGGGTATTACATGCCAAGAGCGGCAGCGCTCATGACATCATCCGATATAAAAATCAGATGACCTCGCTCCGGGGAATGTAGTGGTAACTTTTTTGGTAACCGAGTACATAGACGCTTCTACTGTTTGCAACTGGGCGTTGTTTTAGTCTGGAACAGTGCAGAAGCGCCAATCATCAAAGGTCACCCGTAAGTTCACTCCTTCGAGTGACTTTGACGCGGTCATGTTGGAGATCGTGGAGCTGATTCTGAACTCTGGGCAGAACTCAGATTTAACCGCAGTTGATTCTGGGCGTCCGTAATTTCTCTTTTCTACTTTCTTACCCAATATGTCTATGCATATTTACCCTCTAAAAGCTGGCATGATAATGGATTGGGATACTGAACTCTGTGAAGGCAATATCAAGTATTCAGATGTTGATTACTTTCCTAGTTGTGAGTGGGGCCGCGAGATATATACAAATAGACTCTTCGAAAAATCACTGATTTTGCTCGATGAGGAAGATATCTGTGTGTTAGAGGAAGAATTAAAAGAAGGCTGTTGGGATGAACTCCCGGACTTAGAAAAGTCCCTGAAGGCAATGGTTGATTATGCAAGAAAGAATCCCACACCTGATGGGGATCACAATTTTATTTGGATCAACATTTAGTACCTCCCCGCATTTCTTTCAATGCTTATGACAACCTTCTCCACCAGCGATCTCTCCATTGCCTCCTATGCGATAGCGACGGGTGCAAAGTTGCTCCGCCTTGATCGTTCACAGCCTCGGGCAGTCTTTGTGTTGGAATGTGGTCTGAGCGAGGCCGACATGGTGCATCGGTACATGAATCAGCCGGTGCTGGCGAAGGACTTTGCACTCGCGCAGACCCATCTTAAACACAAGCTTTTCTCCTCTGATCGCGATTAATTCCTGCTTATTCCTTTTCTATCATTAAAATGGATAATCCAAATGATCTACTGATCCGTGCACTGAACTACCTTGAGATGGGCTGGCCTGTAATTCCGGTGAATCAGAACAAGCGGCCGCGAATCAGCTCATGGAAAGAGTACCAAGAGCGCATGCCTACTACTGAGGAGGTGACTCGGTGGTTCAATGATCCGGGTGCTGTGGGTATGGCACTGATTACAGGGCGTCAATCGGGCACCGTTGTTTTGGATGTCGAAAAGGAAGGCCTAGATGAACTTCAGAGACTAGAAATTCCTCAGACTGTCGTTGCGGTAAGTGGTGGCGGTGGACGCCATATTTACTTCAAGCATCCGGGTTTTGAAGTGTCGAACATGACAAAGATGGATGGGGTTCCGATGGATATCCGAGGAGATGGGGGCTACATCATTCTCCCGCCATCGCTGCACGCTTCGGGCAATCATTACTTATGGGCAACCGGACCGGGAGACGTTGAGATTGCCGAAATGCCAACATGGCTCTTGAAAAGAGTACAAAAAACGGGACTTCCGACTTCCATAGCACCGAATGTCAGCAAGAAAACGAAATTTGATTTCGGCGCGAACGTTCCAGAAGGCTCCAGAAACACCGAGGCTGCGAAAGCAATCGGAGCAATATTGTGTCGGTTGGAAGAGCAGGAGTTTGATTCCAAGGGGTGGTCACTGGCTGACCAATGGAATACCGCCCACTGTGAACCGCCACTGGAGGAGCAAGAACTGCGCGTCATATTTGAAAGTATCAAGAAGTCTCATATTGAACAGCTACATGACCTATTTGCTGAGAAAAAGAAACCCAAGGAATCAAAGGCCAAGCGGCTGCTAAATTACGTTGATATTGCAGGCGCTGAGCTGTTTCACAATCAGTCCAATGAACCGTTAATGCGAGTCACGGTAAATGGTCATCAGGAAATATTCCGTTGTTCGCATAGAACCGAACGCTGCAAGCGGTACCTGACAAAGTTGTTCTGGGACAACGAAAAAGCATCGATTAAAGTTAGCGACTTGCAGGAGGCCGCAGATCTACTGGGTGCTCGAGCGTTCCACGATTCCCCAATGAGGGAACTTTCGAACAGAGTCGCTCGTCACGATGGAGCAATTTTCTATGATTTATCTGATAAAGAATGGAGAGCGGTGCGGATCACTCAGAACGGATGGGAAGTTCTTGCTAACCCTCCGATACTCTTTGCGCGGGAAGAGCATCAATTGCCTCAGGTCGAACCACTAAAGAGTGGTGGTAATGCCAAGAAGATCCTGGAATATATCAATATTGCTAAGCCCGAGCATAAGCTCCTGTATCTGGTACAAATCATCTCCTATTTTATCCCCAATATTCCTCATCCCGTAGCGGTATTTCACGGCAAGCCGGGATCAGCCAAGAGTACGGCGACGAAAATGACCAAAATGCTGGTAGACCCCTCACAGATGGAAGCATTCACGTTGTCGCGGGATGAAGCGCAAATGGTACAACAACTTTCCCATCACTATCTCGGTGCATACGACAATATTGACTATCTGAATCCGGAACAGTCCGATGCCCTTTGCCGTGCCGTAACCGGTGGCGGTTTCTCAAAACGAGCTCTTTACTCCGATGACGACGATAAGATCTACCACTACCGCAGGTGCATCGTCCTGAACGGCGTAAGCCAAGCCAGCACCAGAACCGACCTTCTGGATCGGAGCACCCTCTTTGAGCTTGAGAGGATCCCTGATGATGTTCGCCTTACTGAGCGTGAATTATGGGAAAATTTCAGGAAAGATTTACCCGTTATTCTCGGAGGAGTTTTTGATGTGATTGCGGAAGCAATGCGGCTGCAACCTACGGTCAAATTAGTCCAACATCCACGTATGGCTGATTTCGCGGAGTGGGGATGCGCTATCGCACTCGCCCTTGGCTACACCCAGGAAGAATTCGAGTCGTCGATTAACCTGAATAAGAAGGATCAGCACGAAACTGTTCTGAGCGAGGATGCTGTTGCCTCGTCTCTACTCAAATTTATGGCTAATCATGGTGAATCATGGCAGGGAACAGCAACAGATCTCCTGATTCACCTAGAAGACAATGGTCTGCGAGGCAGACGCCTGCCCACTGCGAATGCTCTTTCAAGACGCCTAAACCTCATTGGCTACAACTTGGAAGCCGCAGGCATCAAATTTGAGCGGGGATATAAAGACAACCAGCGCCTGATTATTCTCACAAAAATACCGTCGGTATCGTCGGAATCAATTCCAGAGAAAAGTGACGACAAGAACCGTACTGACGATACCGACGATGAAAATGGTGCACTCAAGCGACCTCGGGTTGTTTACTAAAATGTTTCCTAGTAATACTGAAATGCACGAATCGACGACAATCCCCCCCCTTTAGGAAAAACGCTTGAATTGCCAATATAGGCTGTATAATACGAGTTAAAGCCTCTTTCGGCCAATATTAAGATGACGAATCCTTCTCCAAGGCCTCCCCCGATGGAGGGGCTTCTTGAACGCTTGCGTCTTATCCGTGGCGAAGCCGAACGGCTCTACTACCTATCAGATATTTTAGGTCGGCAGGGACAGCGCGAAGCGAGCTACAGACAGAAGCGTGCCGGAGACTTCGCCATGCAGGAGTGGAAGAGGGTGAATGCCCAGTACCGCGCACTGTGGAAGAAACAACGATGTAAGCGCTAGTAGAAGCCAATATTGACGTTGACTATCTGATGTTCTGAAATAATAATTGTACATATTTTATGAATTTCCCCTCATTTATATGCACAAAGCTCTGCCTAAAGCCCTGGAAACACCAAAATACTCACAAAATAATGTTTCGACGGTCGTCTCAGGGGACTTGGAGCGTGTGGTCGCCGCTCTGTTACAGCGGGACGTGAGCAGGAATACCCAGCTCGCCCTCCGCTCCGACCTCAAGTGTTTTCTTCAGTGGTACGCACAGAAGAACGGAGAGGCGTTCAGATTCCAGCGGGTCGTCATGCGGGACATCACCGATTTCAGGGATGATCTGAGCAAGACCCTGTCTCCGGCGACCACGAACCGCAGACTCGTGAACGTGCGCCTGTTCCTCCAAGAGGCCGTGGAACTCGACGTGATCCCCAAGAATCCGGCAAAAAGGGTGAAACAAGTGGCAACGCAGTCTCTCGCTTCCAAGGGACTGACCAAGCAGGAGGCACGGAGATTGATGAAGGAGGTCGAGATACGGGCGAATCTTAGGGACTTGGCGGCTGTGAACCTGATGTTGATGGCCGGACTGCGAGCGGGAGAGGTAGTGGCGTTGACTGTGCAGGACGTAGAGATGAGCGAACGCAGGGGGACACTGACGATACGGCGTGCCAAGGGGAACAAGACAAGGAGAGTCCCCATCCATCGTGCCCTACGGGCTATCTTGGAGGCGTACATCGACCACTACAAGCCAACGGACAAGCTCCTGCTCGGAGAGCGCGGAGCCATTCAGCAGCTTGCGCTCAATGAGATTGTGCGAAAGTACGCGAAGCTCGCGGGGGTCACGGCGACACCACACACGCTGAGGCATTCATGGGCGTATCAGTATCTCGAACAAAACCCCGGCGACATCGTAGGGCTGGCACAGCTCTTGGGGCATTCATCCATTAGTACAACGCAAATTTACGTCCAGCATCGGATGGAACAATTGGAGCAGAGGGTGGAGGCGGTGAGCTTCTGAAGGTTCCTCATCAAAAGTGCGAATCCCTCGACACCAAGGACACACGACCATGCCGCTTCCATGCTACAAAGCGTTGACGTTCACAGATGAACACGAAGAGCGATCCTACCTACAGAATGCTCACGTCGAGCAACTGCTTCACTGCCCCGACCACCTTCTTCTTTTCGACGCCGAGGAGAGATGCGACCGTAGTTTCCATTTCCTGACGTGCATTCTTCACTTCCTTTTTTCGTTGCTTGGGATCTTCGCCTGGTTTTTCTTGTCTGCCAAAGACCGCATGGTACTTCTCCACTGCTTGTTGCACTTTGGCGCGGACAACTGCTGAGACCTCGGTGGGTGCTGACGTTTGTGGGCGTGGCTGCTCGGCTGCGGGAGCGACGAGCGGTGTTGTCACTGCCTTCACTGTCGTAGGTATAGGAGCAGGCGGAGTTTTGACGGAAACCGGAGGAGTGGGGGCTGTTGGCGCTACGGCTTGCGGTTTGGGTGCTACAGATTTGGGGAGTGTCACCGGGGTCGGCAGTGTTGAGAGCAGGACACCGGGAAGTTGGCCTCTCAGTTTCTGCAAAAACTCATGGGCTCGCGCTTCGCCACCGTTAACAGCTGCAACGAAGAGCGCGACTTGCTCACTCTTGCGTGTGGCCAAGTAGAAAATGACCTGATCGGAGTACCCCACGCGCCTCAGCATCTCCCACTCGGTTTGCTGCAACGTGAACATTTCCGCTGCCAGTGCTTTATCCAGTGCAGCAAAATCAGAGAAGCGCATTTTGGCTATGTCCGCCGCAACCGGAGAAGGGGGCAGCACTATCTCATCCTTCTTGCTCGCTTGCGCTGCCAATGGTTGCAGTTGCGTCTGCTCACGACCAGCCGTGTCACCTTTGGCTATGATCGGCGGTGGGGTGGGCGCCGCAGGCGTGGATACGGGAGAAGGAGCGGTCTTCTGAGGTAAAGGCGGCTTAGAGGTCATTGCAGATGGACGCTTCTGCCCCGGGACATGCGCGGGTCCTTGATGCTGAGCAGGAGTCGACTTGCCACCTTCATGTTGCCCACCCGATTTCTGCTCCGGTTTCCTTGCCACGGGTTGCCCTTTCTGCGCTGCGGCGACTGTGGCAATGGCGTCTTTCGTGTCAGTGCGCATGGCATCCGCTGGCTTGGGCGTTGACGCCATGGGTGCCACGCGTGTTTCTTCTCGCGGTCTTTCGGTTTCCCTGCGGATAGCGGTGTGGTGCTCGCACATAGTGAGAAAGGTTAGAGAATGAGAGCTTGAGCGTGGTTGCGCCAATCCTCTCGGGTATTGAGGACAGGTTGATTAGATTGTACCGCTAAACGGAAAGTGTCAATATTATCGCGGACGGCATGGAAGAGTGTGTAGCTGTTGGGATCCCGTGCCCACTGATTAATCGCATCGAAGTACAAATTTTGCGTGGGGATGACTGCCAATTCTGCGTGTCCTAGGAAGGTATGAGCGACCTGCGGATTGCCTGCACCGTACACTCCGGTATACGGGTTATAAGTCCAGGGGGCATCCAGGAGGTGTGAGTGATCTCCTAGGATTTCTTCGTGCCGACGGATGTACTCCTTTCCTGCTTCTGCAAATGGTCCGTTGTGTTCGGCATGCATGCATGCCGTGTGCACGGCTTGAATGATGCGGGCGTCAGCCGGTTCCAGCACACCCAACACATCAGTCCGCCCGGTACCCCAGCTGAAGGGGAGCGAGGCGCGTGCGCCCTGCGCGTCGTAACTGATGATTGCCCCGTTTTCTACGCCCGATCCGACCGTCGTCTGGAAATCCTCCGGCACGTAGCGGATCGCTCTACTCGCGGCCAACAGGTAACTGGTGGCAAGCACACCGCAATTCCTGAGGCTTAAGCGTCCTGGGCAGCAAACCTGCAATTCCGGTTGCTCGCGGACGCCATGCCTCTGATTCAAGACTCTGCCTGCATTGAGTACCCACACGCGCAATTCAAACTCTTCTGTAGTAGGAACCGGGGGCAGATTCGCCGATTTCAGCGCATGCAGCAGGCGGAATCCGGTGCTGTTCCACCCTAATGCCGCGTTGATGACGTTGATTTGCGCGGCACCCATTTCCGAATGAGTGTGAGCCTTCCCTCCGATGGGAGACATGCCTTTGACGGTTTCTCGACTTTCACGAATGCTCTGGGCAAAGGGAGGAATGTGATCGCTGATCAGTGTGCGCATTTCTTTCCTGGTGAGTGTGCCTGCGCGCAGTGCTTGCTGTAGATCTCGCCGCACGGGCAGCGTCAGCGCATGGAGCGAATGTTCTGATGGAATAGGGAGGTCGGATGTATCGATCGTATCAGCTTTGTCCGCCCCATCCCCATTGAACGGCATTCCAGTGGGTGAGAGATGCGAGGCGAGTGCCACCCTGCCCATTTGACGTCTGAGAAATGTGGAGAGGAGGAAGACGTAGCAGCGGAAAGAGTCTTCCGTACTCCGCAAGCTTGCCGCTTCCATTTCCGTGGGTGCGGTCTTCACCGAAATACCGAACGATTCCGTGGGGAACGACTGGACATCGGCGGCGATGGCGGCCAATTCATTGACTTGAAACTCCTCTGCCAGAATGTGATGCACCACCTGACGCGCACCATCATCCGTGAGCCCGGCCATCTGCCGCAGCAATGCGGAGACTACCTTCATCTGCTTCTGCACCTCCGTACGCACCTCCGGTGCCACTGTCTTCGGTCGGTGCCTGTCTTCTTCCTCATCTTCGTCCTCTCCCCAGTTGCGGACGAGGAGCTGTCCGATCTGCGCGACCAAGTGAGCAATGGACTCATGCAGAATCGGGTCACCGGTACTGATATGGCGGTCTGTGCACCAGTCCACGATGGTATGGGCATCGTCCGGACCGACGCATGCGGCCAATTTTCCGGTCAGTTCTTGTGCTTTGGCTGACTCGACTTGTCGCTCGACTCGCTCTTCCGTCCATGGCAGCGTACTGATGACGTTGGGCGTGAGTTTCGCATCGGAATTCATCCCCGCACGCACAATCGCAGCGATGTCACCGGTGGCAAAATGCTGCTGTGCACCGGATTGCAGGATTGTTGCCACGCGGTCCAATGTCCTGCGCAGCTCATGCAGGCGGTACGATTGCAGACTCGTTTGGCACTGACCCAAGACCTCCGTCACTTCCTGATGAAACTGCTGTCGGACTTCCTCCACAAAACGGGCACGCGCTTCCGCACTGTCAGCTTCTAGCTGCTCCTTACGTCTCTCGTTCTGCCGCTTCAGGCGGTAGGAGTTCGGGGGGCTGTACCCCAATGCTTTCTCATTCATTGCAAGATGGTCGATTTCAAATTGGCATGCAGCGATCTGGTCCTGCCTCTCGCGCTCCGCAACCTCAGGGAGGCGGGTGGCGTCACTGCGCGGGTCATCTTGGAACTTCGCTTGGACGGCCTCCGTCACCTCAAGATGGATCGGCGCAAAGACCCATGCCAGGATTGTCTTCACATCCTCCTCAGCAAGGAGGTCAAGTCCGTGGAGGTCTAAGAGCCGCGATAGGGTGCGGTAGGGTTGCTCTTCCGCAAGGCGCAGTTCTTCACGGTCCGAGAATCGTGGCCCCGTCCCATTGGGGATCACCTGTGTTTCATCGATGTCGTCTCTGAAGCGCGTCTCCAGTTCGCGCAGCGTATGTTCATCGTCATAGACGGGTTCTCCCTGGTGCGGATACTGGCGCTCCAACCGGTCCAGTACGTCGATGAGCCACGCGGGCGGTTGCAGGGGATGTTCTACCCGCGTCGCGCAATATCGGGCGTAGATCGCAGCGAGCAGGGGACCCCGGTAGGATCCCAAGCGGGAGAATGCAGCATGGAATTGTTGCAGATCCGTGAGAGATGAGGGCGAGCGCTCTGGGGGGGGGCCGGAGGGAGGCGGGTAGTCGCGGAGGGACAATGCGTGCTCCGAGGCAATCCCCGGCTTGCCGTGAACTGGCAGGCGTAGACGCTCCGGGAGCGGTCGATCGATACTGGTGAGGAGTTTCACTACTTCCTGTGGCGTTGCGTGGAGGGGGTCCGCGCGCTCCTGGACTCGATGTCTGCGGTCTCCATATGGATCATCATCCTCCTGTGTAACTCTTCCTTTGGATTGATCGAATGCATCTGCAAGTGCCGTGAGGCAGGGCTTCTGGAAGCTGGTCTGGGGCGTGGTGGTCTCCAAGATGCCCATCATCGGAGATACGGGCTTCTGTTTTTCTAGGAAAATGAGGAATTCCTCCAGAGCAGCCGAACGCCGCTTCGTCGTTGTCTGCTCTATGAGTGCCAGAACATGGCGGAGGACATTGGTCGCTCGCAAGGGATTACCGATGCCATACCACTCCGTCACGCGCACGGTGCAATCGATCGCGCGTTCCTGTCCGATCCCCTCCATTGCTCCCAGCTGATATCCAGCGCGCTTGTAGGTTTCCAGTGCGTACTCGTACAGCGGTCCAGCGCGTCTGGCCATGGCCAGCGAGAGTGCGCACCCTTCTTGATTCGGCTCCACAGCGATACCGTGGCGGTAGCGAAACAAAGCGCGTCCCATTTCTTGCTCCTGCGGCCAGGTGGTGGGGATATGTTTGTGGTTCACGTATTCCTGTCTGGTGAATTCATCCTCTTCCCTCTCTTCGTCGTAATCATAAGTATTGTAAAAACCAGCACGCCTGGCCCGATACTCCATTTTTCTGATCTCCCGCAATTCACCACGAAGGGAACTGATTGCATGTTGCAAGGCATGTGCTTTCCAATCCTCAACACGACTCTGTATTTCAACTAATTCTCTTTCATCCACTAATCCCAATCCATCCACATCGACAATGCGTTGCGTGAGCTCCTTCGTGCATTGATGTCTTTCGGGATTGCAGTAGCGATCCATGACCATGGTACAACGTTGCGGGTTGACTCCTTGTTCCGATAAGCACGGAAGGTCGCGGAGAAAGGCGATTACAAAGTCCTTGCGAATATCCTCGATCGAGATCCAGGCGCCATGTTCACGCAGGAACGTGATGGCCTGCGGGTTGATTTCTCCTAGGGCTTCCTGTGCAGTTGTGAGGAGCTCCCACGTGTGCGCATCGGTTCCCTCGGGAGGGGTATTGGTTTCAGCCGGATCGAACGTCTGCTCGGCCAGACCAGCCTTCTCATTAAACCACCAAGGCAATTTTCCATTGCCGTAGATCGCCTGCACCAGATCAATGCCGTAGAGCACAGCGGCAGAGAGATCACCCGCAGCGGCGACTTTGCGAATGAGTGTAGTGAGCGATGCCATCCGCAATCCCTGTCTTAGGAACGCAGGCAGAGAGTGTAGAAAATCAATGATCCGTTCCTGTTCCAGATCTGTGCGAGTCAGCGTGTGATCAATGACGAATCCCACAGCTTCCGGCGTTAAATCGCGCATTTGTTCCTGTAACTGGCGGATGACTGCGCATTGTTCCGGTGGAAGGTGCCTCATGCGAAAGGGTGACTTTTCTTCTTGCGCGTTGCATACCAAGGGTGCGGTATGCTCCAAGCATTGCGCGATAAAGTCCGGCGGGAAGAACATGTGTCGGCGCATGGCAAAAGCCCCGCCCGCCATGGTCTCCGTACACTCCTTGGCCCACTGAAGCGGTGGTAAGCGGTGTGGCTGCGTTTTGCGGTAATGAACCGGCGCACCGAACTGAGCGTAGAACGAAGGCCAACCCATCCACGTTGCCTGCGCGCGCGCCTGTCCACCCTGCTTGAGGCGCAATTGTTCTAAACTGTAGAGCACAGCGATTTCCTGCTGTAGGATGGGGCCATTTCTGTACCGGCCGTACTGCAATTCAATTGTGTTATCCCCGCGCCATGTTATGTACCCAGGTGACAAGGGAGCGCGTCGATCGATTACGCGTCGTTGCGTTGCGATCAGTTCTTCGGAGTTATCGTGGGCAAGGTAACGGACACTGTCGTACTGGTTGACGTACGCGCGTCCGAAGTTGAATCCGGTATTGGGATTGCCGTGCTGCGATTTGCGGATGTTGTGGTCCGGCGGCAGTCTGAGGAGGAGCTTACTGGTGCTCCCTGGTACATCCTCCGCCAAGCGGTACGTGAACCGGTCCGGGAGATCCGGTTGGGGGTAGGCGCTGCGTTCTCCGCTCCTGCCGTTCATCATTTCCAAAAGCTCCCACTCTTCCTGTTCCTCGGGTGTCCGTTGCTGTCGCTCTTCCCCGCATTCTTCGCGCTCTCTATCATGCTCAGCCCAGTAGAGGTCCGTATTTCTGCGCCGTTGCTGCTCCTCGGGATCGTCATCTTCATCGCGGTAGCGGCTGCTCCTGAGCCCTGGCAGACCAGTGAGATGCATAGATATTAAAATTGAAAGAGTGGAGCATTTTAACAAAAGTGACAAATAATGCAAATCATTATCTGATGTATCTTCAGCGGGGAGGGTATGGAACCTCATTCATAGCACGATCTTTTGATTCTTGAGCATCAGCCTGTTGTTGAGGTATCCGATTAGTTTGCGCATCTTTGTCGTTGTTCGGTTAGGGGCAAGTTTACAGGCCGCGCGATTTTCCTATTCCATAAACCGCATTAGCACCCCCTACACCAACACTGTCCCGCTTCGACTACGTTGACACTTGAAACGGATAAATTCAGCACTAGGGGCTGCTAATTAGCGTGTAGGGGTAGGTATGTAGACGGGACAGAAACAATGAGGCGATTCCACCCAGTTTTTGAGTTTTGATGGAATGTTGCGGGTGACGAGCATCGCGGGACTCGGATGTAGGAGATATATTTCTCCGATCACAATACAAACCAGCTTCCTTTCATTTGTCAGCATGAAATACCAGCCATGAACAGAAAACTCCAAAACTCCAAAAGTTTCCAATATAATGGCTTACATGAGAACAACTCGAACAGACGCAAGGAAGCCGCGGCGCGTTGCTCAGTACATTCGCGTTTCGACTTTGGAGCAGGCGAAAGAGGGGAACAGCCTTCAGGGACAGCAGGACAGCTTGGCGAAGTACATCGAATCCAATGCAGACAGCGAGAACAATTGGGTCACCAGCAAGACGCTCGTTTACGTTGATGATGGATACTCCGGTGCGGACGATGAGCGACCCGAGTTCAAGCGCATGATGCGTGACGCCAAAGAACGGAAGTTCGACGTGCTACTTGTTTGGAAGATTGATCGGCTGTTCCGCAACACGCTCCTGCTTCTGGAGACGATCAAGGAGCTGAAGAAATATGGCGTGGAGTTCGCCTCGAAGAACGAGCTGATCGACACGTCCAAGTCCACAGGCAGATTCCTCCTGACGATTCTTGGCGCCATTGCCGAGATGGAGCGCGAGACCATCCGCGAGCGCACAATCATGGGCAAGATTACGAGCGCAAAGAACGGAAATTACGTCGGAGGAAAGTACCCGCCCTTCGGTTATGACGTGGATAAGCACGGCAAGATGGTCATCAACAAAGACGAGGCAAAAATCGTACTTGAAATATTCACGATGCTCGTAGAAGAGAAGAAGACCCAAACACAGATTGCCAAGATACTCACTGCCCGCAGAGTTCCCACGAAGTCAGACCGCGTGGGAGTGGAGCGTCGGACGAATCAGGTGGGTTTTTGGGGTCAGGCTGCGATCGCTGCGATTTTACTGAAGGACGAATATGCAGGAACGTACTACTACGGCAAGCGTGAGACCTACCTGAACGAGAACGAAGACAAGCGCCAGCGGGAACGCCCCCGTGAGGAATGGATTCCTCTGCCGTGCCCCGAGATCATCCCGAAACCCATGTTCGACAAGGCGCGACTGATTGCGCGTGAGAACGAGCAATATTCCATTCGTGCCTCGGATCATGTCTACCTGCTCCGCAGCAAAGTCTACTGCGGCGAATGCGGCGGCAGATACCAAGGCTATCCCAAGAAGAAAAAGGGCATCGTGTACTTCAATTACCATTGCAGCCGGAAGAATCCGGGCAAGAGTGAGAAGCCGTGCTTGAACAAAGAGATGTCCGAAAAGAAGCTGGATGTCATCGTATGGAAGACAATCGATGAGCTGCTCAGTGATCCCAAAGCAACGCTCAAGGCGTTCGATACCAAGATGCGAGAAGAGTCGAAGGCTGCCGAGTACCAGTCTCAGATTAAAGATTATCAAGATGAGCTGGATGAGAAGGACAAGGAGCTGGGACGCTTGGTGGCTGCCATGAAGCGAGGGAAGATGTCCGATGCGATCTACGACAATGAGGTGGACACGACCAATACCGAGATGGCGACCATCCGTACCGAAATTGCCCGACTCGGGAATCTCCTTTCCACAGAGCTGGAGCGAGAAGAGCTGAAGAAGTCACTGGCGAGACTTGCGACCGAATATCGCAAGAAATACGGCAAAATTGACCGGAAGACACAGGAAGTGATCATCCGAAAGCTTGTAAACAAAGTGGTTATCCACGCTTCGGGCAAAATCACTGTGGATTACGCAATCCCGACAATTCAAAATCGGGTATTTAAATGTGGTGGAGATGCCGGGAGTCGAACCCGGGTCCAACGTGTACGCCGACGGTCAGTACGATCATGGTCTTCTCAGTTCTCTCATCCCCTGAGAGAAGAACAGAGAAAGGGTGAGAGTGATGACGCTGTATTCAGGAGTCCGTCACGTCAGTCGGAATCCAACCCCGCTAGTGACGTTTCACCCGTCCAGCGAGGATCAACGGGGAAACGTGGTCCGAAGTGAATCAGACCTTAGGCAGTGACGAGAGAGGGCAAGCGAACAGAGTTCACGAGGTCCTCCACGTATGCCATGAAATTGCTTTTGGCAATTATGGTTTGCTCCAAGTGGGTAACGGGAACCAGAGCAATCCCGGATCGAGACGCAGTCGACGCATTGTCACGCTGTCGAAAGCCTGTCATCCCCATGGTGTGAGAGAGCGGAGAGTGAACAGTATAGCACAAAAATTGTGTGAGGATGCCGAGGAATCCGAAGAAACCGAGGATTCCGACGAACACATCATCGAAATATGGTTCAATTTTATGCCAACTCCCGTATCACTTTCCCCACTGGCTTGCAGAAGCCAAAAAGTCGCCGCAACTACAAGTCATTAAGTATGTACATACAACTTCCGAAGACCAGAATCGGAATGATCGCAGTCGAGAGAATGCCGATGGAAATGTACCGCCTTCCCGTTTTGTTGAAGAAACGAACGAGGAGATACACAATGAGAATGGCGATTCCCGTTCCGATGATGACTGCCATGATTACTTCGGATTGCTGACTCAGCAGGCCGAGACCGAGGGGAAAATTGAGAAGGAAGCCTCCGACAATTGTCAGGAGAGCGCCAAGGATGAAGTCGACGGTTTTTCGTACGCCGGTATTAGTCGCATAGTAGTCGGGACGGGACGTTCCCGGCTTAGGATTGTTCACGACGGGCGTTTGATCCATATGCGTATGGGGAAGGGGAACAGAAGCTTGAGCGCATAGTATACCAATACGACAATTGCGGCATATTGGTAGCCGGTGAAACCGAAGAGGAGCCGCGGTTCGGTGCGGATGAATTCGAGGAAGAAGCGGAAGAGGAAGTAGGCGATCATGAATCCCGTCAGGAGCAATCCGTCGGGTTGTTTCTTCCTCAGGCAGAATATGAGGATCAGGAATGCGATGACGCCGAACAGCGACTCGTAGAGTTGCGTCGGATGTCGCAAGATCCCGTCGCCGAAGTCGACGCCCCACGGCAACAGAGTCGGTTGTCCATGGCAGCATCCGCGTAGGAAACAGCCCCATCGTCCGACGGCGATACCGGCGGCCAGTGCCGGCGCGATGGCATTGCCGATCCGCTGCTTGATGTGCAGCCTGCGCTTGATCCACCAGACCGCCAGTGTGCCGCCGATCAGTCCTCCGACGATCGTCCTGCCGGAGAGCAGTGCGTCGATGTCGAATCCGCCCGTCGCAATCTGCGCATATTGCGTGAGCCAGATCGGGATCTTCGCTCCCAGTACACCGCCAACGAGAGCAGCAATGAGAATGTAGAAAGAATGTTCATGTGTCTTCTTCTCTTTCTTCAGAAAGAATACGAAGACAAGTATTCCGACGAAGAGCGCAAGTGCCATGAAGACCGGATACGATTCCACGCGGAATGAACCGACGGTGAACAGCACGGGGCGGATACCCCATGACGACGGCAGCGGCAATGGCGGTAAGCTCGTCATTGCTTCTCCCCGAAGAGGCGCCTCGAGAGCGGACAGCAGCCGCCTGTCGCACAGAGGTAGAGTTTGGACGCCGGGCAGTAGCCGCACGCGGAAATCGTCTTCACGATGGCGAGGAGCAGCAGGAGACGCCAGCCGATGGGCGTTGCGGGGAAAGCAGAGATGAGGAGGAGACACGCTGCGCTCCAGAGCGCGCCGAGGGTGTGTGCGAAGCGCATCGCGGAGCGATCAAGCGTCTCGGAAACGGAAGGCAGAAATCGCCCGAGCGTGTTCGTGTACAGCACGATCATCGGGGCGCGGTCGATGCCGAGAAGAGCGGAGAGGGCCAAGATGCCGAATGTGAGCCAGAGCGCCCACACGGCATCAAATAGGAACGCGATCCAGAGAAGGGCCGTGATGCCGACGCGGCAGAACAGGAAGGCTGCACGTTGAACGGCGACGGGATGGCGCGTTTTCATGGGTGAGAGCGTAGGAGTTTCGGGAAGAACATGCCAGTCGCCTTTCTGTATGCGCCGTATTCGGGGAACGTCTCCTCCAGCATTCCTTCTTCCTGCCGCGCTCTCCATGTCATGAAGGGCACGAAGACGCAGGCGGTGAGGAGGAAGAGCAGCCAATTCACGTACATCACGCTCCCCGCGAAGAACATCCAGATGAGTGAGGCATACAGCGGATGACGGACGAACGCATAGGGGCCGGAATGCACGATGCTCTGATCGTCGTACATCCTGATCTGATTCGCCCAATTGTGACCGAGCGACGTTCTCCCCCGGATATTCACGAACGTCCCGAGGATCAACACGGCGATGGAAAGACTGACGAGCGTGATGTGCAGGGGTACGGATTGCGGGTGCAATGCACCGATCTGAAACCTCGCAACGAGATAGTAGATGATGAAGAACAGCGTCATGGTTCCGGTCTCCACGACGCTGCGGCGTTCTTTCCGCACGGCATGCGTATTGGCTTCCGCAAAATTGCAGATGATCGCAATGAAGATGGCCGCGACACAAAGGACGACAATGATCGACGCGACGGCGTCAAATGCGCCGAGAGGGGTTTCAAACAGCCGCCGGAAGCGATCAAGTTGCATCATGCCGCGATGGTCCTGTGAATCATATTGTACGCGGAGAAGGGAATTTTGCGGCCGTCCGGCGTGATGATGTGTACGCACTCCTTCTGCATGGAGCGCAGGTCGAAGTTGTACGCATCGACGAAGGACGTGATGCTGATCCGGAACAGGCTTTCATTGAGGTACTGCGCGCGCTGTCCGACCGTGCGCATGAGAGCGGCGTCGCCGAGCAGATCGATGAATTTGAAAGGACCCTTCAGGCAACCGCATCCCTGCAGCGCTTTCATGTCCATCGCATCGTCGAGAGAGAAGGCGAAGGTGTTTTTGATGGCCGGTACAAATTTTCGGATATCGATCTCCCGCGGGAGCGCAGTCCACTTCCCTTTCTTATTCTTCCGCAAATAGGTCAGAGAAACGCGGTCGACATCACAGGGGAGCGGAACGAAATCCCGCATCGTCAGGAGACCGTCCGTCTGCTCCTCCATGCGACGGATGATGCCGGTGAGCGTTACGCGATCCTTCGTCGAAGATCCGGTCGGCATCCTCCCGAAGTAGGCCATGGGCTGGAAATTCACGCCGCGAATGCACGGAGTGTCGAGGCCGAGCCGCACGATGGATCCGATGTCGCCGTCATTCACCCCGCGCGCAATCGTCGCAACCAGCGTCGTCGGCACGCGGTGCCGCACCAGGTGTTCGATGGCTTTCTTCTTCTCGCAGCTTAAGTCTCTGCCTCTGAGCGTACGGAGCGCGTCCGGACTGAATCCGTCGAATTGGAGATAGACTTCGAATCCGCCGTTGAATGCCGCGAGCTGCTTCACAAATTCCTCATCCTTCGCAAGACGCAGTCCATTGGTATTGAGCATGACGTACTTGAAACCCTTCTTCTTTCCCAGATCGATGATGTCGAGAATGTGCGGATGCAGAGTCGGTTCCCCGCCGCTGATCTGGAGGATCTCGGGCGGCTCGAATTCGGAATCGATGTACGCATCCATCATCCGTTCAATGGTTTCCATGGGAAGGAACTCGCCGTCCCCTGACGCCGCATAGCACATGGGGCAGCGGAGATCGCAGGCATTCGTCACTTCGATGAGTCCGATGCAGGTGTGCTGGGCGTGTTGCGGACAGAGACCGCAATCGAACGGGCATCCCTTCTCGATTTTCGTCTGTCTCCTGCAATCGGTTCCCAGCTTGTCATAGTCCCGCCGCCTCATGAAATACTCCGCATCCTCCTCCAGCAATTCCGTTTGCAGGCCGTGGGACGGACACACTTTCTCGAGAACAACGCCGCCTCCCCGCCGGATCATTCGCGCAGGTACGCACTCCATGCACTGCGGACACAGGCTGGTGGTTGCTTCGAGGAAGAAATCGAGGGGGATGCTACTCGTGCTGGAATGCATTGGTCGGATGATACAGGAAGCATGAGGCTGATCCCGGAAAGCTCATGCCGTAATCGTGTGATTCCAATCCTGTGTGTTCGGATTGCTCGCACCTCATAGCACATGCTTCATCACCCAGTTTCCCGCACCGATCACGCAGCTCACGACGATCCAACCCATGATGCCGCCGGTGATGGCGAGTGAGACGATGGCGGGATCCATGAGCAGGACGAACTGATAGACGAGCCAAAGGAAGAGGCCGTTCACCACGATCGTTGTCGCCAGAGTGAAGAGGAGATGGAAGGGGAAGGTGACGACGTTCAGGAGCGGGCGCAGGAAGAGGTTGCCGAGTGTCAGGAGGCTTCCGATGATCACGTAGGCGGGGGCACCGCCGAAGACTGCAACGTACTGCGGCAAATAGCTATTTACGCCGAGGATCAGCAGGATGTTGCCGACGGCGCGGAGCGCGATGCGGGATGGAAGGGAGAGGGACACAAATTGAAAATTGTAAATTGAAAAAGGAAAATTAATGTTTTGAATTATTTTCTTTCGAAGATTTTATGATGGCCACCAAGAGGCGGATGATCTCATTAATATCACTCAAAAGAGAAGTGCCTTCTACTTGGCTAAAATAACAGCTATCACGCAGGAGGAGAATCCAGAACCGTGTTTCATATGCCTCTTTCAGTGCAATAGAAAGCTTTGAAATGAAATCTGCCCTACTTTGCCCTTGCAGCGATTCCTCGATGTTCGCGCCAACACTTGTTCCTGAGCGCAGCAGTTGCTTGCTCATTACATATTCCCTTTTCGATTCCGTAAGAAATTGATATGCCTTCACAATTCGCAGTGCAAAGGCAAAACTTTTCTCCCGGACGATATTCTTTTTCTCCATAACAATTTTCAATTTTCCTTTTTCAATTATCAATTGTAAAGCTCACTTCTTCTTGAACCGGATTTTGAGCTTCCTACGGACGACGTCGATCTCATGAATTTCCGCCTCGTCGCACGGACGGATCTCCGAACGGGTTTCGCTTTCGATGAGATCCTTGTGAGCGGAGACAATCTCATCGCCGCCGTCGACCTGCAACGTGATGGTGTCGGTGAACTCGAGTCCGCTTTCTTTGCGAAGCGTCTGGATTGCATGGATCAGTTCTCGGGCAGCACCCTCATTCTCCAATGCTTCATTTACAGCAATATCCAGCGTGACAACGATGCCTCGGTTGGCGGCGACGGTCTGCCCTTCCTTGCTCTGATGAATGATCTTCGCCTCCTCGGGTGACAGTGTCTCGCCGAGGATGATGATGACACCGTCCTTCTCCTCGAATTTGCCTTCTTTTCCTGCCTTGATCACTTCCTGCACTTTCTTGCCGAGTCGCGGACCGACTTTGCGCGCATCGACCTGTACAATTGAAGATGCGAGTGCGGAGGCATCCGTCGTTCTGATGACCTGTTTCACGTTCAGTTCCTCTTTGATCAGCTCCGTGACGACACCGACGGCATCGGACGGCGGCAGAGCGAAAGTGACGGATTGCAGAGGTTGGCGGACGCGGATCTTGGCATCCGATCGGAGTGAGAGGCCGAGAGTTACAACCTGCCGGGTGCTTTCCATCAGTTGCAGCAGCTTCTGATCTTCTTCATTGATTTGAACGGACACCGGCCAGTCGGTGAAGTGGATGCTGCCGTGATCTTCTTCGACGAGATTGAGGTAGATCGCCTCGGTGACGAACGGGCAGAACGGCGCGAGCAATTGGCAGTTGGCGATGATGACGCGGTAGAGCGTATCCAGCGCATCGGTTCCGCCTTCTTCCTTGGCGCTGAAACGCCGCCTGCTCAACCGGACATACCAGTTCGTCAGATCATCGATGGAATCGGCGAGGTGCGCGCAGGTGGCGGAGAGGTCGTAGCCGTCCAGTTCCGTCGTCATATTGTTCACCAGTTCCTGCGTCTTGAGGATGATCCAGCGATCCAGCTGATTCGTCGATGTCCCATTCTTGAGCGACGAATCCAACGACGGTTTCCAGTTCGCCGCATTGGCGTACGTCACGAAGAGCCGGTACGTGTTCCACAGCGGCAGGAGCACTGATCGCACCGTCTCCTCCACCAGCTTCTCAGAGAACCGCAGATCTTCTCCTCTGACTGCGGGTGATGCCATCAATGCAAACCGGACGGCATCGGCGCCGTGTTTCTTCACCACTTCCGTCGGCTCGGGGTAGTTCTTGAGGCGCTTACTCATCTTCTTGCCGTCCTCCGCCAGCACGATCCCGTTGACGACGCAGTGCTTGAACGCGGGGCATTTGAACAGAGCACTGGAGAGCACCATGAGCGTGTAGAACCACCCGCGCGTCTGATCCAGCCCCTCCGCGATGAAGTCCGCGGGGAAGCCGACCGGACTGTCCGATTTCACCTCGAACGGGAAATGATCCTGCGCGTAGGGCATGGAACCGGATTCGAACCAGCAATCAAGCACTTCCTCGATGCGGCGCATCTGCGGACGGAGTGTGATGTTCACGGGAGCGCCATTCCTTGGTTGTACCTGCGGCATATCTTCATATGCGATGCCTTCCGCGACCATCCTGAACGCTTGTGAGAAGCCTCCATGTGATATGAGGAGCACGCGTTTCCCCGCATATTCTTTCAAGAGAAAATCATGTGCACGCTGCGCCCGTTCGATGAATCGGTCGAATGATTCACCGTTCGGCCCGGCGGAACGCGAAAAGCAAATACCTTTGAAGGCCTTGTCATTCAGCAATGATTCAATGTCCTTCACCGGTTTCATGTCCCACTCCCCGACATTCCGTTCGGTGAAGAGTTCCCCTTCTTTCACGTCCGCAACCCCCAGTTCCTTGGCGATGATTGTTGCCGTTTCTTTCGCCCTCTTCAGGGGAGAAGAGATGATCACATCAAACTGCTGACCTTTCAGCTGCTCGGCGGCTTGCTTCGCCTGTGTCCTGCCCGTCTTGTTCAGTTTCGTGTCCGCTCCGCTGCCCTGTACGATTTTCAGTTTGTTCAAGTCGGTCTCCCCGTGCCTGACCAGCGTCACTTCCACCTCACTGCCTTTATTGCCCTTACTGCCTTCACTGCCTTTATTCCAAACAATTCCATCCACCGATTCCTTATGCAGATCCATCTGCGCATTCCTCTCGTGGTCCCAGTAGAAGGTGCGCAGCGACGCGAGAGCGGGGTACGGCTGATGCACGATCTTGTTCGGCTCCTGTCCCGTGAAGAAGTGGACAATGTTCATGATGGGGTCCGCGTGTGTCACGATCGAAATGGATTCTCCCCGATGCTTCGGCAGAATTTCCTTGAGGAACGATTCCACGCGTCTGCCGACGTCCGCCCACGTCTCCATGCCGTGGAAGTGGTAGATGCTTTCCACCTGCCCCTGCTCCAGTTTGTGCGCTCTGCGTTCGCGGACGAAGGTGAGATCGTCGAAATCCACGTGCTTGCCCTCGTACTCCCCGAAATCCACTTCCTTCAGCCGCTCATCGATGATAATTTTTGCGCCCGTTGCCTTGGCCACGGCTTCGGCCGTCTCCCGCGTGCGCCTAAGCGGCGAGCAGTAGATGACCTTCACGGGCAGACTGTCGGCCTGCTCTTTCAGCCGGTCAGCGAGCGCTTTCGCTTGCTGTTGCCCGTTGTCCGTGAGAGGAGTGGACGGTTCCTTGCACTGGTAGATTTTGTCGACGTTGCCCTGACTTTCCGCATGACGCGAGATGAAGATTTTCGTGAAGCGCGTCGGCGCTTTGGCCATCAGTTCGCTGCGCGAGCCGATCACTTCCACCTCGCCGGTCGTCGTATTGCGCCAGATGGGCAGCGGCGTGCCCCAGAAGCGGTTTCTGGAAATCGCCCAGTCTCTCGCTCCCTCCAGCCATTTGCCGAACCGTCCGTCGCGGAGGTGGGAGGGTACCCACTGCGTCTGTGCATTGGACTTGAGCATTGTTTCCTTGATCTTCTCCACCGCGACGAACCACGAGCTGGTCGCGTAGTTGAGGAGAGGTGTGTCGCACCGCCAGCAGTGAGGGTAACTATGGGTGACGGTGTAGCTGTCGAAGTGGCGGCCCATCTCCTTGAGTTTGCGGATGATCGCCTTATCGGTGCTCATCGGATCTTTGCCTTCGGGCTTGATCAGCATGCCCTTAAAATCAGTGACTTCACTGAAGAAATTGTTATCCGTCGTCACGTGGTGCAGGACGTCGACCTTCAGCTTCTTGGCCAGCTCGAAGCCGTCTTCGCCGTAGGAGGTCGTCATGTGGACGATGCCCGTTCCTTCGTCCTCCGACACTTCCGGATGCAGCAGAATGTTGAATGCTTTCTCGCCGTACGTGACGGGCTTTCCTTCTGCGGCCGATGACGGCAGCACCTTGTCGACGAAATAGTTGAAGAGGGGAACGTACTTCTTGCCGACCAGTTCCGATGCTTTGATGTCGCCGGTGATCTCGTATGTCCGTTTCTTGAAGATCTTCTCGACCAGCTTTTTGGCGACAATGTACGTCGTATCGCCCTCTTTGACTTTGACGTAGTGAATCTCATCTTTCATCGCCAGCCAGATGTTCCCCGGCAGCGACCACGGCGTCGTCGTCCAAGCGAGGATCACCGTTTTCGGATCGTCTACGAGTGGAAAGGTCATGATTACGGATTGGTCCGTCCGGTCCCGGTAGCCCTGCGTTACTTCGAAATTGGAGAGCGGTGTCACGCAGCGGGGGCAGATGTGCATCGACTTGTATCCCTCGTAGATCAGCTTCTGTTCATGGAGCTGCTTGAATACCCACCAGATACTTTCCATGTAATCCGCATCCATCGTGCGGTAATCCCAGTCCATGTCCACGAAGCGGCCGAGGCGTTCGACGGTCGATCTCCATTCCCCCGTGTAGCGCTGGACGGCGGTGCGGCAAAGGTTGTTGAAGTTGGCGATACCCAAGGTTTCGATGTCCTTCTTGGAGGTAAGCCCCTTCTCCTTTTCGATCTCGTTCTCCACCGGCAGTCCGTGGCAGTCCCAGCCGAAGCGGCGCTTCACGAACTTCCCGCGCATGGTTTGGTACCGCGGGATGACGTCTTTGATGGTGCCGGCGAGGATGTGGCCGTAGTGCGGTAAGCCGGTTGCAAACGGCGGTCCGTCGTAGAAGCTGAAGATCTCCCCCTTCTCGCGGCGGTGCATGGAGCGCTTGAAGGTGTCTTCCTCGCGCCAGTACTTCAGGATCCCGAGCTCGAGGTCGGGGAGGGATTGCTTGGGGTCAACGGAGTCGAACATACGAAAAGAGCATACAGAATGACGCTTCCGTGGTACACTCCCGCTCTATGGGAGAACTCCGGAGAGCTTTCCGGTCATCCATCGGGTATCTGTCCGCGCAGGATCTGGAAGCGGTCATGGCGGCTCTGGATGCAGCGGAACGATGCCATGCGGGTCAGATGCGGGAATCCGGTGAGCCGTACGTTTCCCATCCGCTGACGACGGCATTGTATCTGGCGCAGCTGGAAGCCGGACGGGATACGCTGATGGCGGCGCTTCTTCATGATGTCATCGAGGACGGTGGCGCGACGGACGCGGAGGTGATGGCGCAGTTCGGGTCGGTGGTCGCGTCATTGGTTCAGGGTGTCACCAAGATCGAAAAAACACGTTTCGAAGGCGATCCTTCGTTCCGTCAGGTCGCATCGTTACGCAAGCTGCTCCTCGTCGCGGCAGAAGATGTACGTGTCCTCGTGATCAAAATTGCGGACCGGCTTCATAACGTAGAAACGTTGGCCTCACTCCGTCCCGACAAGCAGGAGCGCATCGCACGGGAGACGCTGGAAATCTATGTACCCTTTGCTCGCACACTGGGACTGTGGGAGTGGAAACGGCGCATGGAAGAACGTTGTTTTCCGCTTGCCTATCAGGAGGAAAGCGCACGTTGGCGTATGGCGATCGCGGAGCGGCGAGTCGCGCTGGCTGACGAGCGGAACCGTTTCGTGGCACAGTTCAATGAAGTGACGGAGAAGCGCGTCGAGCCGGCACTGGTTCCGATGACGGACTACGAACTCTTTCAGCGGCTGTACCGTGATCCTGCCAGGCTTGCACAGTCCAGCCAGATTGATTCGGTGGAAGTCATCATCCGGCATGCGGCATCCCCTCTCGATTGCTACCGTGTCGTGGGTGAAATACACACCCGTTACCCCGTGCGTTCGCTGTCATTCCGTGACTTCATCAATGCACCGCAGCCGAGCGGATATCGCGCACTGCATACGACGGTCTTTCTCGCGAAGGATCACGAGCTTCGGCTCCGTATCCTCACGGAGGAAATGGCGATGTTCTCCTCACGGCGCAAGCTCACGGACTGGACGGAGCAGCGGGACTCCGATATTCGCATCGCGCTCTCGTCCTTAAGCCAAACGGGGTTCGACCGGCACCGGTACATGACCGACCTGAAGGATACCGTTCTGGATCGGATGAATGTGTTCACGACGGGCGGGGAGATTTTGTCGCTGCCGAGGGGTGCGACAGGTGTGGACTTCGCCTTCTCCGTCAATCCGGACTATCTCTCGTCGCTCGCAGGTATCCGCGTGAACGGCGAGCTGTACGAGGCCATCCATGAACTGAAGGACGGCGATACCGTGGAATTGTCGCTGCTCGACGCCCCTCAGAGCGGCACGGACATGCGTGTGATGTGGATGGAAAAAATGAAGTCCGCGGAAGCACGCACTTCATTGCAGCAGGAACTCAAGAAGCTTTCCGCAGACGATCAACGCGCCGCCGGATACGATTTATTGAAATATGAAGCGCAGAAACGTCGTCTGCCGCTCTGGTGGATTTCCTCAAGTGCGAAGATGCAGCGGCGGCTCGCGGCCGGTCTCGGCATTGAGCGCTTCGATCAGGTGCTGACCAGAGTCGGCTCCGGCGAACTGGGGGTCCGGACGGTCATCGAGAAATATCGTGAACTGCTGGAAATGCCGGGCATGCTGTTATGGATTCTTCGTTTCTTTCGTCTTTTGCCCCATTCAAGAGTCCAGGATAAGGAAGCGATGATCATGAAGATCGATGTTCTCGCCAACGACGTTCCGGGCATGATTTACAATGTTTCCA
Organism: Candidatus Peribacteraceae bacterium; assembly: GCA_028711345.1. GTDB lineage: Bacteria > Patescibacteriota > Gracilibacteria > Peribacterales > Peribacteraceae > CAINWJ01. The sequence continues at coordinate 39,053 of JAQTSK010000002.1, forward strand.
AGTGTTTCGCGGAACGGAGGATCAACATCGCGGACTTCAAGGTGTACGCGGTACCGCCGGACAGCGCTCTCTACCACATTCGTTGCGAAGCGAAGAGCTTTGACGAGTTCTCGGATCTCTTCGATGCGCTGGGGCAGGTGCCGAATGTGAAGCGGGTCTTGCGTAAGAAATGATTATATATTATAGTCATATTTGATTATGAACGATTCATCACCAAAATATTCGTACGTTAAGGATGGGGGCAGCTGTTCTTACGCCGCATGTGCAGATGCCTACGCAACACGCTGGTCCAGCGGATTTCGGGATCCGGCTTATGAGTATGGAGTCAATTCGAATCTGAATGCATTTCTGATTGAACTGGCAGAGCAAGGTATAGGCATTAGAGATGCTCATCTATTGCATTGTGGTCCGGGGGTTGGTATGACTGATTTAGACTCTCGCAGTATCACAATGTTAGGAGGGTCGAATCGAAAAGGGAAGGTCATGGAGGTCGATTGGTCGCCAAAAATTCTAGGTGATGCTCATACCAATCTTTTGAAGCGTGGATTGCGTCCAGAGCATATCGTGCTTGCACAGGATGATTTTTCGGATGGTCATTGTACGCGTTTCGATAATGTAGTTAGTCCGCAAGTTGGACTTATCACTTGTGCTCAAGATCTCAGAAATTTTAGTAGTTGGTTGTCGGATAATGCCTGTTCGGAAAAAATTGCATCGCATAACATTTCCACACCGAGAAACGGAGTCGTGGATCAGAATGCTTCCGATATCGTAGATGAAGGTGGTCTTGAGTATCTGGCCACACAACAGAAAGAAAACGGCAATGTTCGCGTAGCAGTTGCCAATCTGGTATTGGATGGTTATCACTTCGAAGAGGAGGCGTCTTTTAGAGAACGGGTTGCGGAGTTGCGTGATAATCACCTGGTCGGTGATGATGATGTTCGCGATGCACTTGAAGCTTGGCATCAAATTGTTGCAGAGAATGTGGAGTATGTATCACTGCAATTTCTTACCAAGCTTTTCCGTCTTTTTCCGGAAGCGCGTCTCTTTGCTGCGGTGCAGTTGAATGTTACTTACTCTGGAATCGACACCTTCCAGCGTATCAATATGGATAGGCTTCGAAGATTATTATTCCAACACAATGGTATTGAACTTGTGCAAGATACTGAAGCAATCAAACTGAATGATTCCGAAGATCCGATCCCTCATATCCACGCAGTCGGAGTGTTCAAGGGCAGAGTAAGACTGAAGGAAGAAGTTTCAATTGTTCCCTCAATCCAATCTGAAACCATATCTGAAGAGACCCGAGGCTCGGTTGCTTGATCGGTGATAGAAACTCGTTCATCGGGAACCCAAAGATGTCGGGATTGTGTTGAGGATGTACCGCTTCACATTCGCGAATATCTCCGTCCTCTCATCCATCACCTCGATCTCTCCCCGCGTGAACCACCGCATTTCCCTCGCTTCGAACGCATCCAGAACGAGGGCTTGCGATTCATCGATCGGCCGCGCGAGGAAGAGGAAGTCCATGTGCTGATGCGCGGGTTCATTCCGTTCTTTCGATTCGGGAATATTTTCGAGGAGCATCGCAATGGGCTTCTTCAACATCCGGCCCTCATTCGGATTGCCCGCAAACAGATCAGCCTGGTCCTCGCCGACGATCTCCACGTCCAGCCCCGTCTCCTCTTTGCACTCACGCCGCGCGGTTTCCTCCGGCGTCTCATCCGGGTCCACGTGTCCGCCCGGTGGCATCCAGCGCTGAAGACGTTTGTGCCAGAGAAGGAGCGTGCGGTGCCGCGAATCGAGGATGAAGGCGGTGGTGGTGAAGTGGCGCACGGGAGAAAGGGAGGATGAGAGGATGGAGAGGTGAGAGAGGATGAGAGGAAGGATGTTGTGATACAATTGAAGCTTCCTATGGCAGAGCGCCCATATCAGAGGCTGATCGCTTGGAAGGAAGCTCATGCTCTCTGCCTGCGAGTATATGAGTATACGAAAAAATTTCCATCCGAAGAGCAATATGGATTGAGGTCTCAGATGCGTCGTTCAGCGTATAGCGTTCCGACGAACATAGCAGAAGGCAACGGACGAAAAACGATTCCTGACAAAAGGCATTTTTTGGATATCGCGACCGGTTCCATTGAGGAGTTGCACTACCAGTGCATTCTTGCACGTGATCTGCACTACATAACTGCCGAGGTTTGCATTGAGCTGCATGATCGCATCCAACGTACCGGTTACCTCATCCACAAACTGAGACTTTCATTGTAGATTTCTTCTCATCCTCTCATCCTCTTTTTCTTCTCATCCTTTCTTCGTGCGATTATTCCTTCTTATCGCTCCGTTCCAAGAGTCAGCATCATCACCTCCGGCGGCGCGGACAGTCTCACTCTCGGCCCCGATTCGCCGACACCGCGCGTGATCGCCAATGTCGAACCGCTCTGTAGCGTGAAGATGCCCTGATCGAATCGCTGGGGGATGTGGATGGGGAGCGTCGAGAGTGCACCGTACCACGGGAGCCGGATCTGACCGCCGTGCGTGTGACCGGAGACGATGAGCTGTGCCTGCGATGCCAGAGGGTCCAGGACGACGTCCGGATTGTGGGCGAGCAGGATCGTCGGCGTCCCGGGAGCAATGCCGTCGAAAGCACCGACGATATCGGCTTTGCCGGCCCACGGATCGTCGATGCCTGTGATCGTAAGAGTCTCGGTTCCCAGGTTGACAGTAGTATTCGTGTTCTTGAGTACGGTGATGCCGAACGATTGCAGCGTCTCCATCACCAGATCGGCTCTGTCGGACGAGGGTCGTTTCTTGGGCAGGAGTGAGCGCGATATCCCGTGATCCTGATTGCCGAGCACGGCGAACGTCCCCACGGTGGGCCGGAGGTTCTTGAGCGGCGCGAGTGCCGTGAGTTCGGCGTTCGTCACCTCACTCGACAGGACGAAATCGCCGTCCAGCACGATGATGTCGGGTAGCAGCGCATTGGTCCGGCTCACGAGGCGTTCGACGAACGTCCGTCCTTTGTACGGTCCGACGTGCAGGTCGGAGATGACGACGATTTTGACCGGATGCTCGAGGGGGAAGGGAATGTCCGCTGTCGTCACGGTGATGATCCGGGGTTCGATGAACGAGCCGTACATGGAAAGCAGAACGCCGAGGAAGCAGGTCCATCCGACGGCTCTCACACCGAGTCGCGCAGCCAAACGTCTGCGGGGATTTTTGCGGAGCCACACACGGGCAGCCACCGAGATACCGCATCCGAATGCGAGGACGGAGAGGATGATGATGTCGAACGGGAAGGTGAGCAGCGAAAACATCGCGGCACAGTATGACGGGTTCAACCCAAGAGCCAATTGCCAAGAGACGAGCGGTGTAGGGGAATAGGGGAGTAGCACGTGCGTGTTGCACGTGGTCGCATGGGCATCGTGCCCATGGCGGTGTCACGGCGACAATCGCCGTGCAACCATCGGCTATAAGCCGATGCTACGGTCTTGCAAGCAATGTCGAGTCAGTGTCAGTAACCTGTTCTCGAATTAGAGTCTCGTCGACAACCTCGGTGCCGGACACACGCCCAGTCTCTGGAGCATGACGAACGCGATATCGCTCACTGCGGGATCGGAACACTCACTCGAGTACCCAGTGAAGTCGACGGTGTTGAACGTCGCCCCTGCACCGATTCCGAGTGAAGGAATGTGGGAGACGGGACGATCGGGCAGCCACGACGGTCGGACGGTGTCATTGGTTATGCTTGTCGTCGTTGTCCAGTCGGCTGCAGTCGGTACCGCGGATTCCGGGTAGGCATCTGAATCTCCGCCGGCAATGCCGATGACCGGAACCAAGAGGAATGACGAGATCAGGAGGGAGGAGAGGTGTTTCATATGTTAGGGGGAATATGGGAAACGATGGTATCAGGAATCTCCTCGGGAAGACAATGCAAGTTTACATTGCGAGATCAGTGTCGATCAAAGCACTTTCTTCAGATACTCCCCCGTGGCATTCCCTTTGGCAGCCGCCACTTCTTCCGGCGTTCCCTTCGCGACGATCTTCCCGCCGCCGTCACCGCCGTCCGGCCCGATGTCGATGACATGGTCGACCGACTTGATGACGTCCAGATTGTGCTCGATCACCAAGACCGTATTCCCTCTCTCCACCAGCCGTTGCAGGACGTCCAGCAGACGCCGGATGTCGTCGAAGTGGAGGCCGGTCGTGGGTTCATCGAGGATGTAGAACGTCTTGCCGGTGGCGCGCTTGGTGAGTTCCGTCGCCAGCTTGATCCTCTGCGCTTCGCCGCCGGACAGCGTGGTCGCGCTCTGACCCAGATGAATGTAGCCGAGACCGACGTCGCACAGCACCTGCAGCTTGTTCTTGATCGACGGGAACGATCCGAAGAACTCCAACCCTTCCGCGATGGTCATATTGAGCGCTTCCGCGATCGTCTTGCCGCGGTAGGTCACTTCCAGCGTTTCGCGGTTGTAGCGCTGTCCTTTACAGGTTTCGCAGGTCACGTAGACGTCGGGCAGGAAGTGCATTTCTATCCGCTTGAGTCCGTCGCCTTCGCAGTCTTCGCAGCGGCCGCCGGAGACGTTGAAGCTGAAGCGTCCGGGTTTGTACCCGCGCAGTTTCGCTTCCGGCGTGAGGGCGAATGCGTCGCGGACTTCCGTGAAGATGCCGGTGTATGTTGCGGGATTGCTGCGGGGCGTTCTGCCGATGGGGGATTGATCGATGACGATGGCTTTGTCCACGTACTGCAGTCCGCGGATTTCCTTGAAATCCTGTCCCTTGGCGTGCGCCTTGTTCAGCACCCGCTGCAGTTCCGGCGCCAGAATCCCGTGGATCAGGCTGGATTTCCCCGAGCCGGATACGCCGGTGATGCCGATGAGGCAGCCCAGCGGGAACCGCGCGTCGACATTCTGGAGATTGTGGTGCGTCGCGCCGGTGATCTCGATGAAGTTGCCGTTGCCCTTCCGTCGCTTCGCCGGCACGGCGATTTTCTTCTTTCCGCTCAGGTACTGCCCCGTCACCGACTTCGGATTGTCGACCAGCGTCTTCGGCGAACCTTCGGCGATCACTTCGCCGCCGTGCTTTCCCGCACCGGGTCCGATTTCCAGCAGCCAGTCGGCGGATTCGATGGTTTCCTGATCGTGCTCAACGACGATCACGGTGTTGCCGATGTCGCGGAGGCGTTGGAGCGTGGAAATCAGCTTGGCGTTGTCGCGCTGGTGCAGACCGATGGACGGTTCATCGAGCACGTACAGCACGCCCTGCAGCGCGGAACCGATCTGTGTGGCCAGCCGGATGCGCTGTGCTTCGCCGCCGGAGAGCGTGGCAGCGGAACGATCGAGCGTTAAGTACTTGAGCCCGACATTTTCGAGAAACGTGAGACGGGCGACGATTTCGGAGATCACTTTGCGGACGATGGTGTATTCATAGGATGACAAAGAACCAGAGGATTGAGAGGAAGCAGAGGAACCAGAAGAATCGGCAATCGTCATTTCCTTTGGTTCTTCTGGTTCTTTTGTTTCCTTTGGTTCCTTCCTGTTCGGAATCAATCCCTCAAAAAACTTCCGTGCTCCGGTGATCGACATCCCCGATCCCTCGACGATGTTCTTCCCGCCGACCGTCACGCCGAGGATTTCTTTCCTGAGGCGCTTGCCGCCGCAGTCCGGGCAAGGGAGCTCGAACATGTACGCTTCGATCTGGGAGCGGACGTAGCTCGAATCCGTCTCGTTGTGTCGCCGCTGCAGATTCGGGATGACGCCTTCGTAGGTTGTCTGGTAGTGACCGTCGAACTTTTCGGTGAGGAAATCCACATCCACTTTGTCCGGATGACCGTGCAGGATGATGTTCTGAACTTCGGGCGTCAGTTCTTTCCACGGAACGTCGAGCGAGAATTTGAGTTTCTTCGCGAGCGCAGTCAGCGTCTGGAGCATGAAGCTCATGCGTCCCGCCGATGTGGCCCACGGATGGACCGCCCCTTCGTTCACGGTGAGATCTTTATTCGGAATGATGCTGCCCTGATCGATCTGCAGAATGTTCCCGATGCCGTGGCAGTGCCCGCAAGCACCATGCGGGGAGTTGAAGGAGAAGCTGCGCGGCTCGATCTCCGGAATGCTCAGCTCAGGATGATCGGGATCGATGAATTTGTCCGAGAACTTCACCAGATTGCCGGTGTTGTTGTCGAGGATGAAGAGCATACCTTCGCCCTTCCTGAGCGCCAATTCGACGGAATCCGCGAGGCGCACACGGTGGGGATTGGGCGTTTCGACGACGGTGCCGCTTGAAAGGGTTTCTTTCGTCGGAGCGAAGTCTTTCACGATCATCCGGTCGATGACGATCTCGATGTCGTGGGCTTTCTTCGGATCCAGAGCCAATTCCTCATCGGTGGTCACGATCTGTCCGTCGACGCGCATCCGGACGTATCCTTCCCGTTTGATGAGGTCGAGGATCTTCTGGTGTGCGCCCTTCCGTCCCACGACCTGCGGAGAGAGCAGGAGAATTTTCTTGCCGGCCGGCATGGCGGTGATGATGTCGGTGATCTGGCTGGGGGATTGACGCGTGAGGAGCTTGCCCGTGATGGGGGAGTGGACTTTGCCGACCTTCGCCCAAAGGAGTCGCATGTAGTCGTAGATCTCCGTGATCGTCCCGACGGTTGACCGCGGATTTCGCGGGGCGGTCTTCTGATCGATGGAAATGGCGGGACTTAAGCCCTCGATGGAATCCACTTCCGGTTTCTCCATCTGCGCGATGAACTGCCGTGCATAGGCGGAGAGCGATTCGGCGTAGCGCCGCTGCCCTTCCGCGAAGATCGTGTCGAATGCGAGCGAGGATTTTCCTGAGCCCGACAAGCCGGTGATGACGGTGAGGGCGTTGCGGGGAATGCTCACATCGATGTTCTTCAGATTGTGCATCCGCGCCCCTTTGACCTTGATGAAATCCATAAGCGAAACAATAAATAAAAACTACGATCTCTAGCGTGACCATAGCCGAGAGAGCTTACACCAAAGGGAACGGGTTTGTCGAGGGTAAGGCTCCGGATTCCTGAAGGAGGGATGTGCTTCCCGAACCATCGGTACTCACCATTCGCGCGTTTCATCATTGTAAAAAACCGGCTGGAACGGTCGCCGGATGTGCTGTCCCGTTTGCGTGAGCAACTCTATGGCCCGGTCTTTCATCCTCTCGCCATGGAACACGATGCGTAGTGGAAGATCTTTCCCGATACCCCGATGTCCCCGCAGCATGTGTGCGATCTCTTCGGCGACATCGCGGGAGGTGTCCTGAATCGCGATGGAGTACACGCCGATTTCCAGACATTCTTCCGGCTGATAGATATGCCGATAGGACCGTTTCATAGGAGACATGCAGAACCTATGACGGAACTCCGCTCATAAATTTGTCTTGTCTGGAGGATGGGAGTTTACGATCCCGTATTACCGTACTTCACATATGCCCCCTCCTGGTGCCATCGACCTGTCCCCGGAGTCCTCCGCGAGGCTTGGGGAAGGAGGATTGATGTTAAGTAATGTTTGAAGTCTAAGTCTCTGTATGTATTCACAAGGAATCTCCTGAACATTAATTACCTTCATTGAGGCACCAGCATTCTTCAATCTTGCATTGAGTCTGATGATTTCGTTAATGTCTGCACTCGACAATGCATCACACGGTTCAAGATCAACAGTGACGCACACCCCGGAGAGTGTATCGCCTAGTTCCTTTCTGATGGGCTGCATTACATCTTCTGCAAAGCTAACATTAGACGGATCGTCAGAGAGAGTGATACGGACGTTTCTCCCATCGACGATAACTTCAGGTAAACGATTGAGGTATTTAGGATTGCTCATACGGTCAAAGTATGCCAATAAAAATATTATGTCAACATAATAATATTATTATGTACAATAACGTTTATATTGGCATTTTCTTGCGGTGAATCCAACATCTTCATAGCAACTTCATCCACGATGGTCGTTTGAATCAGCCGTTTTAAGGGACGGGCGCCGTAGACGGGATCGAATCCGTTCTTCGCCAGCCACATCCTCGCTTCTTTGGACACCGAGAGACTGATTCCTTTCTTCTCCAGACGATCGACAAGTTGTTTCAGCTGAATGTCCACGATCGCTTCGATCTGCTTTGATGAGAGGGGATCGAACACCAGCACGTCATCGATGCGATTCAAGAATTCCGGACGGAAGTGATGTTTCAGGACTGCCGTAATCGCTTCTTTCTCCATCATTGTCGCCACCTCGGTTTCGATTCCTTTCTTCGCTTTCTTCTCGCGCTCTTCGATCATCTGCCTGATCTCGTCGGAGGCGATGTTGGTTGTGAGGATCACGATGGTGTTCGTGAAGTTGACGGTGCGGCCGCGGTTGTCCGTGAGGCGGCCGTCATCGAGAAGCTGGAGCAGAATGTTGAAAACGTCCGGATGCGCCTTCTCCACTTCATCGAAGAGCAGGACGGCGTACGGACGGCGACGCACGGCTTCGGTGAGCTGTCCGCCTTCCTCGTAGCCGACATATCCCGGCGGCGAGCCGATGAGTCGCTGGACCGAGAACTTCTCCATGTACTCGGTCATGTCGATCCGGATGAGCGATTTTTCATCACCGAACATCTCCGCCGCCAGCGCTTTGGCGAGCTCGGTTTTCCCCACACCGGTGGGTCCCATGAAGATGAAGCTGCCGATGGGACGGTTGGCGTCCTGAATGCCCGATCTGGCTCTCCGGACGGCACTCGCGACGGCATGCACCGCCGCCTCCTGCCCGATGACGCGCTTCTTCAATTCCTGCTCCAGATTCTTGAGCCGATCGGTTTCGGTTTTCAGCATCTTCGTCACCGGCACGCCCGTCCAGCGGCTGACGACTTTGGCGATGTCTTCGGCGGTGACTTCTTCCTTGAGCAAGGCTTGGTCGCCCGATGCCTTGAGTTTCGCGCTCTGGGCTTTGAGCTGTTTTTCAAGCGTCGGTAATTCTCCATGTTTGATTGCGGCGGCACGTTCGAAGTTACCTTCGCGTTCAGCGCGCTCCTGCTCGGTTTTCAGCCGGTCAATCTTCGCTTTGATGTCCTTGAGTTTGGTGTGCGCCTCCTTCTCCGCTTTCCATCGGGTTTCGATGGCGCGAATTTGCTCAGAGAGATCGGCAAGCTGCTTCTCGGCTTTCTTGAGCCGTTCTTTGCTATCCGAATCTTTTTCTTTCTTGAGAGCCATCTGCTCCATCTGCAGATTCATTTTCTTCCGCTCCAGTTGATCGAGCTCGGTGGGTTTGCTCTCGACTTCCAGTTTCAAACCGCTCGTCGCTTCGTCGATTAAATCAATCGCCTTGTCGGGCAGGAAACGGTCGGAGATGTACCGTTGGCTCAGGTCCACCGCAGCGACGAGGGCTTCATCTCTGATTCTGACTCCGTGATGAACCTCGTATTTCTCTTTGATTCCGCGGAGGATGGACAGCGTGTCTTCGGTCGTCGGCTCATTCACCGGTACGGGCTGGAACCGCCGCTCCAGCGCCGCGTCCTTTTCCACGTGTTGCCGATACTCTTTGATGGTCGTCGCGCCGATGGCATGGAGCTGACCCCGTGCCAAGGCAGGCTTGAGCAAATTGCCCGCATCCGTCGCGCCTTCGGCCGCACCCGCGCCGACAATCGTGTGCAGTTCATCGATGAACAGGATCACCTCGCCCGCCGCCGCTTCTATTTCTTTGAGCAGCGCTTTCAGCCGGTCTTCGAATTCCCCGCGGTACTTGGTTCCGGCGATCATCGCTCCCAGATCGAGTGAGAGGACGCGCTTGTTCCTGAGGCTTTCGGGTACATCGCCCTGCACGATTCGTTGTGCCAGACCTTCAACAATTGCGGTCTTTCCGGTTCCCGGTTCTCCGACCAACACCGGATTATTCTTCGTCCGTCTGCTCAGGATCTGCATCGTCCGGCGGATCTCGTCATCGCGGCCGATGACAGGGTCCAGCTTGCCCGTCTTGGCAAGTGCCGTGAAATCGATGGTGTATTTCTCCAGCGTCTTGTACTTGCCTTCCGGACTCGGATCATTGACGGCATGTGGTCCGCGCATGGATTTGATTGTATCAAGAAATTGGGAAGCGGGATTCCTTCCCGCGGAGGATTCGAGCATTGCTTTGGCATCACTCTCGATCGTCGCCAGCGCGATGAACAGGTGCTCAAGGGACAGGAATGAATCTTTCATCGTCTTCATCTGCTTCTCAGCTTCGGTGAAGATTTTTTGAAGCGATGGATCAGCGGAGAGCTGGCCGCCGGACACCGTCGGCAATTTTTTGAGCTTCGATTCAATGTCATCGAGGATTGTCTGAACATTGATTTGTTTCGATTGCAGTGCCGCGACCGGCAAGCCGTCCGGTTCATTCAGCACTCCCCACAGCAAATGCAGCGGCGTGAGAATTCCATGACTCATCTCCTGCGCTTTGGACTGCGCGGTCATGAGGGATTTTTGGGCGAGTTCGGTGTAGTGAGAGGGATCCATGGGTGAGCGGGTAGCTGAGAGCAGTTAGCGGGTAGACGTCTAATCAATGAGGAAAAAACGAACTAATTGGCAGTCGAGAGTATAGAGTGCTAATAGGGGAAGGTCAAGCAGTCTCGCGCACTTTCCTAGTTATGAAAACTTCGGATGAGCGTGGTGAACCTTTGAAAGGGCAAGGCATGAGAGAAGAAATCATGGAAATCCTTTCATCATGAGAATCAAGGTTCAGACGGTTTTTTCGCGAATACGATGCGCGGTGTGGTATGATATTCATGTCATGACTACTCTTCTCCCCATCATCGCCATCGAGTTCATCCCCGATCCGGTTCACGGAGGATTCACCGCGCATGTTCCGGATATTCCCGCGTACGGAGAAGGCAAGACGGAGGAGGAGGCGCTGGAAGATCTGAAAGTCGGCATCCAAGCGTTCATCGAGGAGAACGGCATCGACGCAACGCTTGCCCGTCTCAACTCACCGACGAAGCTTAAGACCATGAATTTCGGCGATTTGGTATCCCATGGGTAAGCTGCCGAATGTCACGGGGAAGGAAATGGTACGGTTTCTCGAGCGTCAGCAGTTCGTTCTCCGGCGTGTGGTCGGAAGTCATCATGTGCTGCGGAAAGGCGATGTACAGACGGTCGTCCCCGTCCATGGGAATGAAGATCTCAGGATCGGTACACTCAGAGGAATTCTCCGTGACGTCCGTATGAAGCCGGAGGAGTTTGAGAAACTATGGAGAAATTGAAAAGAAGCTCATTTGATTTGACTTCTGCTTCATTCCGCCTATTCTTTCCCCCGTCCAATGTCCTCCCGCGTCCTCGCTCTCCGGCGCACCTCACCCTTCCTGCTCGCTGCGGTCGCCACTGCGATGTACGCGTGGTTTGCTTTCTATTTCTTTTACTTCGCCCGTTAACTCTCTCGTGTGTGGAATAGCTAAAACGCTTCCCCCGAGAGAACGGGAGAGGCGGGCTTTCGGAATGTAAAATGTACAATGTAGAATGTAAAATTATTGCTTTCCCAAGCCCAAATCGCATGCATCGCCATTCAGCATTGTACATTGTACATTCTACATTTTACATTTCTCCGTTCCCTTTCCCCCACATCCCATGCTCATCGTCCTCAAGAATAAGAATGACGCGCTGCTCCTCAAAGAGCTTCAGCATTTGCTCCAAGATAAGTTTGGCTGCCCGTCGCATCTGATCGGCGAGAACAAGCGCGTACTCGCGGTCACCGGCGATACGTCGACGGTCGACATCAACCTGATCAAGGGCTTCGACGGGGTCAAATCTGTCGACCGCGTGGACCGGCCGTACAAGCTGGCGACGCGGGAGAAAAAGAACCGCACGCTCATCGAGGTCAGCAAGGACTGCGTCATCGGCGATCCGAAGAGTGTCGTCATCATTGCCGGCCCATGTTCCATCGACTCCGAAGGCGATCTGGATGAGGCGGCGGCGATGGCGAAGGAGCGCGGGGTGAAGATTCTCCGCGGCGGGGCGTACAAGCCGCGCACGGGTCCGTACTCGTTCCAAGGAAAAGGCGTGGAGGGATTGAAGCTCATGAAGAAGGCGGGCGAGAAGTACGGCATGAAGACGATTTCGGAGATCATGAAGTCGGAGGATATTCCGGCGTTCGAGGAATACGTCGACATGTACCAGATCGGGGCGAGGAACATGCAAAATTATGAATTATTGAAATCGCTCGGGAAGACCAAGAAGCCGATTCTCCTGAAGCGAGGATTGGCTGCGACATTGGAAGAATGGCTCCTCGCTGCGGAATATCTGCTTGCCGGCGGCAATCCCAACGTCATGCTTTGTGAACGGGGCATCCGGACATTCGAGGAGGAAGTGCGCTTCACGCTCTGTCTCGGCTCGGTTCCCGCACTCCGCGAGATGACCCATTTGCCGATCATCGTCGATCCAAGCCACGCGATGGGAAAGACGCGGTGGGTGAAGGATGCGGCCCTCGGTGGTGTCGCTGTCGGTGCGGACGGTCTCATCATCGAGATTCACCCGCGTCCTCAAACGAGCGCTTGCGATGCCGCACAATTACTGGACAGCGAGCACTGGAACGAGTGTATGGATGGGGTGACAGCTGTTGCGAAGGCGATCGGGAAGAAAGTGGTTTGATCGGTTTCAAGTAACATGTTTCAGGTTTCAAGTTTCTATGCCACTAACCCCTTCTATACTCTGAATCGATCATTCCTTCCTAACCTGAAACCTGCAAACCTGAAACCTGTAACCTTCCCCATAATTCCATGTCTACCATCACCCTCACACCGCCGACCCATTCGCCCCTCCCGTATCCGATTGTCATCGGGAAAGGTGTGATGAATGATTTGCCATCAATTATCCGGCGCGGGATTCTTCCCGCGGCTGGTCCTGTCGATCGCATCGTCGTGCTCTATGACCGGAGGATTGAAGATCTGGCCAAGCGCGTGGCATCGATTGCGTCGACCAAGCATCTCATTCCGGTCGAGAGCGGAGAGCATTCCAAGTCGCTCAAAGAATTGGACAGGCTGGCGACAGAACTGCTGAAGATCGGTGCGTCCAGAGCTACGATCCTGATCACGGTCGGCGGCGGGATGATGACGGATCTCGGCGGGTTCCTCGCGAGTATCTTCATGCGCGGCATTCGCGTCATTCACATCCCGACCAGCATGCTCGCGATGGTCGATGCCGCCATCGGCGGGAAGACTGCCGTGGAAGTCGGTGTCGTGAAGAATGTCCTCGGTACCATCCACCATCCGTCAGCAATCATCTGTGACATTGATGCATTGGCGAAGCTTCCCGAAACGCAGCTTGCCGAAGGAATCGTCGAGGTGGTGAAGGAAGCCGCGATGCTGGATGCGAAGACGTTTGATTGGTTGGAGAAAGCGATGCCGAAGATTCTCGGCCGTGAGGAAGAGGAGCTCACGAGATGCATTTATGAAGGAGCGAAAATGAAATCAGTCGTAGTCCAAGCTGATGACCGCGACGCGAGCCATCGGCATTTCCTGAACTTCGGCCACACCATCGGCCATGCGGTGGAAGCGTACTCGAAGTTTGCGATCTCGCACGGGAAGGCGGTCAGCATCGGCATGGCGTACGAGATGAAGATTGCAGCGACGAATGGGGCTGATCGAGTCATTGCATTACTTAAATTAATGAAGATGCCGCTCGAAATTCCAAGTGATTTCCAGCCGGCGGAACTCTGGAAGATCATGCAGAACGACAAGAAGAAGAAAGCCGGCGTGGTGCGGATGTTCGTGCCGTCGACTATCGGCAAGGGTGGTCCGAGACCGCTCACCGAGAAACAATTCCTCGCCTCCATCTGATGAGCGCGCCGCGTTCCATTCCGGCACTTCCGTATCCGGTCGAAGCTGACATAGTCCTGCCCGGATCCAAGTCCATCGCCAACCGAGCCCTGATCTGTGCGGTTCTCGCCGAAGGCACGACGATGATCAGTAATGCGACACCGTGTGATGATGTGGAGATGATGGTGGAGAATCTCGCAAAGATGGGATTTGATATTCACTGGGAAGATAAGAAATCAGGATTAATCAAAGTTGCGGGAAGGTCAGCTAATAGCCAAAAGCCAAAAGCAAATAGCCCCGTTACACTCGACTGTCACAATGCCGGCACCACACTTCGTTTCCTCACTTCCCTTGCCTGTCTGATTCCCGGCGAATGGGTTGTCACCGGCAATGAGCACATGCGGAAGCGACCGATCAAAGATCTTGTCAGCGCACTGCGTTCGCTTGGTGCAGAGATCGAAGACACGAACGGCTGTCCGCCGATCAGGATCAAGGGCGGAACACTGCGTGGCGGTCATGTGAAGCTGAAGGCAACGATCTCCAGCCAGTTCCTCACCTCACTCCTGCTCGTTGCACCGATGTTGAAGGAAGGGCTGGAAATAGAGCTGGATGGGCAGTTGGCATCATCGGGATATGTCGATCTGACCAAGAAGGTGATGGAGGATTTTGGGGTGAAGGTTGAGCAGACTGAATCGAAGTTCATCGTTCATTCCGGAAATTATCAGTCACATTCATCGGGTTATACCATCGAAGGTGACTGGTCAGCTGCCGGAGTCTGGCTGGTGCTCAATGCCCTGACCGGCAGCAGGATCAGCTGTACCAATCTTAATTATTCCTCCGCGCAATCGGATCGGAAGATTATCGATGCGATCGGCAAATTGGAGCCGAAAGCCATGGCTTTCGGCTCCGGAGATGTCACCATCGATGCTCTGCAGATACCGGATCAGGTCATGAATCTCGCGGCGCTCGCGGCGTTCCGCAAGGGCAAAACAACCATCACCGGCGCCAAGAATCTGCGTTTCAAGGAATGCAATCGGCTCGCGGTAACGGTTGAGAGTTTCCGCAAGCTCGGTATTCAGATTGAGGAGCATCCTGATGGCTTGATCATTCTAGAAAGGGAACCAAAAACCAGTAACCAAAAACCAGTAAACTTGGAGCCTCACGCAGATCATCGGATGGTCATTTCTTTTGCAGCCCTTGGGTTGCTTCTCGGCAACGTATCCATCTCCGATCCGGAATGCGTCGCCAAGAGCTACCCGTCATTCTTCGACGATCTCGATTTGATTGTGAAATCCCCGCGTCCGATCGTCATTGTCGGCATGCGCGGAGTCGGGAAGAGCAACCTCGGCAGACGATTGGCATCCAAGCTGAAGCTCAAGCACTTGGACAGCGATCATCTCATTGAAAAACGGCACGGCAATATCAAGGAATTCGTGAAGAGCAAGGGCTGGCCTGCCTTCCGATCGGCAGAGGAATCGATCATCGCCGATGCATTGAAACCTGGCATTGTTCTTTCGCTCGGCGGCGGTGCGACGGAATCGGTGAAGACGCGCGCATTATTGAAGGATCGTGCCATCGTTATTTGGTTACAGGCAGATGACCGGGAACTGGTGAAGAGGCTGAAGTCAGGAAAGCGTCCTCCGCTCACCGATTTGCCCCTGCAGCAGGAGGTGGCCAAGTTCCAACGGGAACGCGCGCCGCAGTACAAGGAAGTGGCGTCGATTATCGTCGGATCCAAGGTCAGATTCTCGGGGCAAGTCGGATTGGCCATGAAACTACTCAGGCAGCTCGTATCACCTCCGAAATAATGTTTGTCGTCACCCTTCCTCCATCGGCCCAGAAAAATCCCAGAGCATTCGCACTGAAGGCCAAGAAAGCCGGAGCGGATCTTCTGGAGATTCGCGGTGATTTGACTCCGAATGTGAAGGCATTGAAGTCTCCGCTGCCGTTGATTGTTTCCCCGCGGGGAAAGGGATTTGGTCTGATTGAGCGAATGAAACCGGAGTATGTGGATCTGGATATGGGGGAAGCCCCCACCCCCGACCCCTCCCCCGGGCACCTCGATCGCTTCGCTCTCTCGGTGCAACCGGGTGAGGGGAGGAAACCGAAGGTAAAGCTCATTGTGAGTTATCACAACTATGATCGAACGCCGTCCCTGTCTGATCTGCAAAAGATTGTACAAAAAATGTGTGCGAAATCCGGGACGCGGCGTCCCGGCTGCGGCGGTGTGGGGAAAATTTGGGCCATCAAAATCGCAACGAAGATTGTGGATTATAAAGATCTTCTGATTCATCGTGATTTGCATGATTGGATGAAGTCGTTTTGTAGAGCCGCAAAATTTTGCGGCTCTACAAAACAAATCGTTCTTGGCATGGGCGACAAGGCGTATTATTCCAGAATCACTTCGCCGATGCGGAATGTGCTGACGTACACGTTTCTCCATGGATCGGAGGCGGCTGCGCCGGGGCAGTTGCCGATATCGTTCTACAAAATATTGAACCAAGGGAGCAGGTATCCTTGGCGGCCGAAGCCTTGTTTGCAGGGAATTGTTACAAAGAAGAGAGGGCGAAGGCTGCTACCTGCGGAGAAATCAGCAAAAAGTTATCAAAAGATATTCGGGATTATCGGCGGGGATCAGATTGTCCATAGCCTAAGCCCGACTATTCACAATTTGCTGTTTCAACAGTACGGCATCGATGCCCTCTACTCCTGCTTCCCGACCGATGACTTCAAAGGAACAATGAAGATTTTGGAAAAGCTCGGCATTGCAGGGTTGTCTGTCACGGCACCGTTCAAGCACGATGCCTTCGCTTTTACGGATCAGGTCGATCCGATCGGCAAGGAGCTCGGTGCTGTGAATACGTTGATCAAGAAGAATGGCATGTGGAAGGCCTTCAACACCGATGTCATCGGCATCGAGCGTGGGTATCCGTTCCTGAAGTTAGCTCAATCGATCGCGATTCTCGGTGCCGGTGGGGTTGTCCCTGCGGTGATCGAGGGAATCAGGAGGATTAATTCTGAAGCATGTATCACAGTTTTCGCGCGTGATCCGGAAAAGGCGGAGAGGGATTTTATACATCGTTGTCATGGTTCGACTCCGCTCACCATGACAACTATTAGGGTTTGTTTATTGGATGAGGCAATCAATGCAACTGCTGATGCTGTGATCTGCGCTGTCTCACAGGACATCGCTCTGCCTTTGCCGAAGCATGGAATAAAATCCGTGGCGATTGATCTTCGCTACGGCAAGGAAACAAAGTTCTTAAGGAGCGCAGCGGCCAAGGGCTTCCGCGTGTACGATGGACTCTCTATGCTCCTCCATCAGGCACTGGCGCAGTTTCAGCTATTCACCGGAATGACTCCCAACATGAAGAATTTTAATTATGATCAGTACTTTTCATGAATCACGTCTCCTCTCCTTCAATGGCAGACGCCTCTCGGATTGCGGAGTATATTTTTTCCGAGAGCTTATTTTTACCGTCACATTTCATTATCATACCTTCACCAAAAGTCCAACCTCCCAAACTCTCAATTTCTGCTGGTGTTAGATTGCAGCAATGGAGCGCAACAAGATACTGTCGTGTGTTCGCTTCTAGTTTTGCAAGCGCTGCGTCCAAAAATGGCAGAGCTTCAATAACTCCTTCCTTATCATCAAAACCAATTCCGATGAGAAGATTGACTTTATCGGCTAGTCTTAGTTCGAGTCCCATATTATCTATTATATTAAAATTCTCTTTAACAATGTCAATATTAGAAGCGTCGAAAAAATTCTATTCAGCATTATAATTTTTTTCATTCTACATTCCGATTTATGTCCTCCAACTCCTTCGGATCCCTTCTCCGGCTCACGACCTTCGGTGAATCGCATGGCGCAGCACTCGGCGCGGTCATCGACGGTTGTCCCGCAGGCATTCGATTGTCCGAAAAAGATTTCGAAACTGAATTGAAGCGGCGGCGACCGGGGCAGAGTGCGGTGACGACAAGCCGCAGTGAGGAAGATCGTCCGGTGATTCTATCGGGCATCTTCGAAGGCAAAACCACTGGAATGCCGATTGCCGTCATTGTCGAGAACAAAGCGCAGCGGTCGCAGGATTATGACAAATTGAAGACTGTCTTCAGGCCGGGGCATGCTGATGAAGTCTACGATTCAAAATATGGTATTCGCGATTATCGCGGCGGCGGCAGGTCGTCGGGGCGCGAAACATTGGCGAGAGTGATCGGTGGTGTGGTTGCCCGGAAGATCTTGCCGAAGAACGTGACGATCATCGGACACACGGTGAACGTCGGCGGCATCGAGATCGAGACGTTCGATCCGACGGTGATCGAGAAGAACCCGATGAGATGCGCGGATATGGAGGCAGCGAAGGAGATGGAGAAGTACGTGCTGGAGCTCAAGTCGAAGGGTGATTCCATCGGCGGGATTATCTCTGTATTGATTCAAAGTCCCCCGAAGAACCTTGGTGATCCGGTGTTCGGCAAATTGAAATCACGGCTTGCAGACGCCATTATGTCGATTGGCGCTGTCACGGGATTCTCGTACGGAGCAGGATTCGATGTCGCGTACATGCGAGGGAGTGAGTATGTGAAGGATGCACAGAATTTTGGCGGCATCCTCGGCGGCATTTCCACAGGCGACGACATTGTCCTGAGTGTCGCCGTGAAGTCGCCATCATCCGTCGGCAAAATTGCCAAGGAAGGCCGCCACGATCCGTGCATCGTCCCGCGCGTCATTCCGGTCGTGGAGGCGATGACGGCGCTGGTGCTGGCGGATTGTTGGTTGTTACAGAAAGCGTACGCACGGGAGCGATCAGCGATCAGCGATCAGCGATCAGCTGTGTAATCAAGGGTTCCAAGTATTCCTTTTCCCAATATTTCAATCCCCCCATATGCCCTCCTCTGACCCCGTCACCGTCGGCGAAATCCGTGAAGCCATCGACGAAGCGGATTCGCTTCTGATCCGCGCACTCGGCGCACGTTTCCGCGGCGTGGATTTCCTCCGTCGCCTGAAGAAATTCGAGAGAATCCGGATCGAAGACCCCGTTCGCGAGCAGGAGCTGAAAGCCAAGTGGAAGAAGGAAGCCAGGGAGTGCAAGGTGCCGGAGCATTTGGCGCTCCTGATGCTGGATTTTATTCTTTCCGAATCGAAAAGGATTCAGGAATCGTGATGATTTCCCCGCTCCGATTTGCCGGCGATTATTTCGCGGCAGCGATTCGACAATCGCTGCGGTTGTTCGTATTCTGCCGCGGCGATTTTCGAATCGCCGCTACGGAGTTCACATTATTTTTATGATAATTTCCACTCGTCATTCCATCGGCATCATCGGCGGCGAAGGCCGGACCGGCGGGCAATTTGCACGTTTATTCAAGAAACACGGATTCACAGTGCGCGCGACCGGGTCGAAGACGAAGCGACAGAATGAATCGATTCTTCGGAATTGTGACATCGTCATTTTCGCTCTGCCGCTCAAGTCCGCGGCGACGATGATCACCGGATTTTCAAAGAAGGCTCGGCGCAAAGATCAATTGCTGCTTGATCTGAGTTCGCTCAAGGTGAACGAGGTGAAGGCGATGCTCTGCGGCGCGGGGGAAGTCATCGGCATGCATCCGCTCTTCGGACCGTCGACGGATCCCAAAGGTGAGACGATCATCCTCTGTCCCGCACGTGTCCGGAAGGAAACGATGACATCGCTGACGAATGTTCTGCATCGTCTGGGGCTCAAGACCGTCGTCATGACTCCCGGGGAACACGACCGCTTCATGGCCATCGTGCAGGTGATTCCGCACCTCAAGAGCCTGCTGATGGCCGAGGTCATGCGCTCCATGAAGATCGATTTTTCGAAAGTGCTCAGCATGTGTACGCCGACCTACGAAATGGAGTTCAACATCGTCGGACGTTTTCTGGACGATCATCCGGGTTTGTACATGCCCATCATTTTCCGTAATCCGGAAACGAAGCGCATCCTCCGGCTCATGGAGAAATCCGTGAAGAATCTTACGACGCTGGCATCGAAAGACAATTTGAACGCTGCGGAAAAACGCTACAGCGCCTGCCGTCGATTTTTTGAGCCGCATCTGAACAAGGCCCGCTCCCACAGCGAAGCCTGCATCCGTACCCTCCTCTCCCTCTCCCGATGACAACACTTCCTTCCATCAAGAAGATCCACACGCTCGGTCCGGCCGGCACGTTCTCGCATGAAGCCGCGGAGAAGATTTTTCCCAAGGGAGACGTCGTCTTCGACCCGAACTTCGATGCGCTGTTCTCATCGCTTGCGGCGCATCCGACGGACATTGGCGTGGTCCCTATCGAGAACAGTCTGCACGGTTCCATCGATGAGGTGCTGGATCTGCTGTACGAGTCGAAGGACGTGCGGATCATCCGGACGCACGACGTGGCCATCGTGCATGCGTTCGGTGCATTGGATCCGAAGAAGGTGACGAAAGTCGCCAGCCATCCGCAGGCGCTGCGTCAGTGTCGTCTCTGGCTCAAAGCGCATTTCCCGCATGCGGAACATTTTCCCGTGAGCTCAACAGCCAAAGCCGCTGACCTTGCGAAGGGGGATCCGTCATTCGGCGCCATTTCCTCCGCGAAGGTTCTCAGGAAAGCGGGACTGAAAGTCATCGCCGAAAATACGGAAGGGGAGGGGAATACCACCCGCTTCGCAATCATTTCGGCAGCCGATCACTTTCCGGCTTTCAAGCGCACGCGTATGACCGTCGTGCTGAATCCATCGGTCGATCGGCCGGGGTTACTCCACGCACTGCTGACACCGTTCAAGGTCTACGATATCAACATCACGCGCATCGAGAGCCGGCCGCTCGGGACGAAGTTCGGGAGCTACGTTTTCTACCTCGATTTTCTGGGGAACAGCGCCGATCCGCGGACGAAAAAAGTAATGGAAGAACTGCGGGAGCTTGCGGAAATCAAGGTGCTGGGGGAGTGGTGAGGTGGAGATCCGGGATCAGTAATCAAAGGATCGGGGGTGACCTCCGGAATTTCGGAGAAAAACTCTTGAGAAAACCGCAACTTTCTGCTACAATAAAGAGATTTGTGGCGCGCGTGCGTGAAAAACACACACAAACCAAAACCGATGTCATTACATACGCTCATGTTCGGCTGGGAATATCCTCCTGTCCACTGCGGCGGTCTGGGAGTGGCTTGCCAGGGGATCGTTCGCGGGCTGAAAGCTCATGGAACGCACGTGACGTTGGTGTTGCCGCATGACACGGCGAGCGAGGACGGGGTATCCATCCTGACTCCCGCCGATCTGGGTGTGGCGGGATTGATCTCGGTTCAAACGAGGCTGCATCCCTACGATTCGGTGGAAACGTTCGCCGCACGTATCGCGGCTCAGGAGGCAGATCCGGCTCTGCAGGAACTCTACGGCACCGATCTCGGTGACGCGGTGGAGCGGTACACGGCGACGGCGGTGGAACTGACGAAGAACGTGCCTGCGGACATCGTGCATACGCATGACTGGATGACGCTTGGTGCCGGCGCTCGCGCCGCCAAAGCGTTGCGTAAGCCGCTGGTGGCGCACGTACACGCGACGGAATTGGATCGCACCGAGTTCCATCCCAACGCATGGATCTACGCACAGGAATTGAAAGGATTGCAGTCTGCCGATCACGTCCTTGCCGTCAGCTCGTATACCAAGAATCTCCTCGTCCGGGAGTACGGCATCCGTGCGGACAAAATTACGGTGCTCCACAACGGCGCATTTGCAGTGCCGACGCACAATCGACCGTTTGAGAAGCACGGGAAGCGGCATCCGCTGGTCTTATTCCTCGGTCGTCTGACGGTGCAGAAGGGCGTTACGTACTTCCTGCGTGCTGCGCGGAAGATCGCCGACCACCGTTCGGATGTCCGTTTCGTTGTCGCCGGTGACGGGTACCTGCTTCCGCAGCTTATCGCGCAGGCTTGTGACATGGGACTGGCAGACCGGATCATTTTCGCAGGCCGCGTGACGAACGCCGAGGCGCGTCAGCTCTATCGTAAAGCGGACTGCTTCGTCATGCCGTCCGTCTCCGAACCGTTCGGTCTGGTCGCTCTCGAGGCGATCACCCACGGCGCTCCGGTGGTGATGAGCCGCCAGTCCGGTGCCGCCGAAGTCATACAGAATTCTCTGCTGGTCGATTTCTGGGATACGGACAAGATGGCGGACTGCATTCTGACCGTGCTTCGCGAGGAGCCGCTGCGCCGCGCGATGCATTCGCAGACACCGCGTATCCTCCGCAACCTCACATGGGAGCGGCAGGCGGGGAAGATCCTCGCAACATACCGGAATGTCATCGGAGGGCGGAATGGATAATTGATAATTGAAAATTGATAATTACTTTCAGGCGTTGCCTTCTCTCCATCGAACACAACTTGATTCACAGCACAAAAAATTATCCATTATCCATTCTCAATTATCCATTACACCAATGTCCTCCAAGCGCATCACCACTCCGGCAGTCTGCTTCTATTTTCAGGTTCACCAGCCGTACAGGTTGAATGACCTGCGTATCACGGACATCGGCAGTGTCGGGCCGGCCGGATACTTCGATGCGACGAAGAACCATGCGATCTTCCGCAAGGTGGCCGAAAAATGCTATCTGCCTGCGAATGCGCTGATGCTGACGTTGCTCCGCGATCATCCGGATTTCAAGGTCGCATACTCGCTCTCCGGCGTCTTCCTCGACCAGTGCCGCGAGTATGGACAGGATGTGCTGGATTCCTTCCGCGCATTGGCGAAGACAGGACAAGTCGAATTTCTGGCTGAAACGTACTATCACTCGCTCTCTTCTCTGTTCTCACTCGGTGAGTTCTGTGAGCAGGTGAAGCGGCATGCCGATACCATTGAGGAATTATTTGGAGAACGCCCCACCGTGTTCCGCAACACCGAGCTGGTGTTCTCGAACGAGATTGCCGAGATCGCACGTCTGCTCGGGTTTAAGGGAATTCTTGCCGAAGGTGCGGATCATTTGCTGAAGGGGAGAGAGGCGACAACGCTCTACCGCCCTCCGCGTTTCGCCTTGCCGTCCGCATCGAAGCGCATCATCGCACGTCACAGGATTCATCCGCGGAGCGCCGCAACGACGAAAATCCTCCTCAAGCACTACCGTCTCTCGGATGACATCGCTTTCCGCTTTTCGAACCGTACGTGGCCCGGTTATCCGCTGAAGTCCGAGACATTCGTTTCGTGGGTACGCGAGAACCCCGGTTTCACGACGAATCTCTTCATGGACTACGAAACGTTCGGTGAGCACCAGTGGGCCGATACGGGGATCTTTCAATTCCTAGCCGCACTGCCTGGTGAGCTCAGGCGTCAGGGTATTCCCACGCGAACGCCATCGGAAACGATTGTCGCATGGGCACGCAGACCAATGCCGGTGCTGGATGCGCACGTGCCGTACTCATGGGCCGACACCGAACGCGATCTGTCAGCATGGAGAGGCAATCCGCTGCAGGAAGCCGCTCTCAGGAATATTTACAGTTTGGAATCACAAGTGAAGGCGTCGGGTGATCTGTTCCTCCTCGATACGTGGCGCAGACTCCAGACGTCCGATCACTTCTACTACCTCTGCACGAAGTACTGGAACGACGGCGACGTGCACCGGTACTTCAGTCCGTACGAATCGCCGTACGAGGCGTACCGGAGGTATAGCCACGCAATCGAAGATTTGCGGTTGCAGCTGGAAAGAGCAGCCGAAGGGAAATTGATAATGGAAAATTGATAATGGAAAATTGTCTGTCTTTCTCATTGATGACCATGGTATTTACAACTCCAATCTTCATGTCCTCTCTGCACAAAATAATTATCAATTTTCAATTATCCATTATCAATTCCGTTCCGTCTCTCTAATCACAACTTTATGCCAAGATCTCTCGTTCTAGGCAACGGCTCCATGCTCGCGACGTTCGATGATTTCCTCCAACTGCGGGATTTCTATTACCCGTATGTCGGGGAGGAAGATCACACGACGTACGGGAAATTTCATAGAGTCGGATTTTTAGTGGAAGGGAAAGGCTTCTCATGGATCAATGACGGCAGTTGGACGGTGAAGGCGGGTTACTCGCAGGATTCGCTTGTCTCGACATCCATACTGGCATCGGAAAAGCTGGGTCTCAAGATTCTCTCCGAGGATTTCGTCGATCCGACCAAAGACATTCTGGTCCGCTCGTTCAAGCTGCAGACCACTGACGGCAAAGAACGGAAGGTGCAGTGCTTCTTCCACCACGATTTCTACATCTACGGAGACAAGCAGAAAGATACGGCGTTTTATGAGCCTCACACGAAGAGCGTGATTCATTACCGTCAGCGGCGCTACTTCCTCGTCGGCGGAACCACGTCGGATCCGGTGAACTGTCAGACCAGTGAGGTTCCCGACGACTTTCATCCGCTGAGCCGTGATGAGAAGCACATTGATCACTGCGGCATCACGTCGTTCTCCATCGGCAAGGCGAACTACCGCGGGTTGGAAGGAACGTGGCGGGACGCGGAGGACGGCATTCTCAGTCGATACCCCATCGAGCAGGGCTCGGTCGATTCCACGGTGGAGATCGACTGTCTGGCATCCGGACGGGGGAGCTGGGTTTATCTGTGGATCTGCGCGGGTCAGAACATTTCCGCCGTGCATGACTTGCAGCATTTCCTGCTGGAGGAGACGCCTGATCAGGTCAAGCAGTCCGCACGCAATTACTGGCGCGGATGGGTCGCAGCGCATGCGGATCCGGGTGAGGCGGTGCCTGCGAGCGTCCACGATCTCTTCGTCCGCAGTCTCCTTACCATCCGCACGCAGGCGGATAACCATGGCGGGATTCTGGCGGCGAACGACAGTGACATCATGCAGTTCAACCGCGATACCTACACGTACGTCTGGCCCCGCGACGGCGCGTTCGTCTCCATGGCTCTGACGCGTGCGGGGCAGACCGAGGTCGTGCGTCGCTTCCTCTCCTTCTGTGAGAAAGCGCAGACCAAGGAGGGGTATCTGCTCCACAAGTACAATCCGGACGGATCGGCGGGATCCTCGTGGCATCCGTGGTATCGCGCACGGCAATCGGTGCTTCCGGTGCAGGGCGACGAAACCGCATTGCCGCTTCTGGCACTCTGGAAACACTTCGAGAAGACGCAGGATTTCGAGTTTCTACACAGTCTCTATCAATCGTTCGTAAAGCGGGCTGCGGACTTTTTGACGCGATTTACCGAGCCCGACACCGGCTTACCGCTCCCCAGTTACGATCCGTGGGAGGAACACCGCGGCATCTTCACGTACACGACGGCAGCCACCTGTGCCGGTTTGCGTGCCGCTGCCAGCATCTCCGAGGCGCTCGGTCACTTCCGGCATGCGGCGCGGTACGGTGAGGCGGCGGACCGCATGACTGATTCACTCCTCATCCATCTCTTCGACGGACAGACCAAGTGTTTCCTCAAGAAGATCAAGCGCGACCATGGCGTCACCGTCGAGCGTGATACCACGCCGGACGCGAGCATCTCACTCATCTGGGACTTCGGCGTTCTGCCTCCCGATGATCCGCGAGTCATCTCCACTATTGAACGGCTGGAGCGTGCTTTGACGGTGCATACGCCGATCGGCGGCATCGCCCGTTACACCAATGATTACTACCAATCTGTCGTGCAGCCGAGTACCGATGTTCCGGGCAATCCTTGGATCATCACCACACTCTGGTTCACGCAGTGGCGCATCGCCATGGCGAAGACGCTTGCCGATCTGGATAAGCCTCTCCAGGACCTTCTCTGGGTTGTGAACCGCGGATCGGCTTCCGGCATGCTCCCCGAGCAAATGAATCCGCTCACCGGCGCGCCGCTTTCCGTCGCTCCGCTCACATGGAGCCATGCGGTGTTCGTGGATACGGTGCTCAGGTATGTCGAGAGGAAGAATGTGCTGGAGAAAGCAAAAAGCGGATCGTAGGAATTGATAATGGATAATTGATAATGGAAAATGAAAATCAGAAGCTACAAGCTAATAGCTAACAGCCAATAGCCTTTAATGTCATCCACTCCTTCCATCCTCGGCGTCGATGTCGGCGGAACGAAGATCGCGTTGTGTCTCTTTGAAGCCGGTACTCTGGCCCCGCGCAAGTCAACGGTTGTGCCGACGGAAGCGGACAGGGGATTCCTTCATGTGCAGGATCGTTTGCTTTCTTTGATCAAACCGATGTTGGAACCGCATACGCTGGCAGTCGGTCTGGGTGTGCCCGGCTTCATCGATCATGCAAGCGGGAAGATCGTGACCCTGCCGAATATTCCCGGAGCCGAAGGAGCGCATCCGGCGGATTGGCTTTCCAAGCGGATTAGTTTGCCGGTGACGGTGGAGAACGATGCGCGGTGCTTTGCCTACGCGGAAGCATTACTCGGAGCAGGTAAAGGGAAGCGAGTCGTGCTTGGCGTGACGCTCGGAACCGGCGTCGGCGGGGGACTGGTGATTGACGGCGAACTGTTCTACGGTGCCAGAGGTTTCGCGGGAGAAGTCGGTCACATGCTGCTCAAGCCCGGCGAGCCTCCGTTTGAGACAGCGGACAAGCGCGGCGAAGTGGAGCAGTTCCTGTCCGGCACGGCGCTTGGCAAGCGCTGCGCGCAGGCGACGAATCCTCAGGACTACCTCGATGGATCTGCATGTAATTTTCTTCATGCGGATCTTTACCGCGAGATCGCATGGTTCATCGTGAACGTGATGCATCTCGTCGATCCGTCGGTCATCGTTCTCGGCGGCAGTGTTGGTAAAGCGCTCACGCCGCATATCCGGAGCATTACGGAGGAATTGAAGCATTGGCTGCTCCCCGGCATCACGCCGCCGGAACTGGTTTGCGGGACGCGGGAGCACGCCTCGGCGACAGGTGCGGCGCTGAGGGCGAAGGATGCAGTTGATCAACTGTGATAGAGCATGGGAATCCCTCGCTTCAATCCTTCTTCAGTCCGTGCAGCATCGCATCCTTCACCTTCTCAAATTTGTACGACAGGACCACCAGCAGCAACCCGATGACCATGATGGCGAGCGTTCCCCAGACCTGATCGAAGATGCCGCGGAACTCCAGATAGAGTTTGACGAGGGAGATCGTGAGCAGGACGAAGCCGTAGATGCGCGTCCGGAGGTTTTGCTGGTAGAGCGAGTACCAGAGCACGGCGCACGAGTAGGAGAGGAAGACGACGGCCGACCACGGGCCTTCGACCTGAATGAACAAGCCGACGGATGCCACGATGATCGCCGTATTCAGCAGGATATCGGAGAGTTTCGGTTCAATCTTCCATTGCAGCGAGATGAGGTATGAGATGAGCGTCAGGTTGGCTGCGATGAGGAAGGCGATGCCGATGTATGTGTCGAGGAGCGGGAGAGATTCTCCGATCACCCACATGCCTGCGAGAGCAAACCCGTGTGCGATCACGATGTTGGCGATATGCAGGACGGTATCGCTCTTCCCCTTCTGTGCGGACATGACGATGGTGGAGATGAGCTGTCCCAGCAGCAGAATGCCGAGGAGCGAGAGGAGGATCCATTGAACGGCGATGGCGCTATCGGCAATGAGCCAGTGCAGGAAGACGTTGCTGAGAACGGCGTTGGCGATCAGCAGCTCCTCGCGACAACGAAGAATGGCGGTGCCGAGGGTCAACACCGCGAAAACGACAATGAATATAAGCGATGGGACGGTTGAAAGATCGGCTCCCACGTACTGCAGAGACAGCGGGGCGACTGCCAGCACGAGGAAGTACGCGAGCGGCTGCCAGTCGGCGCCGTACCGCACGAGGGTGAAGAGGAAGACGATGGCGAGTACGATCTTGGCGAAGAGCCACGTGTCCGGACTTTGCAGAAGGGCACTGACGTTCTGTCCGAGCATGTACTGGTAGAGCAGTGTCATCATGAATTCCAGCAGTGCGAAGCTCAGGATTGAGCAGAAAGTTGCGATGCCACCTTTCTTTTTGCGGAAGTATTCAGCCGCACCCAGCAGAATGATGCCGGCGACGCCGGAGGCGATGATTTTGTGGATCAGTTCCCAGTGGATGTTGAAGAGGAGCGAGAAGATGGATGTGATGATCAGGATCACCCCCGCGATGCGGAGATACTGGAAAGAAAATAACTTGTGCCAATCGAACGACGGGGGAGACGTGTCATACGCCGGTCGTGCTGATGCAGTGCGTGGCGTTTGGACCTGCATCGGCGGGGCGGATGGTCCTCTCGAGCCGGAATGCAGAGGGAACGACTCGTAGAATGTTTCGAGTCCGTCGGCCCGCACGCCCGGCAGTCTGAATAACCCGTAGATCATCCCGAAGAAGAAGGAGATGAAGAGCAGGGATGCGAGGGGAATCAGAATCGGGGAGAGCGCTCCACCGGTGG
>JAQTSK010000043.1 GCA_028711345.1 Candidatus Peribacteraceae bacterium
AAGTCCGTGTGTTTTCAGAGAGTGAAGCATGTCACAGACCGTAACAGGTTTTTTCTCGGTGTTCTGCTCTTCAGGTTGCGGAGAAGTTCAAATTGCTACCCACTCGATTTCCCGAAGAGCCAAAAAATATCATCGACCTCATCGTGAGTGACGTGCCGTACGGGGTCGGCTATTGCGAGAACAAGTTCACGACGGGCGGGACGAGGTACGCCCCTATCCTGAATGACCACCTGCAGGGCGAGGAAGAATTCTCTACGTTCACGCGGACGTGGCTAGAGGCGGTAAAACCGTTCATGGCGAGGAAGAATACCGCCTATGTATTTTGCGGCGATCGCATGCTTTTTGCTTTCCGCGACGGTCTCCTCAAAGCTGGATGGCGGTTCGGGCAGATACTCTACTGGTTAAAGACGGCGGCGGTGCTGAGCCGACTGGACTATTGCCCGCAACACGAGACACTCGTCACGTTCTGGATTGGAGCACACGCGTTCTACAAATCCAAGGATAAAAGCGTGATCATCCATCCGAAACCCGCCGTGAACAAATACCATCCGACTTGCAAACCCATCCCGATCCTGCGGAGATTCATTCTGAACTCCTCCCGCATCGGCGATCTCGTCTACGATCCCTTCGCGGGATCAGGAAGCACCGCACTGGCTGCAGAGCAAACCATGCGTCGGTCGATTTCCATTGAACTGGAGCCGCGGTATTGCAGCGTCATCCTCGATCGCCTCGAGACTGTCACGGACAAGAAGCCTCATCTTCTTTCCCCCTCCCGCCATGCCCGATGACACACAGACAGCACCGGCTTCGCGACTTGGCGACGATGAAGCCCGCGCCGCCACGATCGCCGAGCGAACAGCGAAGGAGAAAGCTGCGCTTATCGAGCAGCTTCGCAGAACACCCATCATCCAAATCGCCTGCGAGAAGACGGGGGTCAGCCGTCAGACGTTCTACCGTTGGCGAAAGGATGCGTCATTCGCACAAGCTGCGGATGATGCGCTTTCCGACGGCAGGATGCTCGTGAACGATCTCGCGGAATCCCAGCTGCTCACCGCGCTCAGGAACGGCGATCCGTGGAGCATTCAGTACTGGCTGCGTAACAATCATGCCGGCTACTCCAACAAGCTCGAAATCACCGCGAAGGCTCCCCCGGAGACACTGACACCCGAACAGCAGGATCAGCTGAACCGCGCGCTCACGTTCGCGGGCTTGCTCACGCCGGAGAGCGATTCCGGCACACCATTTATTTCTTCTTCTGCCAACAATGAAAATCCTCAATGAAGTCGCACCGGTCTTCTACCGTGCGCAAACGCGCAAAACGGCCGTCTATCAATCGCATCTGTTCTTCTTCCTCATGTACTTCGGCCACTACATGGATTGTCCAGCCGCACCATTCCACAAGAATCTTTTTGAGTTGACGCAGTCATTGCCGCCGCTCTCGGTGATCCTTGCGTTCCGCGGATCCGCGAAGTCGACCATCATGACGCTCTCGCTCCCCATCTGGTCGATTGTGGGGGCACCGCAGAAGAAATTCATCCTCATCGTCGCCCGCACACAAGAGCAGGCACGTCAGTTCATGAGCAATATCCGCGGAGAACTTGAAAGCAACGATCTCCTGCGATGGGATCTCGGCCCCTTCCGCATGGTGGAAGACGAATGGCGTAACCTCGTCCTCGTTCTGTCCAAGTACAAAGCGAAGATCATGGCTGTGTCGGTGGAGCAGAGCGTCCGCGGCCTGCGCCACGTCCAGCATCGTCCGGATTTGATCGTCTGTGACGACATCGAGGATACGCAATCGGTGAAAACGAAGGAAGGCAGAGACGCGGTGTATGATTTTCTGAAACGTGAACTTCTCCCGGCAGGAAGCAGAGCGACGAAAACGGTCATCGTCGGAAATATGCTCCACGAAGATTGCGTGCTGATGAGGCTCGTGCGGGAGATCAAAAGCGGCAGGCTCCATGGCATCCACCGCACCTTCCCGCTCCTCGACGACAACGGCAGGTGTCTCTGGCCCGGGAAGTATCCGCGAAAAGAGGACATCGAAGCGGATCAGAAGCGCATTGGAAACGAAGCAGTCTGGATGCAGGAATACCTGCTGCGCATCGTATCATCGGCAATCCGCGTCGTTCGTCCGGAATGGATATGCTACTACGATGCATTGCCCGGGCAGGAACCGCTGGCGGCCGCCGTCGGTATAGACCTCGCTTTCTCGGAGAAAGTCAGTGCCGACTACACCGCGATGGTCGTCGGGAAGGCGTACCGCATCAACGGAGAGTTCCGGATCTACATCCTGCCGCATCCCTACCATGCGAAGGTCACGCCACTGGAGGCACTGGAGGCGGCAAAGACGGCGGCGAGATCGAACAAGATACGGGGCGACGACGCTATCCTCCTCGTGGAGAACGTGAATCAACAGCTCTTCATCCAGATGCTGGAACAGGACGGATTGTACCCGGAGGAAGTACGCCCGACGGCGGACAAGAGATCCCGCCTCGCGCTCGTGACGCCGCTCCTCCAGCAGGGAAAAGTGTACTTTCCGAAGGAGGGTGCAGAAGATCTCATCACGGAGCTCGTCGGATTCGGACTCGAGCGCCACGACGACCTTGCGGATGCATTCGCGATGCTCCTCACGCGATTGATCGATGAAGATAACAACGGTTTTCAGGGCGGCCTCATTTACTACGGTAATGTCCCCAGCACGTACCTGAACGGCAGAAAACTCTGGTATTTCTGAATACATGTCTCAGCCGAGAGGGAGTCCTTTGGACTCCTTCTTCGGCGTAAGCGTGATGGTCGCGGACTGATTCGCTCCTTCTTCCTTCAATGCCAGCAAGAACCGGAAAATCTCCACCATCGCGAAGGTATCGAGTTTGCAGTATTCCAGAAGATTTCGTTGTGCGACTTCTTGCTCTGCCTTCGGCTTCCCAAACATTCGGTACCATGCCAGAGAGGCGCCACCACCTTCGTGAATGGCAAGATTATCGTAAGAGAGATGCGGCACAAGGACAGGCAGGACATCTTTGATAGAACAACTGCCGCGGAAGTCGGGATGAACGCAGTGTTGGTGGCGGAAGATCTCCATGAGGTCGAAGACCCGCTTGTTGACGGAGCGCAGAAACTTCGCGTATTTCGGCACATGGTGAGCCATCTCCTCATTGCGGCTCATTTCAAAACCTTTATTCCATACTATGACACTGCCTCTGGGTCCAATGTCCTGCGCCAGTTGTTTCAGAACAACAGGCACCGGATCGAGTAATTCCCGCACCAAACATTCTTTATGCTCCAGCGGCGCGTCAGGGGCAGGCACGATGTGCAAAGAGTACTGGAATACCATCTGTTGGTACGGTCTGTAGCCGTCAAACATCGGGGTCGCAGGGAAGAACGTCTCATAATCGAGGAAGAAGAGAGGGTACTTCAGCGCACTCAATGCACGGCGAATCTTTTCTTTCTCAATGATGGGCTTACCCGTGCGGGCAACTTTGAGCTGACACAATTGGGCGTCTGAACCATCAAAGTCCGATGGAATATCCGTGAGACGTCGGACACCGGAGTCATAGAGCTCTCTGGCATTGTCATACCGCAAGCGATTGAGGTCGAACACGGAGTACGTCGGAAGGCGGGGATAACAGTATGGGAGACAGGGGCAATCCTTCGGCGAACAAGTGCATTCCTTGGCTGACTGCACATCCTTGAGGTCCAGAACGGCAAGTGCCTTCTCGATATTCGCTTCCACTTCGTCCTCTAACTCATCCGCTTCCTTGGTGACGTCTTCCGCTGTCATCAATGACCCCGGAACGATCTTCCCCTTGCGCACGTATGTATTGTTTACATGAACAAGGTGAACCTTCCCGATGGGATATCCTGCTTTTCGGAAGACTGTACGCTGGAAACAGATATCGTGAATGTGATCCTCCTTCACCTCTGTGGAGGATTTCACTTCGTAAATATCCCACTGCTTCCTCCTGGAATCGAACTTCAGAACATCCGCCATGGCCATGAGCCTGTCTGCAATGGCCGTAGCCTGGAAGAGGGTCTTCTTGCCGGCTTGGACCAGTTTTTTTGTCTGGCGCTCGGATGCGACGGAATGCCCTCCTACGAGAACCGCACCGGGGAAAAGAAGACGAGCCTGTGTCTCCACCAAGTTCCCTTGCTCGAAGATCCACTCCAGTCCGGCATCAATCTCCTCTTCAAGCTCCTCCTTCCGGTGTTTCTTCAGCCACAAATGGATGGGGCATGTGAGGTAGTGCTGAACGTAATCGGATTTTGTGAGGAACACGCGGGGGGAGAGAATGAGAGCGATGAAGAAAGGGGCAGAGGACCGAATGGGTTATGTTGATCGCACCCGATACCACACTCTGTGTCTCAACGACTCCAGTGTAAACAGTTTGGAATGGAAGTTCGGCTTGGGTATGTATCGTATTCGCGCACGATTCGAGTCTACGCCTGTGACGATGTACAAATAGAAATCAGGAAGTTCCTGCGATCGGCGCAACTCGTTGGCAGTGAGATTGAAAGTGCAGCTTGTATGTGATCGGGTGCCCTTCACCTCAATATGTTTCTCCCGTCCCATCTGATCGAAGGAGAGAATGTCGTAACCTTTGCTCATGTTCTGCGAGACTTGCTCCACTCTGTCGGCAAGATCTTTTCTTCCCGCCTTCGTAAGAAGTGCCTTTTCCGCATCGAGCACCATCTGCTCGGCAATTCTGCCGGTACGAGTATTTTCTATCCGTTGCTTTCTGTCGGCCTCCTCATCAAAAAAAGTCGGGGCGCTCTCCCCCTTCTTTTCAGAACGAGGAAAGACGGGAAGAAGATGTAATTCCTCGGGAACGGGAATGACAGAACGAAGCGCATTTGATGGCTTTAAAACATGCCGTGCGACGACCCAGAGAAACGAATGGGCATCAAGCAGGTCGACTTGGTCATCCATCTCCTCGCGGAGAAAATCAAGAACCTGCGATGCCAGTGCGAGGAACGTCCGATAGTTCTCCCATGAACAATGACGGGAGGTGGAAAATTTCGGCGCCCCGAGCGCATGGAACACATCGTCGAATGTAGCGGGGCTGGAATTTGGAAC
The DNA here is from genome assembly GCA_028711345.1 of Candidatus Peribacteraceae bacterium. Classification (GTDB taxonomy): domain Bacteria; phylum Patescibacteriota; class Gracilibacteria; order Peribacterales; family Peribacteraceae; genus CAINWJ01. Next base: position 5,075 of record JAQTSK010000043.1, read on the forward strand.
GTAACGTCGCTTGTTTTTCAGGAAGAACAAAAACGTAATCATGTCGTACCGCTTGCCGCCCAATTCGATCATTCGCTGGAAAGCTTCGGCATCTCCCGCAGGATCGTCATGGGTGAACAGTCCGTGCAGAACCTTCTCCCACTTCGAACGAAGGTCGCGGTCATTTCTTGCTTGCAGGAGAGGGTAATGCCCTTTTCTTGTTTCCCCGTATCGCGCATCACGCAGTACGAGGTTATGTGTCGGCTTCTCGATCGCCGCGATCACACGCTTTAGGATGGAGCCGGTTCCGATGTCCCTCTCCTTCCACACATTCGCCTCCAGCAGTTTGCGTCCCTCCACATGGGCTTGAGACTTGTACCCTTCCGTATCTTCAAGGAAACCGTAAGAGAACGATTGAAGCGGCTCCTTATCTTCCTGTTCGATGAAACGACGGAAGAGATCAAAGTAGTGCTGGAGCAGCGCAGTGGACAGATAGGGAGTAGCCACAGCTCCGCAGCTTACCACAGTATCAGCGGTCGTGTTTCTGAACATCACAGTCGTACACGAAGGTGGTTGCACTGTGAGGTCATTTAGTCGCTCACCGATGATGAAAGACCTTTCAAGACAGCGCGGGCGGAGCGTTTGATTTCTCCGCCCAGGGGTGCTTCCACCAGTCGTGTCATGTACCACTGACTCTTGAAGTAGTTCGCATACGTCAATTCGTCGCCGGTTTTTCGCGCCTCCCGCGCCGACTCCTTCTTGAATGTGTCGATTGTGTGGTCAATGCATGCTTTCGTCAGTTTTTTCCAACAACGGTAGTAAGTAGCCCACTCCTCCTTGTTTTGCGATTGGAGCTGTTCTGTAAAAACGGGGGAGCCAAAATACGCACCTGCCTCCTGCAACGCTCTGACCGCGAGCGAGAAGACCGCAAAACGGTCATACGATTTCAGCTTCCGGATATAGGCCTTTTCGTTGGCGAGTTCGCCACCGCACTCCCACAAGTTCCAATCCAGAAGGCTGATCTGGAAGGCGAGTTCGGGTGGTGTCTCCTGGATTGCTTCATACACCGAACCTTCAAATAGAATGGCAACATTTTTGGCCACGGCCGGACCAAGCTTCGGTTTCGACCAGTAAAAGCTGGCGATCAGTTGCGTGAGCCTTTTGATGCTGTCTCCATACGTGATGTTCACATTCCTGAGTTCCCGGCTGCGCTGTCGCCATTCCCGGTCTCGACGCTCATAAAAGTAGCCCTTGCTTCGGAAAAACCGGAACAGCTCCAGTTGGAAATCGTCGTTCGCCGCCAAATCCCAGGACTTGATCGGGTTCTGCTGGTTGCTGCGAACAGCAATCTTGTTGATGACTTCCTTTCGCCGTTGGATTTTTTCATCAATCGCGTCGCCGCGCGGCGGCTCAATTTCAATGACGCGGACCATGACGCGTGCATTCGGGGAAGGGTTGGGCACATCGCGGATGCTGTGAAGCGTTTGCGAACCGTTCACGACACGTGGGTTCTCCAGTGTGAGAATCTTCTGCCCGGGATCCCAGTGCTGTTTCTCGCAGAGCATGGTGATGCCATTGTTGCTGAAGGCAAACTCTTTCGGACTTGCCTTGAACGTATCACGGATTCCCCGATTCACCATGGATCGAGAAATACTGATGGCAACCCGAACGTTGCGATTGAAGAGCAAGTCGAAAGGATCCCCCGCCATGTACTGGATGAAGTCAATCAAACGGGCAAAAACGATGGAGGTGGAGACTTCGGTATCCGCCTTGTCCGGTGACAGTACGGCATGGACTCCGTGCAAACTGATCGGCGGTGTGCGCGGCATCGCGCCGTCAATATCATCAACAAGACATTGAATGAGATCGTCGAGGTGGAACACCTTCACCGGAATATTCCTGACCTGTTCAAAGTGCGCATCGTTGCAGCGGTGATTGGTGACGAACATCAGCTCAACGGCGCCGTTATCGTAACGCTCGAAGAGTTGGTTGTATCGCGGTCTCAATTCTTGTTTCACTGCTTTCTGAAGGTAGGCGCTTCGCGCTTCACGATTTTCAAAAGCCTGCCAGAAGTACTTGATTTCCTGATAGAAGGCGGGCGGTGCAATCTTGTTGTACTCTTTGGTGAACTTCGTGTTCAGCACATGGTGTAGCACGGACTTTCCGTTATGAGTTGTGAAAAACAGATCGATCTGACCGTCCTTCGATCCATCGGACACAAAAATGTCACGCGGACTCATGAAGAATAGATCAGCAAACCAACGACCAAACACCTGTGGTTCGGCATCGAGATGGTTCTTCTGGGTCTCCTTGACGCGGGAGAGCATGAACTCGAATAGGTCGGACTTTTCTTGTTTCGGCATGAGACTATTCTAACACATTATCTTTCCGCCGATCTTCAAGGCCAGACTTGAATGAAGGAAAAGGTTTCCATTAGAAAGTCTTAAATCTGGGTTCTTAAATTCGATTTGACAGAACAATATACTTGTGTATAATTCGCTCACATTTTTTCCCCTATCGCATATGGCTGCTTCAACTGAAGGACAGAAACGGAATGAAATGGACGTGTCTAAATTGACAGCTCTTCAGAAGCGTCTTTCTGATGAAATGCAAAGACACGCAGCATCAGTCGAAGAAATTCAGCGAGAGATGCAGGAGGCAACACGAGAGCTGACGCAGTCTTTGATGAATAGTACTCAAGCGAGTGATAAGGGGCAAGCGGAAGCAACTTTCACAGAGAAGAGTTTGTCTGCCGAGCAGCTACAAACACTCCTCGATGCACTACAAAAGCGTTCTGAGCAGTCCAATCCTTTCGGAAAGAAAGTCACATCCGAACAAGCACAAACGCTACTCAAGAAAGATCCCAGTTTAGCGTGGAGCCTGTTCAATGGAATGCAATGGGGGGCACAGTGGGAGCTTGATAAGAAAGACGGCTTGCCGGCGAATGCTTACGATCTTTCTCCGGAACTTGATATACCAGAGCAATTGGCACGGTTGCGAGCAATTCCTGCGGAGATACGAGATGCGACAATACAAGAGTTGCGGAAACAGTACCCCAACATTCCTGCAGATGCGTTTGATCGATCAGATGACGATCAACGGGGTCCCAACAAATGGGAGGAGCAGCTTCTTAATATTGTGTCCGGAACTGAATCAATGTCAGAGGAAGAGTATCGGGCTGCACAAAAAAAGCTTCCGCAAGCAGAACGTCTTGATCTAAGGGGCATCAGCTGGCTTCAGGCCACACCAGAGCAACTTACTCGCGGCGTTGCGCCGAACGGTCTCCGTTACGGGGGTGACGTCTTCGTGTACGGGAACTTTGCCGGTTACCGCGATGTCGTTCGCGGTGGTCGTGCCCGGGCTAAGGGTTCGGTTGCTTGATCCTTGGTCTTTGCTCTTAATTCGTCTTTTGATCTTGTCCTTAAGACCGCCGTCAGGCGGTCTTCCGCTACAAATTTTTTTGGCTACAATGCCACACAGCGGTGAATAGCAACTCTGCTTTGCTGCGGGGCTACCGTGAAGTGGTCTTTCAAACAACGGCTCTGTATGACAGAAAGAGCCGGATTGACCATGAGAAGCTCATGAACCCTTAGGGTTGGGCTGAGTGATCCTGTGACGAGACGGTCGTTGGGCTGCGGCTAATGACTTCCAAATGATACTCAGCCGACAACGGCGATGCGCCGAACGGTAACCGTAACGAGGATGACGTCAACGTGAACGAGAACAATGCCGATAACCGCAATGACATTCGCGGTGGTCGTGCCCGGGCTAAGGGTTCATTGGTTTTGAACAGATTTCAGCCATCCGCCGATCTGCCGTCCCACTTCTTCTACCGTCGCCTGTGTCTGAAAGATCTTCGTCTCGTTCACGAGCTTGAGTTCCAGACACAGCCGCAGCTTGAGCATGCACGTTTCAAGGTGGGCGCATGCCCTGATCAGGTATCCCGCCTTGAGCGGCTTCGGCGCATTCTTCGCCATGATGAGTTCGGAGAGGAGACTCAGGACGGTGTCTTCGATGCTCTTCCCGAGCGAGAAGCGCCATCGCTTGGTCAGGTTTTCGGAGATATCGACGACCTGCTTGTAGAGATCGTACGTCCGGTTGATGATGGGCAGCGTGTCCATTGATTTGAGTCTACCCGCTCTCTGGCACTGCTGGCAGCGATTTAAGCGCGGGAAGAAGCGAACGACCGAGCTGGAGCACTTCCGTTTCTACTTGGAGAAGAACCTCACGGAACTGAATCGTGAGCTGTGTGACGGAACGTACGAGCACGGTGCCTACCGTTCCTTCTGCGTGAATGATACGAAGAGACGGGAAATCGCGGTCGCGAGCATCAGAGATCGTTTCGTACACCGGCTCCTCTACGAGCATCTGGTCAACATTTACGACAAGACATTCATCCATGACATATGGTCATGCCGTGAGGGGAAAGGTCTGCTTGCCGCGATTGAACGCGCTCAGGAGTTTCTCGCAAGGAATCGAAACGGCTTCTTCTGGCGCGGAGATGTCCGCAAGTTTTTTGATTCCGTCGATCACGCCACACTCGTCCGTATCCTCGGCAAGAGGATCACAGATGGAACAACGATGCGGCTTCTCAAGAAGGTGATCGATAGCTATGCCACAAATGAAGCGGTTGGGAGCGACGAGAGAGAGAGAGAGAGAGAGAGAGTACTTCCGAACCTCCGCGCGGGATCGCCATTGGCAACGTGACGAGCCAGATTTTCTCGAACGTGTACCTGAATGAACTCGACCGGTACGTGAAGCACACACTGCGGATCAAGCACTACCTGCGCTACGGCGACGATTTCGTGATCTTCGTAAACGATAGGGAGGCGGCGGCGGCGCACAGGGCACAGGTGAAAGCGTTCCTCCTTGAGGAGCTCTGCCTCGATCTCCATGGACGCAACGATGTGATCTTCCCGTGCAGCTCCGGACTCAAGTTCCTCGGATGCATGTTGTACCCGACGCATCGTCAGTTGCAGAAGCGTGTCTGGAATCGGGTACTCGCACGTACGGACAGGCGCAGTGTCTCAAGCTACTTCGGTCTCGTTCACGCTCACTGCAACGCGGAGGCGGTGAGGCATTTTCACTGGCACACGTTGTCGTTCATCGATGAATGAACTGCCATTTTTTCCCGACAACGACCGACAGAGAAGCATCCGAAGAAGTCTTTTCCCCTAGCCTTTGCGGTCGGGTCGCGTCATCTGTGTAGGAAGAGGATCACCCATTCCCCCCTCTTCCTATGGCGACCGCCACCATCACACTACCGGCCGAAAGCACAGTATCCTTGTCTCCCGGCGGGGAGACCCAGAAACACACACCGGATCGTCGCTACTGCCTTTATGCGCGGAAATCGTCGGAGGATGACGAACGGCAGGCGCTTTCCATCGACTCGCAGATCAAGGAGATGATGTCGATGGCCAAGCGAGACGGGATCGAAGTTGTCGAAATTCGGAAAGAAAGCCACTCGGCGAAAGCATCCAGCGCACGTCCGGTCTATAACCAGCTCTTAAGGGACATACGCGAGGGCGAATTCAACTCCATCCTGACGTGGGCACCGGACCGTCTGAGCAGGAATGCCGGCGACCTCGGAACCCTCGTGGATCTCATGGATCAGGGGCTGCTCCACGAAATCCGGACGCACGGTCAGACGTTCACCAATAACCCGAATGAGAAGTTCCTCCTCATGATCCTCTGCAGCCAGGCGAAGCTGGAGAACGATCATCGGGGCATCAATATCAAGCGCGGGATGAAGACGAGAGCGGAGATGGGGTATAAGGCCGACGATGGCACCGCTCGGGTACCTGACACAGCGGGACGTCGCCGCACGATGCAGCCACATCGTCATCGATCCCATCCGCGGACCTAAGATCAAGGAGATGTACGAGCTGGTCGCCTACAAGAGCTTCAGCGGACGGAAGCTGTACGCATGGATGAAGGAGGTCGGATTCGGTACACGGAAAGGCAATACGATTACGCTGAGCATGATCTACCGGATGCTTCGGAACACCTTCTACCTCGGAAGATACGAATTCCCACGGGGCAGCGGGAAATGGATCACGGGCGACTATGAGCCGCTCATCGATAAGCAGCTCTTCGACGAGGTGCAGCGCCTTCTCGATGCCACCCCGAAGAAGCCGTGGGGCACCAAGGACTTCGCCTTCACGCGCCTGATGACGTGCGGAGGCTGCGGGGCAGGCGTGACAGCCGAGGAGAAGCACAAGGTGCTCAAGGACGGCTCCATCAAACGGTACGTCTACTACCGCTGCACCCATGCCAAAGACATCAATTGCCCGGAGCCGTCACTGCGGGAGGACCGACTGATTGAACAAATGCTCGATATCGTCGAAGACGTGACACTGGAGAGCGCAGCGATCAAGAAGAAGCTCGAGGAGGAGTTCGTGAGGCATGCGAAGTTCATGGGAGCGGTCTATGGCAAAGAAGGGGAAGAGAAAAAGCTGCCGAGGGTCGACAAGCGCAAGTACGCGCGATACCTGCTGACGGAGGGGACGACGCAGGAGAAACGGGAGTTGCTAGCGTGTATTACGAGCAAGCTGATGCTCAAAGATGGAACACTTGGTATCGACAAACAATCAACGAAGGTTGACCAAAAATCTGCTTAACCTTGATTCTCCCCCTTCGATTCTTCTGAAAGTTCCCGGACAATATCCGAGTATATTTTGAGGAGATCATCGATGTCTTCATTTGAAAACTTCGATAGATCGACTTCGTAATACTTATTGCGAAGCAATTTTGATTTCTGGATGAAAGGAAAACGTTTAGATAGAACATCCGCATGACGTTCTCTCAGCTTAGGGAACTGCTCCCAAAGCCTGCATATCATATCCAGAGAACCGTGCGTCGAAGCGACGAACACGGTACTCACACCATTCTCAGTGTGCAGTTTAAACTTGAATGACTTGATCCCATAAGCCACTGTCCCAAGTGGATTTTTCTCGGCGAAGTCGAAGAGCTTTCCCATTTTCTTTTCTGCTGATTGTTCGGCATTTTGATTCAAGGCGGCAAAAAACGATTGACGATCAGGAATACACGCCGAAGCGGATCGGGGACGCGTTGATTCATCGACCCTCGTTCGCAGCAGGCTTGCGAAAGCCAAATAGTGCAGTGCGCGATAGGGATCTTCCAAAACCACATTGTCATGAGCCTTCGGGTTGCGAATGCCTGTCATCGCCCCCATGAAGAGAAGTTTGAATCCGTCCTGCTCATCGCGATCACTCTGCGTTCGCAGGGCGTTGATTTTGAGCACGGGATCATCTTTCTTGAAGACAACGCCCATGAGGGACTGCCCATCATCGGCAATTTTGCTTTTGACCTTTACGGCATTGTTGACCGCCTTGAACGCTTCAAATACAGCTTGGGCATAGTGCTCACTGGCAAATAGGTTTCGGCTGACATGAGCGATATCTCCGTGGAAACACATTGAATCGAAAAGCTCTCCTTTTGAACCCGATACAGGAGCTTGGATAGCTGGATCGCTGATTTCCTGAGAAGGCTCATGATTATCCTTCTTAGCAAGTTGCCATCCCTCGTGCGTAAGCGATACCTTTCCAGTGGCATCAACAAAGTCACCTTGATCCACACGAGTTCGCTGGAAGCCCCCTGTAAGAAATCCTCTTTCCCGCAGTAATCTGATGAGAGCATCGAATTCCTCGTCATTTCTTGCGTAGGCAACCGAACGATCTGATTGCAAATGAACTGAAACATCACTTCCGAAGTGTAGAGATTTCTGTCTCAAATAACTAAGCATCTTCTGCGCTTTACCATCTGCGTCATCGTCTTTGGGGATACGAGGATCGGCAAGCCATTTATCAAGTTCCTTGTACATAATTTCCGGCGTTTTTCCATTATCGTTCATTTCGCGTATCAAGCCGGAAAGCAAATGCCATTTTCCCGCATAATTCCTGTCATGATGGAAAATCAGAAACTCATGCGTGGTGTAATAACGGCCACAGCGAGCGCATTCACAGGTGTACTCACGGCTGCTCCCACCGGCATGTATTTGAAATTGATCGAAACCGCAAACAGGACAGGATGATTCTTTAGGCGACATACGCCTGTATATTAGCGGATTAGATGAGGAAACGTATCAAGTTGATGTAAACTTCTTCCATGTCAGCAAAGACAATTTCGATTTTACTGTTGGATGGTTCGCCTCTCGGCGTCCGTATTGCGGATATCGGCAATACCGTCGCTCAGGCGATTGCTATCCCGCGAAAGCAGTGGAACGAAGTGAAGAACAGCGATGCGCTGGCGATGATCCAGAGTCCCGGTGTGTATTTTCTTATGAGCAACCCATCGGACGATGGGCGGTTCAAGATATACATCGGCCAATCGGCGAATGTGCGGATTCGCATTGACGGTCATATGAACGACAGTGGAAAGGATTTCTGGAACATCGCCGTCTGCTTCGTATCCCGGGGCAGCGGAATCAACACCGCTCATATCGAGTATCTCGAACATCGCTGTTGCGACATCGCGAAAACCATGGGAAGGGCGGAAATACAGAACAAGACACAGCCCATGAAAAACACGCTCGGCGCTGCGGACAAAGTTCGTGCCGATGATTTCCTAACCGACATCAGGCTGCTGCTTGCAACGCTCGGCTTCCCCATTCTGGAGGAACGGATCACGGAGCGAAACATGTATGTGTGCAAAAATAAGTTCGGAGCGGAAGGGAAGGGGTATTATACAAACGAAGGCTTCCTTGTCTTGAAGGGTTCTACGGCGAGAAAAATCGTGGCAAAGCATTTGATGAACGTTCCGTTTCGCCGGCATCTGTTGGAGGAGGGAGTCTTAAGGGATACAGGCGAATTCTACGTTTTCACGCGCGACTATCTTTTCAGCGCTCCGTCCGCTGCAGCCGATGCGTTACTGGGAGGCAGCGTGAACGGGTGGCTCGCGTGGAAGGATAAAGACGGGAAGACGCTGAACGAAAATGTGAGACAGCCAGAACCCGATTAGTGCTGCTGTTTGAGGCAAGTCTCTTGATTGCACCATCGCTTTCTTATTTCTTAATTTACATTTGCGGGCTAATTCTTTGGCATCAAAGTATATATTCCGACAAGCTGCTTCTGATTCCTAGATTTCAACTTTATATCTATGAGGGAAGCTTCTAATCGGCTAGGGATACCATTTATTGATATTCTTTGCCATACTACCGATCAATGAGCAATATAACACCCAATCGACAAGACACTGCCTGTGAGCAAGCCGCAGCCCAGTTTCTCGAACGGGATTTCGATCAGTGCTTCGAGCAAATGCGTCACTACGACGGCCAGATTTGGGACTTGTTTAAATTCACGCTTGCTTCGTACACAACTATCCTCGGCGCAGCCGTTGGGCTGTATCAGTATTCTCTCGAAAACGGCATCGACTTCGTACCAGTCGCACTTGTGCTGCTGGTCGTCGGCTTCCTGTTCGGACTCTGCATGTATGCACTCGTCATCCGTAACCGTGTGTACTTCGTGTGCGTTGCAAAATACATCAACGAGCATCGTGGCTTCTTTCTGAAAACAAAGCCACTTGGCTTCTCTAATGCCTCCAAAATGTTCACGAATCTAAAGCGACCACAGTTTTTCAATTGGCGCAGTTCACAGTTATTTTTCTCCTACTTAATCGCTTCACTGAACGCAATTCTCCTCTCGATGTTGTTCTACTTTTGGCTGGATGTGTCAGCAAATCGAACATGGCTATTGGGCGGAACATTCACCATCACAGTAGCTTTGCAACTTTCAATCGGTATTCTCTATTTGCTTTCCCGCGATCAGAAAGGAGCAGACTCTGCTGTCTTCGGCATTCGATGAACTATGGGCAAAATCTACCATCTCAACGTTGGCTGCGGGGATGCAACGGTCATCCAGACTGACACCGCAACGTTTCTCGTTGACTGCCACAACATCGAACTGCACCGGAATCTGCTGCCAGCGAGCAAGATTCTGCGTGGAGTCTTCATTACACACGCGCATCGCGATCACTATTCCGGCCTCGATTTTCTGAAGCGAAACGGTTACGGCATCCAGTACCTGATTTACAGTCCCTACCAGCGACGGAACGATGACAACAGCCTGACGATTGAGGAATGGACTGAGTTCAACGCGCTCAAAAACCATTTCGGCTCACTAGGAACGAAGCTCTACAGTCCTCACAGACAAGAGAAATGGGATTCTCCCTGGTGGGGCACGGATGGTATTCAATTCTGGATACTTGGACCTGCCTCGCATCTCACTGCAAACCAGACACGCGAGGTGCATGACGGTTGCCTTGTTTTTCAGGCACATTTGGGAAACAGGAGGTGTGTGTTCACGGGCGACGCGTCGGATGCCAATCTAGCGCATATTGCGTCTCATACGAGCAATATTTGCGGAGATATTCTTCACGCGAGCCACCACGGGAGCATCAACGGAGCGGAAATGTCATTTATCAAATCCTGTGCGCCTGCCTATACGATCATCTCAACGTGTGTCGGTGTCCATGACAATGTTCCTCATCCGACTGCACTGACCCGATACGAGTCACATACATCGAAGACTGTATTTCGAACAGATCAAGCGGGGATGGTAACAAGCACTTTTTGACCACGCCAATTAGTTTTGTAAGCTCTCCTCAAGAATGCGAATATCTTTGTCATTTAGCCCATAAATTTCATACACAATTTGAGGGTTATAGGGAATCGATGAATGCTAATTTAAGCAGTTTTGGGCTAAGGTAAGAGCAATACTCTTTCCCAATTCTTTATGCCCAAAAAAAGTGTCCCTGCTGTGGCTCATTTCGAATCAAGAA
>JAQTSK010000044.1 GCA_028711345.1 Candidatus Peribacteraceae bacterium
CCAGCATTTGAACGACACGCCCGAATCCCCGTTGCATTCATAGACTGATTCTCTTGTCATTCCTCATGCTCATCCAGGGTGTACGAATTCTGTCATTTCATGCTCATTCTTGGATCGGAGAAGACTTTAGGGGTATGAATGGCAGTTTTTTTGTAGCGGCCCCACCTTCAGATGAAAGTGGGGCCGACAGGAGAACGGATTATCGCCCGATGTACTCGCCGCGGACGTTGTACTCGCCTTGCGGGTCGGGCAGCCCGCGGTAGTCGTACCGCGTCGCCCGTGGCGGGGGCGGGGGCGGCACGTACGCCACCTCAGGATGCTTCCGCATCCACCGGTTGCGCACGCGCGCCACCTTGGGTTGACCGACGTGACCGACGTCACTGCGCTTTGTGCTGAAACCGCAGCAGTTGCTGGCCGCAATCTCGACGCCTGATTTGGTACGGTGCTGCTTTTGCGCACCGAACTTTCTTCGCCCACGAGGGGCGGTTGTTCGGCGACCGCGTTCGATCGCCTTCGACGTTCTGCGACGCTTCCGTTTTAAGCATCGCGCTTCACGGGATTTCATGCCCGTTCTCCTATAGCTGTGTCCATTCTCGGGAACTCAAATACTTTCTTTCCCTGATAGAAAGAATGGACGGTCTGCCGATCATGAAAAGATCAGCGTAATGCAATTAAATAGTATTTTGGTTGATCTGTCAATGGAGCGGGTGAACGGAGTCGAACCGTCGTCACCAGGTTGGAAACCTGGGGTAATAGCCGTTATACGACACCCGCAACGGGAGATTGGGATTAGGAAGGAACGTTCGGTCTTCAGAGTGCACGGACATACTACATTTTACATTCTACATTCTCAATTCTCGCTCAATCACAGTGCGCAGCTTGGCATCCGACGGCTTCCTCCACGGGTTACAGCTGAGAATTCTCTTGATAATCCTCCAGAGTGCCACCGGAAGAGGGGAGTGTTTCAATGAATCGATCGCGAAGGTTGAACACGTCGGTTCGTGCCGGCAGTAGCCGTAGGGGTACAAGTGCCGGAGCCAACTGTGGTCGGGAGAAAGAAGGAGCCGGTACAGTCGGATCATCGCAATGAAAACCGTTGCGGGAATGGTCAGAACGATTGCCAGTGCTTTGCGGAAGCGGTTTGTCATGCGGTAGGATGAAGCATCTTACCACGCGTACCGATGGCAGCACTCTCGCTTAATGACATTCTGCTCTTCCTCGCCATCATTGCGGTGGCGATGTCGATCATCGTGCTCTACCACCTGATCTTCGTTTCCATTTCCCTGAAGCGTGTTACGGATCGCATCGAGGCCATTACGGAAGATGTGGAAGCGGTCATTCTCAAGCCCATCGGCGCCATCGACTACGTGTTGGACTGGTTCCTCGCGGCGGTGGAGGGGATGAAGAAGGGGAAGAAGCAGAAGGGGAAGGAAGTAGATGCGAAGAAATAGGGATGGGGGGAATGACCAATGCACAATGTCCAATACCCAATGACAGTTGTTTGAGGATTCAGGCATTGAGCATTTTCTGGTCATTGGGAATTGGTCATTGGTCATTTCGATCCTCAGCGCCTCCTTGTTCCCCGTGCTCTGAATCCGTACACTTCATTCATGTCCACCTACCCTGATCTCAAGCAATTTGTCGGAAAGAATGTGTCCGAAGCCCCCATGTCGCTCCAGCGCATCGCCGCGAGGAAGAAGGATGGGGAGCGCTTCTGGATCGGGCCGGAGGACGCGAAACACGTATTGGAGGATGAAGCCAAGGCCTACGACACCGCGCACAAGATCATGATGCGGCTGTGCATCGAGGCGCCCATCAAGCACAAGTCCGGTCACCCGGGCGGTCCGCTGTCGGCGTTCACGTTCGCGTACGAGGTGACGCGGCGGCGGGATCCGGCTTCAGATGAGTCGCTGCGATTCAGCCCCGGACACCTCTCGCTCCTCGGGTTTCCGCTCCAGTGGTTTTTCGGACGTGACGGCGACGATGCGCGTCTGGCGTCTCCGCAGGCGATCATGGACACATTCCGGACCATCGGCGGACTGCCGGGTCACGTGGAAGCGGGGATCGGGGATATTCCATTCGGGACCGGACCGCTGGGGAAGGGCGTTTCCAATGCACTCGGCGTCGCCTTCGCAAAAAAGTATCTGAAGAAATCCGGCATCGTCGATGTCGTCCTCGCCGACGGCGACAGTCAGGAGGGGCAGGTGGCGGAGGCGTTCCGTCTGGCATCGCTCCTCGGCATTGATAATCTCGTTGTCCACGGTGACTGGAATGATATCCAGCTCGCGGGCATTCCGTCCTCCGTCGTCGGGATGGGCACGGATCTTGCATCGGTTGCGGTCGCACTCGGCTGGGCGGTGATCGAGGTGCAAAATGGAAATGATCTCCGTCAGGTGCGTGCGGCATTGGATCAAGCCGATCTGTTGGCCGGAAAGGGACGTCCGATCTTCGTTTGCTATTACACCACGATGGGGGACGGAGTTCCGTTGATGGAACAGGGATCCAATTCCGGCAAGAAGAACTTCCACGGTTCGCCCCTGAGTGCGGACGATGCGAAGACCGCACTGGATTCGCTTCATCTTCCTTCTCTCGCCGATCTCACAAAAGCATTCGAGCCCGTCAGGGCGAAGCACAAGAAACGCTTCGATGCGGCGCGGGCGAAACGCTCAAGCGCCCGCTTGGCATTCACTCTCCCGGCAAGTTACAAGCGCATCCTCAAAACGGAACCCGGGGCCGCCCGCAGCGATTTCGGAGCCATTCACATCAAGGCGCTCATGGCGGGGGATTCACGGATCGTCGTTCTGCATGCGGATCTGGCCGGTTCCGGCGGATTCAGCGCCGTTGAAAAAGATTTTCCCGACCGCGTGATTAATGTCGGAGTTGCGGAAGCGAACATGTACATGATGGCTGCAGGGATGCGGCAGGCCGGTTTACTGCCCGTGACCTACACGTTTGCCGCATTCGGTGTCAATGAGGCCAGAGCCAACGCCCGTCTGATCGACATCAACACCGGTCATATCCCGCTCGGCGTCCTGCATGATTGCACGCATGCGGGTTTGAGCGTCGGCGAGGACGGCGAGACGCATCAGGAGCGAAATTACGTGAACATTCCCTTCGATTACACGCAGGTCTGGGTCATCGGGGACAGCAATCAGGCAGGAGCCATGGCGGAACGCGCCATGCAGGTGATCGCCGCAGGCACCGAGAGCGTCTACGTTTTCTCCGCCCGCACGGGTCATCCGCAGATTCTGACGGCAGAAGGAAAGGCGCTGTACGGTTCCGCGTACGTGTTCGACGGACGCGCATCACTCGTTCGTGGAACAGGTGACAGCAAAGATGATGCGACGATTCTTTCCTACGGTTCCGCATTGCACGAAGCGGTGAAGGCCGCTGATCTACTTTTGGCTCATAAGCGTTCGATCCGTGTCCTCAACATGGCCTGCATCCGTCCCATGGATGCCGGAGCCGTATTGCAAGCTGCGCTGGAAACCGGCCACCTGATCGTTGCCGAAGATCACAACACCGAGGGAGGATTGGCGTCGCAGGTGGCGGATCTCCTTGCCGATCTTGCCGTGCCGTGCACGCTCCGTCGCATCGGGGTCAGGCACTTCCTCCCGTCGGGTCCGTCGGAGCAACTCACGACACTCGTCGGACTGGACGCTGAGGACATTGCCAATACGGTTGAAGATCAGTTCGCGTACCGGTTGGCCGGCGGAGAGGAGGCGTTCGTTGCATTCCTCTATGCGCTGAAGGAGCGTCTGCCTCACACGCGGTTCGGTGCGACAGCGGAGTCATTCATTGCACGACTCAGAAATGATGCCGAATACATGGAATCCTTGCGGCTGCTCTGGAAGGGGCGGAGCTACACCGCCAAGCTGCCGACGTCGCAGGAGCTCCTCGCGCAGTTGCCGGTCGAAGGTGTGTTTACCGATGTCAATCCGCTGACCGGCATTCTCCGTGCACCTCAGCACGATCCGGGTATCATCTGATCGATCTATGGCTGATTCATCTTCTCTAAAACTTGCGGCCGAAGTCCGGAAAATTTACACGTTCCTCCGTGAGGTGCATACCGCCGAGCAACTCTCCCATCACCCGGTGAAAGTCACGGTGCTGTCGTTCGTCAAAGGCATCGCGTACGGGCTTGGCGCACTCACGGCCGCAGCCATCGTCACGCCCTTCATCGTCTGGTTTCTGCAATCCGTGGCATGGCCTCCCGTCATCGCGGATTTCGTGACGGACGTCATTCATCAGATGGGGCCAGTGTCCCCCCGCGGACAACCAACGGTTGATGGTCTATGAAGACGGCGACATAGAACCTCTTGATCACCTCCGTCGAAGCGCGGAGGATTTCCCCGATGAGCGATGACAGGCGACGGATCTTCCGGTAGAGGATGGAGAGCACGTACGCGGAACCCCGGGCGCGTGATCGTGAGAGCTTCCTGACTTCACGCTCGATGATCCGCACTTCTTTCTTCAGGTGCTTCACGAGTCTCTTCTGCATGACCGGTACCGGAGGCGCAGCGGCGATTGCGGCATCACGTGTCGAGACCGTTGCCGTACCGGCGGCACTTCCTGCAGATGACTTTTGCAATGTGACAGGCAGATCGCGGGCGTTTTCCTCGCGGATACTTTCGACAACATTTCCCATCACGTCGACGATCTCGACGATCTGACTGAGGCGCGGAGGCTGGAAGACGATCGTCGCCGTCTGTTGCTCATTCCCCGTTGCCATCGTGATGCTCCGTCCTTCGACCTTGTTTGCCGAGAGGTCCATGATGAGTACATTTTCTCTTATTTTAGCGGAAAAGTCAATTCGAAATGAGGAGGAGAAGAGGAGAGGAACGAGAGGATGAGAGGAACTATTCTTCTCATCTTCTCATCTTCTCTATCCTCTCCTCCTCCGTCTCAGATTTTACTGTCGCAAATCTGGTATTCTTTTAGTATGACTCCTCCCGACACCATCTTCCACAAAATCCTCCGTCGTGAGATTTCCGCAACAGTCGTCTTCGAAGACGATGAGGTTCTCGCGTTCAAGGACATCCACCCCAAGGCTCCAACGCATATTCTCTTCATCGCCAAGAAGGATGCGGACTTCGTTGCGTCTATTGCGGATCTCACAGATGAAACCGCTCACGTTCCTGCGTTATTGATTCGCAAAGCGCAGGCATTCGCCAAGGTACATGGCATTGACGGGTACCAACTTAAATTTCACGTCGGCAAGGCCGGGGGGCAGGAGGTGTTCATGCTGCATCTGCATTTCCTGAGTGAGCAGAAGCTGTCGTCATAATTCCCGCAGAGGCGATTCGAAAATCGCCGGCATTCGATTCCACGTTGCAGCGGTTTTCGAACCGCTGCTACGGAAGATAATGATGATCACAAATTCTCCAGCATCGATTGATCAATCTCCTTCAGGGACACAACAATCTTTGTCGCCGCCGACAGATCCTGATTGTTCCCCGGATACTGAAGTCCGATACACTTCATCCCCGCCGCCTTCGCCGCCAGCGTTCCACTTCTGGCATCTTCGATGACGATGCAGTGCTGCGGATCGACGCCGAGTTTACTTGCAGCTTTCAGGAAGATGTCCGGTGCCGGCTTTCCGTGCATCACTTCGGCGGATGCGGTGATCGCATTGAAGAGATGCTTCAGCCTCAGTTCCGTCAAGACGAGCTCGATGTACTGCGGTTCTGCGCTGGAAGCGACGCCGATTGGAATACCGTTTATCTTTAACAGCTTGATCAGATCCTGCGCGCCCGGCATCGGCGGAATGCCGCTTTTCACCATGTTCTTGAATACTTCAAATTTTTCATTCATCAACGATTCAATCGGCGGCATCGGTTTCTTCTGCGCACTGAATACTGCCGGCCAAATGGCGCTCTCGGGCATGCCTGCATACTGTTTGGACAGATCGTCCGCGTTGAATGCGATGCCGTGATTCTTCAGAACTTCGCATTCTGCAGCCGCATGAATCCGTTCCGTATCCGCGAGGACGCCGTCCATGTCGAAGATGATGGCGAGGGATGGCATTGAAGATAGGTGGAAGGGTAGAAAGTCAGTTCTACTCAGTCTGATGCTGATTCCAGAGCACAATGGCATGTCACCCTGAGCGGAGTCGAAGGGCGACATGCCGATGTCATGGTTCGACTCCGCTCACCATGACATCTTGCGATCAGTTTGAAGGAATATTTCTTACGCCGTGTACCCCGCCTCCTCCGCCTCCTTCTCCGTTGCGAACGTCACGCGGTGCTCCGCGGTGATTTTCTCCGCCTGCGCCGAATCGGCCGGATAGTACTTCTTGCCGGTTTTGGATGCGATGAATGCGACAACGGCTCCTTTGGGCGCATTGGCGTCACGCTTCGCCTGCTCGCGATCGGCATGATCCTTCTTGATGCGCTCGAGTGTGGCGGCGTCGATCGGTTTCAGCGCTTTGATGGACAGGCCGATCCTGCGTTCGTCGATGTCGATGTTGATCACCTGCGCCTCCACCTTCTCGCCGATCTTCAGCACCTGTGCCGGATCGGAGACCTTCTCGTGTGACAGCTCGGTGACGTGCACGAGTCCGGTGATGTCCTTCTCCAGACTGATGAACGCGCCGTAGTCGGCGAAGCGGACGACCGCCCCCGCCACTTTCTTGCCGACCGGATACCGCTCGGCGATTTCCTCCCACGGGTCTTTCGTGAGCTGTTTCATGGAGAGTGAGAGCTTCTCGCCTTCGATGCCGATGATCTTCACGGTGACGCGGTCACCCATCTGGGCGCACTCGCTCGGGTTCTTCACATGACCCCACGCGATCTCCGAGATGTGGACCAGACCTTCCAGTCCATCGAATGCGACGAAGAGACCGAACTTCACGATGCCGCTCACGAGCCCTTCTTTCGTGTCGCCGATCGTCAGGCTCTCGAGTGCCTTGGACCGTTCCTCCGCCATCGCTTCACGTTCGCTGACGACGATCTTACCCGCATCCTCATCCAGCGTGATGATCTTGACCGTGAACGTATGCCCGATGAACTTGGCGAGACGGTTGATGATCTCGGAGGCGTCGGCGTTGTTCACTCTCGGATAGTTGCTCGGCGACAGTTGACTGACGGGCAGGAAGGTCCGGATGCCGTCGATGTTCGCGAGCAGTCCTCCCTTGTTGGCTTCCTGTGCGGTGAACTTCATCGTCTTGTCGTCGGCAACCAGCTTGTGGAAGCGGCTCCATGCCTTCTGCTGGCTGGCCATGCGCAAGCTCAGGACGACCATTCCTTCGTCGCTCTCCTCTTCAAGGACGAGTGACGCGACGTTGTCGCCGACATTCAGCTCGCGGAATGTGTTGAGCGAATCCCGCAGTTCGCGGCCGGAGACGATGCCGGTCGCAACGCCGCCGAGGTCGATGAGCATCTTGTTCTTGCCTTTGAAGATGACGATGCCTTCGATGAGCTCGCCGGGTCGTGCGCGGAGCACTTCCGGAGATTCCTTCAAAAGATCGCGCATCACGGATGCTTCTGGTGTGGATTGGGTGGCTGTTGCCATAAAAAACAGAGGGTGCAAGGGGAAGAGTAAGAGTCCCATCCATCCTTGCACGAGCAATGGAAGGGAGTAGCAGTAGATTAGGAGTTTAGGAGGTTGATGTCAATTTTTCTTTGATCGAAATTGAGGAATCCGAGGAGTCCGAAGAAACCGAAGAATCCGAGGAACCGATACGGAATCCAAATGTGTATTCATATACTCCGATCCAATCAGAATTGAGTAAGAGAGCGATCAAAAGGGGATGTCATTGAAGAGCGACTGTTCCTCGGACTCTTCGGACTCCTCGGTTTCTTCGGAATCTTCCTCCTAAAACACCGCCGCCTTGTCCGGATTCAGCTCCAACGTGTTCTTGAACTTCTGCTTCTGGGACGTCGTCGGGTTGTAGATGGAGTAGAAGAGCTGAACCAGTTCGTCGGTTTTGAGTCTCCGGACGGTGAGCCCCACGTTCTCCATGCCCGACTGCACCAGTGTCACGCGGTCGCGAAGAATCTTGCCGTATGATTTGAATTCATGGCTGCGCTGCAAGGCTTTGCCGCGCGTGTCATCGACGTTCATCCACTCCATGAAGCGCTGGAATAGATTTCGTTTCGCTTTCGCCGGTGCGTCAACCGGCACGATGATGAAGTAGTTCTTCTGCATGATGTCCGCGATGTCCACGAGTTTCTCCATGAAGTCCGCGTAGTCCAGCGTCTGTTCTTTGAGCAGGGGGCTGGACTGCTGATCGGCACGATTCTTCATGCTCTGGATGTACGGGTCGATGTTGAGTTTCGTTGACCGGATGAGAATCTGGACGGGGAAGATCAGCGTATTCACGAAGGACTGGTAACCGGCGATGATGCCCTGCTGTTCGATCTCGCTCTTCAGATTGAAGTTGATGGAGTTGACCTTCAGTACGGCTCGCAGACCGCCGTTCTTGAGCAGCACCGTATCCTCGCGGATTTCAGCAATGGGGAGGTACCGCTGCGTGGACAGCGAGAATGCTTTCTTCTTCTTGCGCACGGTGTCCGGCATGGCGGCTCCTTTGGCGGCGACGGCTGTTGCGGTGGAGGCGGTGGTCTCTGACATGGACGGAGGGGGCGAGAAGGGGTTAGGCGTCAGGCGTTTGATTGTCCGTCGGGATTTTGTCTGCAATGCCGTCGATGGATTTCTCGGGCTCGAGTGTCGACGCTAGCACGCGCTTCCGGTCCACAGACTGCGCCACCTTGTCGCGCGCTTCCGCAGCGGCATCGTCATCCTGATCGAGGCGGTGCTGGAGTCTCGTTTTGACCGCTTCCAGATTATCCGGCGTCTGATCGGGCATGCCGAGCTCCGTCATTTCTTTTCGCCGTTTATCCAGTTCTTTTGTTGCGGAAAGGAGTTTTGCGGCACCGTCGGCATCGCTGCCCTGCCGCTTCTCCTCAGCTTTCTCCATGTGGCGTGTGATGAGGTTGATCGTCAGACCCGCATGCGGACTCCAGTAGCGCGTGTTCGGTTTATTGAAGCCTTCGATGGCCAGCAGAATAATCTGCAGCAGTCCCAGATCATTGATTTTCAGGAATGCGAACGCGGCTGCAACGAGTGTGGGGCTCCAGCAAATCACCACGGTCGGGATGCCGGAGAAACCGGACTTCACCGCCGTTGCATATATCACGTAGCTGATGCCGATGCCCAGTCCGGTGATGCCGAGCTGTTTCAGCGTGACCGGACCGACGATGCGGTCCTCCACGTAGACGTTCTGCGGTATTTTGACTGCTTGGACTGGCATGGGGTGTGGATGTGGTATTTCCTAGTATTGTAGCAGAAAAGGCGAAGGGATGCCATGATGGTGTATTGTTAAACTGTTAAATTGTTAAATGGTTATATTGTTGTGAGGATCCCCGCCCTTCTATTCGGTCAGCACCTTGAGAAATGCAATAATTGCCTCATCCAGCTTCCTTGCTGCAGCCACTTTTTGCTCTAAGGAAAGAGCATTGTATTTTCTGGAGTCGCTCGCCGCCCATTCATCCGGAGTGAAAACTATTCGTAGCTTCTCAGCTTTGTCTGGATTGGTTCTTGCTATTGCACGGATGATAGCGTCCATTCCGAAAATTGTGTTCAACTGGAGGGTGCCACGCAGCTTGCTTATCCGTGCGAGAGTTCGTCCCTCCTCAGTATCTTTCAAGTACTTTCGCCGTGCGGCATGGTCGTCGCCGAATGAGTCTCGTACGATTAAGTTTGCAGGAGGTGCTGCCGAAGTTTTTCAATCTCTGGTTGTATCTTTACCAAATACTCTTGTTTTGGTGAAGGTACTGCTGTGTAGAAAGGTCCTTCGAGTAACAAATTGTTGTTATCGTGTGAAGTACTGATTGGTGGATTTGTCATACAATCTATTGATGAAGGTTCTTGCGAAAGATATTTCGCAGCCCAGTTTCACACTGTCACGATCGTTCTAGTATCTTTTTGCTTTTTCACCTCTTCTTGTCCGTGCAGCACCAGCAACTCCTCCTTCCCTCTGCCGACGATGCGGATGACGTCGCCTTTCTTGAACATGCCCTTGAGAATATTCTCGGCGATCTGGTCTTCCAGCTTGTCCTGGAGCACGCGGCGGACGGGACGGGCGCCGTATTCGGGATCAAAGCCGAGTCGTGCAAGGATCTGCACAGCCTTGGCGTCGACGGTCAGTGAGAATTCCTGTTCTTTGAGACGCTCGGCCAGCTTGCCGATGTGGATGTGAACGATCTTGCGGATCTCCTCCTGCGTCAGCGCATTGAAGACGATGATGTGATCGACGCGGTTTAAGAACTCGGGGCGGAATGTGTCCTTGAGCTCGCGGAGGACTTCTTGTCGCTTCTCTTCGTATTGCTCTTCTTCCCGGCGGGCGTCATCACCCAGCTTGAAACCGATCTTGCCGGCTTCCTTCGTGAGCTTCTCCGCGCCGATGTTGCTGGTCATGACGATGATGGTGTTGCGGAAATCCACGATGTTTCCCTGTCCGTCCGTCAGCTGTCCGTCCTCCATGATCTGGAGGAGGATGTTGAAGAATTCCGGATGCGCCTTCTCGATCTCGTCGAACAGGACGACGGAGTACGGCTTCCGGCGCACCGCTTCGGTAAGTTGTCCTCCCTCCTCGTACCCCACGTAGCCCGCTGTCGTTCCCGTGAGACGGGAGACGTTGTGGCGCTCCATGAACTCCGACATGTCGATCTTGATGAGGGCGTCCTCGCGCTGGAAGACTTCCTGCGCCATGGCTTTGACGAGTTCGGTTTTCCCGACACCCGTGGGTCCCATGAAGAGGAAGGAGCCGATTGGCCTGCGTACGTCGGAGATGCCGACCCTGCTCCGGCGGATGGCTTTGGCCACTTTTTCCAGTGCGTTATCCTGTCCAACGATGTGCTTGCGGAGCATCTGCTCGAGGGAGCTTAAGCGCTTCGTCTCGGACTTCATGAGGCGGGTCACCGGAATGCCGGTCATGCGTGCGATGACTGCGTTGATGTCATCTTCGTTGATTTGGATAGGGGATCGCTCATCGCCATCCACCTGCGCCAGCAAGGTTTTCTTCTCCTCCTGCAGATCCTCCTCCTCGCGGCGGAGCTTCAGCGCATGCTGGTACTTCTGTTCCCGGACGGCGAGCTGTTTCTTCGCTTCGATGGTCTTGAGTCCCTGTTCGATTTCTTTGAGTCGCGGCGGACGTTCATCTTTATGGAGAACGCTCTTTCCTGCAGCAGCCTCATCAAGCACATCGATGGCTTTGTCCGGCAGGAAGCGCTCGGTCAAGTACCGCTTGCTCAGTTTCACGGCGGCCTCGATGGACTCGTCGGATATGCTGAGTTTGTGGAAGCGCTCGAATGACTTACGGATTCCCTGCAGGATTTTGATGGCGTCTTCGATGGACGGCTCTTCGACCATGATGGACTGGAACCTGCGCTCCAGCGCGCGGTCCTTTTCCACCGTCTTGCGGTATTCGTCCGTGGTGGTTGCGCCGACGACCTGCAGTGCGGACCTGCTGAGGGCCGGTTTCAGGATATTCGCCGCGTCCAATGACCCTTCCGCCGCGCCCGAGCCGACGACCGTATGGATTTCGTCGATGAAGAGGATGATCTCCCCCTTGCTCTCGGTCGCTTCCTTGATGATGTCGTCGAACCGTTGCTCGAACTCGCCTCTGTACTTGGTTCCTGCGACGATCGATCCCATATTGAGCTGCAGCAGGCGACGCCCCTGCAAACTGGCAGGCACTTTGTCGTCTGCGATGCGCTGCGCGAGACCTTCGACGATGGCCGTCTTGCCGACCCCGGACTCTCCGATGAGGATGGGGTTGTTTTTCGTCTTACGGTTCAGGATGTGGATCAGACGCTCGATTTCCTTCTCCCGTCCGATCACCGGATCCAGCTTCTTCTCCTGCGCCTTCTTCGTCACGTCTTCCGTGAAGTAGTCCAGAACGGGCGTTTTGCTCTTGCCCTCGGTTTTACGGCGTCGCAGATTCTCCGGTTCACCGGGATGCGGCTGCTGCATACCGGCCAATGCTCCCTGCAGTCCGTGGAAGAAGGATTCGAGCGACGTTTCCAGATTCCGGTGCTGCTGGCGGAAGGTGTTGATCTGGCCGAACATTTCCTCGATGTGAACCTTCAGATCGTCCGGATTCAGTTGCATGCTTTGCAGCAGGGCGGTTGCGCCGTTCTTCCCATTGCCGATGAGCGCATAGAGCAGGTGCTCCGTGCCGATGGTGGCGTGACGGAATTTGTGGGCGATCAGGACGCTCTGTTCGATGACGGTATTCAGCGCCAGCGTCAGTCCGTGCTTCACATCCGTTCCCTCCTCCTGCGAGACGTTGTTCGCCTTCAGGAGAATCCGAACATTCTCGTGTGTCACGCCGGCACCGGTGAGGATGGAGAAGCCGAGCGATTTCGGAATTCCGAGGAGACCGAGCAGAAGATGGTCCGTGCCGATGGCCGGAGCCTTCATGTTCTTGGCTTCCTGCTCCGCGAGTTGCAGAGCAAGCTTGGCATTGGGCGTGAAGCGGTCGAATGGGTGCATAACGGGGAGGAATGGGATGATGTTAGCACTCGTGATCTCGGAGTGCCAGATCAGTTCTTGATCGAGTATTGTACCATGAGTCGGGTTCGGAGTGAGGCAAGAGAGATTGCCAATTCATTGAAGTGGCATTTTGATGGGAGAATGTTGAGAATATTTTACAGAGAGAGGGAGGGCAAACCGACGTCGATACTATCGGTTTTCCTCTCATCCTCTCCTCTTCTCAGTCCTCTCATCCTCTATTTTCTCCTCCTCAGGACGTAGAAATCATGGACGAAAATCGTGAGGACGGCGGTCGCCGGAACGGCGAGGATGATGCCGATGACCGGATGGATGACGCTCGGGAAACTCACGCCGACCAGCATGCCGAACATGATGGAGATGGGGGAGAGTCCCACCGCGTGTTTCATGATCAGCGGAACCAGGATGTTGTTCTCGCAGAGTTGGATCACGTAGTACACGCCTGCGACGACCAGCCCCCAGACAAAGCCGAACTGCGAGAACGCAATGATGACTGCCGGAATGGCGCCGAAGATGGGTCCGGCGTACGGAATGAATTCCGTGAATGCCGCGAGCAACGCCAACGTCAGAGCGTACGGCATCCCGAGAATCTTGAGAGCGATGAACACCAGAACGCCGATGGAAATGCACAGGATGAGCTGTCCGCGGAACCATTGTGACATCTTCTGGTAGATGGCATCCGCTTTGTTGTCGAAGTAACTTCTATAGTCAGCAGGAAGAATGGAACGGAAGAAATCGATGATTTTCTCCCGCTCCAGCTGGATGAAGAAGGAGAGGAAGAGGATCAGGATCAGATTGACGAAGAAACCGAATACGCCCCCAGCCAGCTGCGCGGCGTAGCCGATGGAGCTCTCCGCAACCGTGGAGAGTTTCTGGCCGAACTGGAGCAGCGCAGACGCGCGGTCTTTGATGCCCAGATTCTGCAGGGTGTTCTGGACGATATCCGTGAGTCTCCCGTTCACCGTTTCCGGAACGAAGGGAAGATGCACATTGGGATTGATGAGGAAGGAATCCGCCTGATTGTTGATGTAGCGAGCCAGTTCCTGCAGCTGCGCCGCGACGATCGGAATGAGGGAGGCGATCAGGAAGACGATCACCGAGAGGAAGACCAGATAGATCAGCCAGACGGCGATGCTTCTCGGGACGTTCCATCGTTCCAGCCACCGGACGTTGTAGTCGATGACGATGGCGATGAAGAACGAAAGGAAGAGGATGAGGAGGGAATCGCGGATGGCGATCAGCAGCCATGCGACCGACAGCACGAGGATGATCGTGCAGGTGACCTTGGCCGCCGTGACGGCGGAGATCTCGATTTTCATCACATTCTTGCGTCCGGCGGGAGGCGTGACCGGCTCGGCGGCGTCGGGTGCAGGGTGTGTTGCGTGCATGCGTTCTTTCGCCTTCGTCCAGAGAGACTGCGCTTTCGCGCTCAGAATCTGGATGGATTTGAAGGAGTCCGCCGGAGACGGTTTTTTCGCCATAGGATCAGGAGGTGATGTAATACAAGACGGTGTCGATGATGGCGTAGGTCAGGAGCGAGACCACCACACCGATGAGTGCGGCGGTGATACCTTTCTTGGCGGCGTCCGAGCTCCCTCCGGGCATGGCAGGTCCGACCATGTACCGAAATCCGTTGATCATCAGCATGATGAGCGCGAGGGAGGCCGTGAAGCCGATGACGATGTACGTGATTTGCATGATGTATTCCGCGATGCAGTCGAAGCCCGATCCCGGCGCTCCGAACCCTCCGCTGTTTCCCGACGTATTTGTTTTCCAGAAGAAGTTAGTGTCACAGACACCGCCCGGCCTCGGCCCCAAATTCTGGGCGTAGACCGTCGTGACGATGAGCAGTCGCATCAACGTGTACATCGCACGGGATTATGCGCGTCGGCTGCGGGAAGCTCAACACGGTTCATCATGAATCGGGGGGATGTACAAGGGAGGATTCCGAGGAGATCGAAGAAACCGAAGAGTCCGAGGAACCGCTGCAATCTTTGCCGATGGTTGCCGGTTTTGTTGAGTAACCGATTGCTTCTTTAACAGTGTCAGCAGCTGTTCCTCGGTTTCGTCGGACTCCTCGGACTCCTTGGTTTCCTTTTCCAACTCTTCGGTTTCCTCTGTAAGATTGCCGCCCGTGCCGTTCTCCTGGAACTCCCTCCCCCGGCCCATCGTCGCGCTCGCGCCCATGTCGGGCGTCACCGATGCCGCGTTCCGGAGAATCATCAAAAAGATCGCGCCGGATGTTCTGCTATACACCGAGTTTGTGAGCACCAACGCGATGACGCACGGTTCGGAGAAGACCCGCTCGATGTTGGAATTTGATTCTCTCATCGAGCGTCCGATTGTCGTGCAGGTGTTCGGAGCGGATCCATCCATTCTCGTCGAAGCCTGCAAAGAAATCGAAGCACTTGGCGTGGACGGCATCGACATCAACATGGGTTGTCCCGCTGCCAAGATCGTCTCGTCCTGTTACGGCTCAGCCTTGATCCAAAAGCCTGAACTGGCTCAGGAACTGGTGCATTCCGTCGTCCGTGCGGTGAAAATTCCGGTCAGCGTGAAGACGCGGCTCGGGTGGGATACGGATGCGACTCTGATTCCTTTTGTTTGTGGTTTGATCGATGCCGGTGCTCAGGCGATCGCCATTCACGGACGCACGTACAAGGACAAGTTCACGGGGAGTGCCAGGTGGGAGGCGATCTACGATCTGAAGCGTTCATTCCCCTCGGTGCCCATTCTCGGCAATGGTGACATTTGCAGCGGAGCCGACGCACTCGTGAAGATCGGCAATCTCGACGGACTGCTGATCGGCAGGGGATGCATCGGCAATCCGTGGATGTTTCAGGAAGTGATCGATGCGCTCCATGCCCCCACCCCCAACCCCTCCCCCGGGCCCTGTGGAGCGGCCGGTGGGGGGGGGCAGAAGGGGGGGAGGCAGATTGC